>CAYSYX010000736.1:0-4239 GCA_964435055.1 uncultured Polyangium sp. | reverse complement strand
AACCAATGGTTGTCCAATGACGTTCCCCGGCGGTTATTGCGATCCGAACGGCGATGGCAGCTACGCCGACGGTGATTGGACCCGCGGGTACAACGAATACCAATCGTATTGCAATTGATGCGTCACTACCGCCTCGGGCGCGCCGCAATGGATCGCGCGAGCGCCTGCACGCGCAACGCAATCGTATGCGTTTCACTCTGATCCTGCTGCGGCAGAACTTCGACGATGAGGCGCACCGGGAATTTCGTGAAGAGCGGCAGCTTCTTCGACAATTCCGCCGGCACATACGTCGGAATGGGTTTGTCCCCGGAGACGCCGTGTAACACCGCTCGAATCCATTGCGCTCCCACAATCTCCCGCATCTGATACTTGCGCTGCTCGAGCAGCACGCGTCGAGAATGCACGTCGAGGTAATCCGGCGCGAGGTGCCGATTGGCCTTGCTCCAGGCATCGCGAATACGCACACAAAAATTCGCCGCGACTTCGGGCGATTGACCAAGCGGCGTACCCTGGGCTTCATTGGCCAGATCAATGGTTTCTTTGAGCTTTTTGTCGACCGTCGCCAAAGGGGCCGCGGCGCTCGTCAGCACTTTCAACGTTTCCACATCATCGAATGGAAATTCGATATCGCCATTGACCAAACAAAGCGGCGCTTCGAGCACTCCGTCGTCATTGATTGCGGAATACAGCGCATGTTCGACGTCGACGATCGCGGCGCCGCGCGACAAAACTTTGGAGACGCGCGATTTCTCTTCTTTTGCTTTTTGCTCGGGCGTTTTTTCCGGTGCAGGCGCCGGGCGTCTTTTTTGCGGCCGGGTCAGATCCGGTTCGACAAACCCATCCGCGTCAATTTTCTCCTTCTCCTCGGGATTCGGATCATTCTCCAGAATGCGTTTCCAGGCTGCGTTTTCCTTGAGGCGCGGGGGCAAACCTTGGTCGAACCACAGCAAATCAATCAAGGTTCGTGCGGACGTCGAACCCACGGACGTCGTGGATGGTTTGTCCGTAATGGGTTTGTCTTCGTGCTCGACCGTCGGCATCGTCGCCGCCGCATTGGACGCCTCCGCAGCCCCGAGAAATGCCGCCGTTGCCAAGACTCGCGGCTCGGGAACGGAGCGATTTCCCATATCCACAGCCGAAAATGAAGACGATGACGATGACGTCGACGGCTTATTTTTCGCACTTTGTGCCGCAAGAACCGCCGCTTGTCCCAATGTGGTCCCCGTCCCCGGCGACGAACTCCGAACAACCGGCGGAGGCGCAACATACGCCGGATTGTTCCCCATACTGGGAATGAAATTCGGCTCGGATGGCTTGATTCCCGGCAAATTTCGCGGTTCGTCGCCGGATAACCTCGTGACTGGAAGCGGAGTCGGCACGGACGGCGGTGCGGGTGGACGCGCGTTTGTCGCAAAAGAAGGACCGATCTCCCGATTTGCCGGCGAATGACTCGCCTGCGATAGATTCGGCGGAGCCATTTCATTCGGCCGCAGCATACGCGCCACAGGAGGAGGCGGTGCCGGCGCGTTCACGGAAGGCGGCACCTTGACGCCGGGAAGTGCTGCTGTCGTCCGAAGTGCGGAGCTTGGCGGCATGGGCGGAGCCGGAGGCGCAACGGGAGGCGGCGCCTGCCCACCCGGACCGAGCCACGTGGGCATTCGTCCCCGAGCAGCAGGAACGGGAAAAACACTTGTCTCGCCAAACTCATCCGGAATTTTCGGCGGCAATGGTGGCGAAGAAGCAGTCGGCGAAGCGGCGACCGGCGGAGGTTTCGCTCCTTGATCCCAAGGCAAAGCCGATGGTTTAGGCGGGACGAACGGCAATGCGGTTTGTCGGTCTCCGTCCAAAACGTCAGCGTTTGTCTGGGTCAAATCGAAATCATCGGAATTGGTTTCTTCTTGAAGGATCGATGAACTTGGCATCGGCGCTCGAGGCGCCGCATCCGGGAATCGCACGGGTTCGCCGGGGTATTCGACTCCAATGGAAATCGTTCCCGGTTGGTCCCGACCATCCAACGGCAATTGGCCGCGAAATGTCACGGTGCAGATCGAACGATTGGTATCAATCCACAGCGTATCCGCCGTGAGCGTCAATTCCCATGCCGGCATGCCCACGATTTCGACTTTGGTTCGCGGTTTGATGCCCGGCAAACGCGTCACGAGCCGCTCGATTTTCGGATGTAGGTTCTCGAGGATGATCGTCTCGTCGGCCCGAATTTCCTCGACAAACTGATCGGCAGGCGCCGATTGAAAGTAGAACCCGTCGAAATCCATTCCAATCGGTGTCTGCATCCAGCGACCATCAGCAAAAGCAGCGTCCAGCGAGCCAAGTTTTTCCCGACGCATAGGCCATCGAGCCGCGACGGGGCCGAATCCTACAGGCGTAATGCCGGCACCGTTTTCAACATCGAGAATCCCCGGAGGCTGCAAATTGGGCCAATGACGTCGACCATAACCATCCATCACCGACGCATCGACCCCGACTGGATTCCACGACCCTTCTCCGCCCGCAGCTCGCTCGTAACGAAGCGACATTTGCGTCCAGCGGGGGCCATCCGCGAGCACGCCTTCGGGCCCGAGCGTACGCGCGCCGTGAACCTCGATGGATTTATCGAATTGGCCCACAATCACCCGGACAAACAGCGAACGCACCGGTTCGCCTCGCGGAGCATAAGCGCTTCCCACGAGCATGATTTCGGGATTCGGCTTGTAGGGAGCGAGATCCGAAGGCGCATAAACGCTCTTTTGCGGATCATCGTCCCAATGATTGTCCTGTTCGTTGATCGCATCCTGCTCCGCCGCGACGACCGCTTTGCCCGGCTCGAGCGAAAACGTCGCTTTGCAAACGACCGTCAGCGTCCATTGTTCGGGTTGTTCTTGCCAAACAAACGACGTCGTTGCAAACGGAGGGGATGAAATGATTCGCATAACTACCAATCCGGGAGTCTTACCTGAAGTGAACCGAAGGCGTCAAGCGTCGGGCGCTCGTTTGGCGTACCAAACTGTGTGGATGGCGAAGATTCACTTTGGCGCGTAAATCCCAATGACGTGATTGTTGCCCGGCGGGAAGTTCTGCCGCCCGCCGTAACTCATTTCGCCACCGTTGTAGAAGATATCGCCTTCACCTTTGATCGCGATATCCCCCGCCGTTGGATGTCGCGTTCCCGGTGTTCCTGCGCGCACGAGTACGATGGAACCCGGAGGCGCATCGTACGGATTGGTAATGGGCAATCGTTGCAACCCGGCTTTTTCCAATCGGTCGCCCTGGTTCATGTATTCACCGAATTGCCGCGCCTCCGCCCAATGCGATGACGGTACGTGCGCATTGAAGTTTTGCCCGAGCTTCCCGTATTTTTCCTGATCCAGATATCCGGCCACGTGCGAATAACACCTGCCATCCGGACGACGCCCCGTGCTATCCGCTTTCGCCCGCTGCAACATCGCCTGCATCTGCTTTTGACCTTCCGGCGAAATTGATGGCGATCCGGGTTTGGCCGGGGCAGGTTTGTCGGGTGCGGGTTTGTCGGGCGCGGGTTTGGCCGGGGCGGTCTCCGTCTTGGACGTCAAACCGCCGCCGGCATACAAATTGTCCGACCCGGTCTTGACTTTACTCCCGCAATCGAGCGGATCGCCCACGCGAACGACGGGCAAACCATTGACCGTGATTTCATCCGACGCTTGAATGACCTTTCCTTTGTGCGGCGAATGCGCCGGGCAACCATGCGTCTCCCATAAATCGCCCAAGCGCACCACTGCATGTCCATCCATGAACACGTCGGGACTGCCTTCAATCGCTTTGCGCGGCGGACAGGCATCGTGTCCGGTACAAATATCCACGTCTTTTCGAGCCACCAGCAAACTCATGAATACACTCCTCGATTCGGGCGTGGATTACCATTTCAGGTTTTTCGCGTACCATTGCGCTTCGGACCAAATGTCGCGCGAATAATCGCCATTCGGATCCGCAATGTGCGCCGTACCATCATCAAGCTGCGCCCACGCCGCTGGACTCGACGGACGTGTACGGGCATTGTCCGGACCGCTGTTGTACCCGACGAGCGCCGCCGCCATGTATTCCTCGTCCGTCCATCCCGGGTTGTTCGCCTTGATTTCGTTGTACGTATTCTTGTAAATCCCCATTGCCTGATCGATGTGATCCCAATCCGCCGGACCACCCACCGGTGTATGGTATCGTTTGTCCACTTGGTAGAGGCCAAACCCTTGACCATCGAATTTGCTG
>CAYSYX010000735.1:0-4251 GCA_964435055.1 uncultured Polyangium sp. | reverse complement strand
AAAATCACGCCGAGGGGATTACGAAGATCATGCGCCACGACGCCCAAAATCTCGTCACGCGCGCGGATCGCCAATTGCTCGGCGCGATGCAAACGCGCATTTTCTAGGAACAACGAGCAACGGCGACCAATTTCTTCCATGAGCGCCAAGTCGCGCGGGTCGTAGATTCGCGACGCCGACCCAATACGCAGCATACCCAAACAACGATCGCCCGCAACCAGCGGCACGGCCAAGATGCTGCGTGGATTGGCCGCCTGCATTGCGTCTCGATATGCGGGCGCAGGCTCGAGCGACGCGTACAACTCGGCCGTCGGCTCCATGATGAGACCTCGACGCGATTTCAGAATGGTCCAAATGGGATGCGTCGGCCCGGGAACGAAAGACGTTTGGTGGACCTTGTTTTCGTACGCCGATACGGCCGGGTTACGATTCTCCGATGCCATGAGGCGCAATTGATCGTTCTTTTCGCCTTCGAGTAAATACAACGCCGCGGAATCGGCCAAGGTTCGGGCGAGCGTACGGACGACGTCGTGCAAGGGCTGCTCGCCACGGAGCGACGCGAGGATTGCCCCAATCGACGCCAACACGCTCAATTCTTCTTCCCGCCGCTTTTCTTCGGAGATATCACGCACGACCGCAGTCATGAGCCATTGATCGCGAATCCGCAGGCGCGAGATCGTCGCGGCCATGGGAAATTCCTCGCCCGTCTTGCGCTGACCAACCGTCCGCGAGTGGTCCAATATCCGCGCTTCCCGACCATCGTCCGCGAACCGATGAATGTGCGATTGATGCGCCTTGTGGTATCGAGCGGGGATCAAGGTGTTCACCTGTCGCCCCAAGATTTCATCCAGCGAATAACCGAATATTTTTTCCGCTCCTTGATTCCATTCGACGATGTCCTGATTTTCGTCGATCACCACGATGGCATCGGCGCAAACGGCGATGATCCCGCGATACTTTTCTTCAGCTTCACGGACTTCTTTTTCCACCTGGCAACGCACCACCCAATTGTCGACGCGCGCCCGCAGTTCTTCCACGCTGAAGGGTTTGACCAAATAATCCTGGACACCTTCGCGCAAGAGCTGAATACGCAAAGCATCGTCGCTTTTCGCACTGAGCACGATGATCGGGGTCGATTCGAGCGACGGGTGGCGGCGCGCCTCGCGAATGAATTCCTCGCCGCTCTTGATCGGCATCATCAAGTCGCAAAGAATGAGATTCGGCGAATACCGACGCGCTTTCTCGAGCCCCTCGTCGCCGTCATGAGCCGATTCGACACGATAACGATCGCTCAAGCTCTCCACGATGAAACGATTCATCTCGAGATTGTCTTCAATCACCAAGACGAGCGGTGCCGTCAAGGAGAGCTTTGGTTTGCGCGCTCCGACATCGGGGGAATTCGGTGGCAATGGTTTGGCCTGGCGAGGCGTATCCGTTGGTTCGGGAGCAACGATGGATCCCGCGGGCGCTTTGGCGGGCAAGTCCACGATGAACAACGCTCCACCATCGGGAGCTTGGTCGATTGAAATCGTGCCCCTATGTGCCGCGACGAACTCGCGAACGATCGCCAACCCCAACCCCGTCGCCCCGGGATTGGACGAACCAAACCGATCGAAAATCCGCTCCCGCGACGAAATCGGGATCCCCGGCCCGGAATCAGCCACTTCGATACGCACGCGGTCCTCGACTTCTTTCAACGTCAATCGCACACGTCCTTTCGAGGGCGTGAATTTGAACGCATTGGCAAGCAGGTTCAAAACGATGCGTTGCACCATCTCCGGATCGATTTCGGCGATCAACCGCGGCGGCATTTCCAACTTGAAGTCGTAATCCGTATCGACAATCAGCCCTTGAAAATGGCTCGCCGCCACGCGGACGAGGGACGCGACATCGATTGCCGCATACGCGAGCGTGAGCTGCCCGGTTTCCACTTTGGCAAGGTCGAGCAAATTGTTGATATATCCCAAAAGCGTCCGGGCATTACGCGAAGTGGTGCTCAGGTGCCGACGAACCCCCTCGGGCGTGTCGGGGGAAGCGAGCAACAATTCGGTCGGTCCGAGGATCAAGGCGAGCGGGGTGCGAAATTCATGGCTGATGTTGGCCAAGAAGCGGGACTTCAATTTGTCGAGCGTTTGGGATTCGAGGTACAATCGTTTCGACTCGGCCGCTTCCAGACGCGCCGATATGTCCTCCACTGTAGTCAATACATACAATGCGCCTTCGATCCGCACCCAATCCAGGCTAATCGCGACATTGAGTTTCCGTCCATGTTTTGTGTAACGAACACATTCGAAGGCACGGACCGACCCCTTTTCGACCAGCAGCGCATAGACTTCCTGCTGGGATTGGTCGTTGGTCAAGTTCAATTCGGCAGCCGTTTTTCCCAAGATTTCATCCCGCGAAAACTCGAATAGACGCAAGAACGCATCATTGACGGCGCAGCACGTACCGCTCGGCGCGCTGACGAGGATCAGCGCATAAGGCGATTTTTCAAAAATGGTGGCATACTTGAGTTCGCTTTCGCGAAGCGCTCGTTCGGCCCGCTTCTGTTCGGTGGTATCGCGCGCCGATACGACGGCACCCATGATTTCGCCTTGGGCATTTCGTGTCGGCGCAAAGCAGAGGCTGCACGTCCACGATTCGCCGGTGTCTTTCCGACGAATCGTTCTTTCTACGTTCACGCCGGTCTCGCCCTGCAATGCCCGTGGAATGACCCACTCGGCTTGGGGTACGTGCGAACCATCCGGCAAGAGAATATCGAACGTCGCCGCGTAATCGGCCGGCGTGCGGCGAGAGGCTTCTTCGTTCGAGAAACGATGAAACTTGGCAAATGCCTCATTAATCGTCACGACATTTCCGTCGGCATCCGCAATGACCATCGCATCGGGCGAACTCGCCACGGCCGCCTGCAGCGTGGCCTGGGTTCGTTCGAGCGCCCGCAAATGCTCGACGGCTTGGGTCGTTTCCTGAAAAATGGCCAAAACACCGCCGACGGAGCCATTCTCGAGATAGATGGGGGTATCGGTCACGGCGAAATGGGCCAGATACGGTCGAGCTTGATTCCGGCTGGGAAACGACACGTTTTGATGAAACGATTCTCCGCGCGCCATGACGGCCATGATTCGAGCTTCGGACTTGGGCCACTGCTCCGGCCATACTTCGGGCATCGGCCGCCCAAGAACGGCTTTCTGCTCCTGGTCGAAAATCTCCAAGCTCGCGTCATTGTGCAGCGCAATCAGTTTCTGTCCCCACAAGATGAGCATCGGGAGTTTGCTCGACAGGACGAGGTTCACGGTCATGCGCAGCGGAGCGGGCCAATGTTCGCGCGGTCCGAGCGGAGTGGCGGACCAATCGAGGGCTCGGATACGTCGGGCCATTTCGCTGTCTCCAAAGAGCCAGTCCGAGGTCGACGAATTTTTGACAGTGTCACCTTCGTCGTTGTGGCGAATGATGGCCTTTTGCTCCGAATCCTTTGACATTACCGCCCCGTCGTGTCTTGGTGCAGGAACTTGAAGAACAAGTAACAGGGCGTCTAACGATACGGCAAGTCCATTTTTTGACGCTGCGAAAGTCTCGACGCGGTATCTGGTTGGGCTTGGCCGAAGGTGTCGAGGATGCCTGGCACCATCCGGACGTGCCTCGCCTTACGCCGCAAGGATGCTTCGGGGTATCGTGACGGGGCTGGCCGAGGGTGTAGCGGATGCCTGGCCCCGTCCAAACGTGCCTCGCCTTACCCTGCAAGGAGGCCTCGGGGTATCTCGGAGGGGCTGGCCGAGGGTGTAGCGGATGCCTTGGGGTATCTCGGAGGGGCTGGCGGAGGGTGTAGCGGATGCCTGGCACCGTCCAGACGTGCCTCGCCTTACCCCGTAAGGAGGCCTTGAGGTATCGCGGAGGGGATGGCCGAGGGTGGCGAGGATGCGCGCAAGTCCGGGGAATTGGGGGCAAGCGGGATTGAGGCCGCGGGGTGTGAATTGCGCGCAACGGAATTGGGTACCAGTCCGGGGAATTGGGGGCAATCGGGATTGATGCCGCGGCGTGTGAATTGCGCGCAAGCGGGATTGGGTGCCAGTCCGGGGAATTGGGGGCAATCGGGATTGAGGCCGCGGCGTGTGAATTGCGCGCAACGGAATTGGGTGCCAGTCCGGGGAATTGGGGGCAATCGGGATTGATGCCGCGGCGTGTGAATTGCGCGCAACGGAATTGAAAACGCACGCGGTGATTTCCACGGTCGCTCCGCGCGCTAACAAGCGC
>CAYSYX010000734.1:0-4256 GCA_964435055.1 uncultured Polyangium sp. | reverse complement strand
GCGTAGAGGTCCGCGCGTCCGTCGACTCGTCCCGCAGCGGCTTGCTCGGGAGCCATGTATTCCGGAGTTCCAAACAGCGTGAACCCTGCGGCGGCGGCGTTTTCGCCGTTTGGCGCGCCAAGCGCCGCTTCGCCGATGTCTTCGGGCGTGTGCGCCAAACCGAAGTCGAGCACTTTGACGTTGCCGTCCTTGGTCAAAAAGACGTTGGCCGGCTTGATATCGCGGTGAACGACGCCCGCCGAATGCGCAGCTTCGAGCGTCGCCAACACGCGCACACCAATGCGAGCGGCGGCTTGCCAATCCACGTCGTGCTCACGCGCGAGCAGCGTTTCCACCGTTTCGCCTTCGAGCAGCTCCATCACGCAGTAGAGGCGTCCATCGCCGGCCCGACCGAAGTCGTGCAGCTGAACGAGCCCTTCATGGTGCAGGCGCGACATGGCGCGAGCTTCGCGACGGAAACGAGCGGCGTATTCCGGGGACGAACCATGTTCCGGGGCGAGGATCTTCACGGCGACGCGACGGCCGAGATCCACGTGTTCGGCTTCATGAACGACGCTGCTGGCCCCGCCGCCGATCTCGCGAACGAGACGCAAGCGTGTACCGGGTAAAACACCATGTTGGGGCGTCGGTGCGTCCGAAAGAACCGCGGGTTCTTCCTTGGTGCTGGGGGCGGGAATCGAAGCGCGTGCGGCCGATACGAGGCGGGCAAACTCGCGCCGAGACTTACCGGGTTCGGCAGGAAAAAGGTTGGCCATGACGTTTGCAGTTCGAGCTCGAACACCGCGTTCACCTCCGGGGAGCGGAGGTGCGGCGGCAAGAAGTTTGGCGAGGTCACGCGCAGCAAGACGAGCTGCGACGTAGCGTTCTTCGACGTTGAACGCCGTGAGTTTGGCGAGGATGACGTCGAGGTCGATCGGCGCACCGATTTCATTGGCGATCGGCGGCAGATTCATGGAGTTTTTCGCGACCGCGGACATGTGCACGGCAGCGTCGCCTTGCAAGAAACGGCGTCCTGCGCAGAGCTCCCACAGCATCACGCCGAGAGCGTAAAGGTCGACACGAGCGTCCCCGGTGTCTCCATTGGCGACCTCCGGTGCGACGTACCCGGGTTTGGCAAAAACAACCCCGCTGACCGTGCGACAACGTCGATTCAGTCCACGCGCCGTGCCGAAGTCGATGATCTTCACTTCACCCGCGTAGCTGACCATCACGTTTTGCGGCGACAGATCCCGGTGCACGATGGCCAATCCCCGTCCCGAGGGATCCTTGCGCTCATGCACGTGGGAGAGAGCTTCGGCGATCATCGTCGCCACAGCGACCGCGTCGGCCCAGCAGATGCGATAACCAAGCGACAACGCCCGACTCCGCACATCCCCGAGGCTCTTGCCTTCGATGTGTTCAACCACGGCATACGGTTCGCCCGTGGCGTCATCGAGCGAAGCTTCGATGACCTGAGCGACGCCGGAATGTTGCAGTTGGGCCTGAACCCGGGCTTCATCCAAGAACCGAGCGATGAAACTCGGATCAGTCGAATGATCCCGACGAATGACTTTGACGACGATGGGCCTTTCCGCACCTTCGATGCCCATGGTCGAGGCGAGAAAAACCTCTCCCATGCCCCCTCGAGCAAGCCTGCGCAAAAGGAGATACCGGCCGAGAGGACGCGGCAGATCATCACCCAACAGAGACACCGCGCGATCTTCATCGGGGGTCTTGTTGGACTTGCCCGCGGCGTCGGAGAGCGACGACGCGGAGCGGGATACACGGTTGGAGTCGAGCGGGACGGTAGCCATGCGATAAAGGTATACATGTAGGATAAAGTGGGCCAAGAAAGTGATTGCAGATATTTTTCGTATTTCAATTCACGTCAATTCGAACCGAGGTCAGGGTTTTTGTAATAAAAGCAACTTGGATTCCCACGAAGTCGCCTCTATAACCTGTTGAAATTTAATAATTTTCTAAGTTTTGAAGTTTGTATCGCTGCTTTGCAATACATCGATTTAGGTAGACTATTCCAGCGCACACAAGATTCAGCATGGACGTCAATTTTTCGCTTGTGACAACGTAACGTAAGTCGCAATTGCCAGTCGGACTCTTCTCGTGTATCTCTTCCAACGATGTTGCGCTGCGCGCTGTTGCGAGGGCTGGCCATGGTGGCGTTTTTCGCCGCCTTTTGGATCGCGCCTTTGCAAGCGATGGCTGCCATCATTCCGATCTGCGACGGAGACGCGATTTCGGCCGTAGGACCGGTTTTCGCGGCGGTTCATGCCGCCGAGACAAACCCTGCCGAAGATTGTCGCACCCTACCCGTCAACGCGGGCAGCTCGGACGAACACGATCCGCAGGTCGCGGCGATGTGTGACACCCGCGCGGCCACGGTTGTCGCGCCAAACCGTGTTCACCCCATGACCGATGCGCGTATCGACGCCGCACCGTCATGCACCGGGATCCAACACGGTCCGTTTGTCAATGCATCCCACGACGGCCCGCAACTCGACGGTTTGTCTTGGGTCCACGTCGATCCCGCCATTTTGAGCGAAGCATCCGTCATGCGTTCGCGACCGTTTGTCGAGCTTCCCCCGATGCTCATGGATCTCGGCTCGCCCCTTACCGGGTTTGACCGCGAGATCTACCATCCGCCCCGAAGCTGAAGGCCCCAAGCGCCGAGCCTCGAGCTCACGCGCTTCGGAAAGTTTCGGAGTGCCCACCACAGCAACGACTCGCGATCTCAGGTCTTCCGACGAAGACGTGAAATTCGCCGGCTGTTCGGTAGGGACCTACAAGCTTCGAGACCGTGGTTCTCGAAGTCCAGCCGACGCCGCCGAAAGCGGCTCCGGCAACACGACGACGCTCGAGGGTTCGCACGCGAATCCGGTGGTGTGTCGAGAAAAACGAATCGACGAACGTTCGGAAATGTTCGTCAGGACAAAGAGTTTCGTTCCGACAAACAAGTCGGAACCAGGTTTGCTCGTAGTTCCAAAGAACAAACCCTGCGGGACGGCGAGCATCACATTGGGAAAGAGAGAGAAGAAGAAACATGAATAAAGGAACTGCGATTGTCGGTTTCCTCCTCTGCTTCATGGCCGGTATGGCGCTTATGTGGGGCGTGGATCGTGGCGCGGGCGCACGCGCCGGCGGCGCGAATGTCATGGAGGACGGCGCGTCTGCAAGTGCCGGTGGAACGTGGGATGACGCGGACGCAGCGATCCCCGTTTCGTCGAAAGATCCCGTCTGGGGTTCGCGCAACGCGCCCGTCACGTTGGTGCTCTTCAGCGACTTCGAATGCCCCTTCTGCTCGAAGGTCGAAGCCACGTTGACGCAGCTCCGTCAGGAGTACGGTCCGCAGAAACTGCGTATCGTTTGGAAGTCCAATCCCCTTCCGTTCCACAAGAGCGCTCGTCCGGCATCCGTTGCAGCTGAAACGGTTTTCCGTCTCAAGGGCTCGGAAGCGTTCTGGAAGTTCCATGAGCAAGCCTTCCAAAATCAGCGCGCTTTGACGCCGGAAAACTTCGAAGCGTGGGCGGTTCAAGCCGGCGTCGACAAGGCGAAGTTCAAGGCTGCTTTCGACAAGCAAGAGTTTGCCGCGAAGGTCGACGCGGACCTCGCAGCAGGCAAGGCCGCCGGTGTGTCCGGTACGCCCGCTTCGCTCATCAACGGCATCCTCTTGTCCGGTGCTCAACCGATCGACAAGTTCAAGGCCGTCATCGACGAGCAACTCGCGGCCGCGCAAAAGGCGATCGCGAGCGGCACGAAGCCGGAGAAGGTCTACGCCAAACTCTCGCAAGAGAACAAAGCGAAGGCTCCTCCGACGCCCGCCAAGCAAGATCCGGCGCAAGACGACAAGACGGTTTGGAAGGTCCCCGTCGGCAATTCGCCCGCGAAGGGCCCCGAGACCGCGCTCGTCACGATCGTCGAATGGTCGGACTTCCAATGCCCCTTCTGCAGCCGCGTCGTCCCGACGATGGAAGAGGTCATGAAGACCTACGGCGACAAGGTGCGGTTTGTCTGGAAGCACAACCCGCTTCCGATGCATCCGCGCGCCGAACCCGCCTCGGAGCTCACCCTCGAAGCTCGCGCGCAAAAGGGCGAAAAGGGCTTCTGGGATGCGTACGACCTCCTCTGGAAAAACCAACAGAAGCTCGCCGATGAAGACCTCCTCGGTTACGCCAAGGAGCTCGGTCTCGACGTCGACAAGGTCAAGGACGCGATCGTCAACAAGAAGTACAACGCGCAGATCACGGCGGATCAGGACCTCG
>CAYSYX010000733.1:0-4271 GCA_964435055.1 uncultured Polyangium sp. | reverse complement strand
GAACAATACGTGTGCAATGCGCTCCGCGATGACAAGGACGTTGCCGTCGTCATTGCTGGCCACACGCACCTTGCTCGTGCGGTTTCCTATGAGAATGGCTATTACATCAATACGGGAACCTGGGCGAACCTGATGCACATTCCGACCTATTTCAAGGGGAAGAAGTTCGAGGAGCACGCGAAGTCATTGCGGGAGTATTTCGAGAAACCCGAGACTGCGCCTGCAGAACTTCGACCATTTCAACGACTCACGTACGCGGATGTCGACTTGCGGCCCAATGACGGTAAACCCTTTCAAGCCGAATTGCGCGAATGGATCGCTGAACCATCACGAAAAATCACGCGATTTCCGTAAGGGTCCTACAAGAGGCGCAGCATGTCCAATCTCCTCCGCATCGAACAAGCGCTCGCCGCCACCGACGCAGCCACATTTCAACGCGTGTGCGACACACTGCTGCATGCACGCGGATACGAGCGACTCACTCCCGTCGGCGCCGCATTCGGCATAAGCAAGGTGGCCCCAGGCACGCCCGACACGCGAATCTCGTTGCCCAATGGCAAGTTCGTTTTTGCGGAATACACGACGCAACAGTCTGGCACGTGCGGCAAGCTCTTGGGGGACTTGAAGAAATGTTTCGATGAGGCGAAAACAGGCATTCCGGTCGGCCGCATCCAAGAAATCATTCTCTGCTTCACCGAGAAACTCGACAATGCTGAAGAGGCACAACTTTTCGACGAGTGCAAAAAGCACGGCGTCGATTGTTTGATGCTTGGATTGGGCGCGATCGCGCAGGAATTGTACCGCAAATACCCGACAATCGCTCGCGACTTTTTGCGAATCGAAGTCGATACCGGACAGATTCTGCGACCCGCCGATTTCGTCCGCCAATACGGTAGAAATCACCTCACGCCGCCGGTTGACACTGCATTTCATTTTCGTGCGGCGGAGATTGAGCAAGCGCTCAACGCACTTCAGGACTCGTCGCTTTTGATCATCGCGGGCTCGGCCGGCGTGGGCAAAACCAGATTCGCCCTCGAATGTGCGGATCGTTTTGTGGCGAAAATCCCAGGATTCGCGGTTCACTGCATCCACAATCGAGGGCTTCCTCTTCACGAGGATGTTCGCGCCTATTTCGGACCGCCTGGAAAATATCTGATTATCGTCGACGATGCAAACCGAACGACGGGATTGCGGTATGTGCTCGATGTCCTCAACGAGACGAACGACAGTCGCGAAACGAAGATTGTCTGCACAGTTCGAGACTACGCGTTGGATAAGGTGATTTCGGCGGTGCGTCCCTATGGCACCCCCCAGTGCCTCAAACTCGAGCCGTTCTCGAAGGACGAAATTCGCGAAATCATTCGTAGCCAGTGTGATATTCAAAACCCAATCTTCCTCGACCGAATCAACGATATCGCCAAAGGCAATCCTCGTTTGGCGCTCATGGCTGCAAAAACCACAAAGGAAAACGGAACACTCGAATCCATAAAAGATGCGTCCAGCCTGTACGATACGTACTTCGACTCCATCCGCAATGACATCGAAGCATTGGACAACAGAAACATTCTCGCGGCTGCCGGAATTATCGCGTTTTTTCGCGTGATCGATCATGCCAATAGCGAATAGATGACGGTAATCGAGAAGGCGTTCCGTGTTACGTCGGATGCATTCAGGGAAGGTGTAATGCAATTGCACCATCTGGAATTGGTCGACGTATACGAAAATGACGTCGTCAAGCTCAACGACCAGGTTTTGGCGACATACCTCTTTTACCTCGCATTCTTCAAGAAGAAGCTATTGCCGTTCGATGTGCTTTTGAGTGAGCTGTTTCCTCGGTTCCGGAATCGACTTGTTGATGCACTGAACCCAGTCACAAGTACATTCCAAAGCAGCGTGCTCGTTGAGGAAGTTCAGAAACACGTCGTGCGCGCTTGGGATGCATTTGCCATGCGCGACGACCGCACCGCATTCGTCGAATTCATTGCCACGTTTGCACCAGCTCGCCCCACCGAAGCATTGTTGTTCGTGAAGCAGCAGCTTGATACGCTGGCCGTTGCGTCCACGGATGATTCGCTTCCCGGGCTTCCGGGTCCCCAAAACTCGATGATCAAGCCAGAGTCTCTCCTCGCCATTCTGCAAGGCTTTCGAGGTGCAGACGCGGAGAATCTGTCAATGGCGCTGGAGCTGATTTGTAATTACATCGAGAAGGTGCCCGCGCATTACGATCGAGTGGCACAACTGCTCAGCGAGGATTTCGGTATTGATATTCCTTCGTTTAGACGAGGCTGTTATCGCCAAATCGCCGTGATCGAGATCATGGCAAATCGTGCACTGGGCGGTACGAATGCTTTGTTCGCGAAGCTTTTTTTGAAGGTTGCGGAGAGCTATTTGCGACTCGAGTTTCACAAAACTGCTGCTGAGGGGTCAAGGACCGTCAAATTCACTCGGTTTACCTTGGTGTGGACACCCGAGTTGGAGTTGCTCCGCCGGCGAATTTGGGAGACCCTATTTCGATTGGTCGTGCATACGGAATATCAGCCTGATGTTATGCGGTTGCTCGTTGAAGGCGGCCGGAGTCTACGTTGGTTTGGGACGAGTGATGGTACCGCGGCGGAAGCCCTGACAGTGTTGGCACTCATCGCGAATCACCTAAACCCTTCGAACGTCGCGCATTGCGCAGGCGTCCAAAACTACCTGGATGTTCTCGATGGGCAGGGCGCAAGCTACGACAGCGACCTTCGCGCACGCTTTCAATGCGAAGCATTGTCAATCATCGAGACACTTACTGGTACTTCGCTCGATCACACCGAACTTCCGTGGCGGGAGAACGACAACAAGTGGCGAGCGGGGATTCGTGCCATGGTGGCGAATTATGATGCAAATGCCTACGAGTGTCTCCTTCAACTTTGCAAGGAAGTACGTGTCGCCAAAATCAGCACTTCCGGCTGGCTCAGTATTGAGGCGGGTTCAGAAGAGGCACTCCTTGCGGCAGCGGCGGATAACCCCAATGTTTTTGTCGAGGTCATCCGAGCGCACCTTGATGCGGGGAATTTCCTGCATATGTCGCCATCGAGCTTCGTCTACCACCTCTCGCGGATATGTGGGCCTGACGCAACGTTTGATCTGCTCACGCGCCCAGAATACGAGAGAAAACGCCAATGGCTTTTTGCGTTATTGCAAAACTTGGCCCAAGGAGACGTTCGCCGAGAACATCTCCATATGCTCTTCTTGTTGTACGCGGAAGCGGCTGTAGGCGAACTGCCCGTGCAATGGGATTATCTCCACAGGTTTGCTTCTATCGAGCCAAATGTCGTGTATCTCGTAGCGAGAATTTTGATGGGGCGTGTCAATGCCGAACCGATGATGGCTCGTGCGCTGTCCCCTTTGTTTCGGCTCAAGGATGAAGCCGCAGGGGGTTCTCTTTTCAAAGAATTTCTTCAAAACGATCCGCTGTTTCTGCGACAATCTTATTTCGCTCTCATTGCGAACGATCCAGCTGCCGATCACGATGAGGCAGTGTTCAACGAATTCTTGAATCGCGATCCAAACTTTATTGACGCCTACGTCGCGTGGCTCTTCGCGCGGGACGAACACCGACGAGTAACGCATCACGAACGAAATTATGACGTCATATGGAAGCGAGAGGATTACGCCACAATTATCCGACGCATGATCGAGCTGATTTATGCGGAAGTTCGTAATCGCAACTCCGGGTGGCACCCCTATCCAGGACGATTGTTCTGGGTGGACGTGTGGGACGAAAACCCGGACCCTCTCGTGCAAACACGCCAGGATGAGCTGCTCACCCAGATACTTCGCGAGCGCCACGTGGATCCCGAATTCGTGGCAATCACGTTCGGGATTGTCAGCAGATTTTCAAAGAAACGGCGCTTGAGCTATGTAAAGATCGTCGCTGAAATCAAATATCCATTCGAGCGTTTTTGCGAACTCGAACTCGAGCCATCAGGCCTTAGCTGGGAGGGATCCAAAGTGCCTGTATTGGAGGAACGCGCCGCATTTTGGCAGGAGGCGCGTGAGCTTTTCAGCGGCATCGATTTGCTCAAACATCGAAAATTCATCGAGGAGTGCTTGGAGCATGCTCGGCAGCGCGTAGCCGACGCGAGGCGCGAGGAGTTCATGGAGGATTGAACCGACACTTCGGTGCGCAGCCTTAGGCGACACCAACTACTTCCCTCCCACCATCACCCCAACAAATTGCGTATTCCGCGCGCACATGAGCACGCGTTCCGACCGCACCCGAGCACTGATTC
>CAYSYX010000732.1:0-4276 GCA_964435055.1 uncultured Polyangium sp. | reverse complement strand
CGCAAGAGCCGACGCTTCCGCAGAATCCGCTCGAAGTACCCCAAGCCATTGCGGCTCAAATTGGTTCGAGCGCTGCGGCGATTCCCAAAACCACGGCCGAGGTCGTCGAGCGGCATTATTACGGTTTGTGGTATTCCGAGCGTACGAAGGACAGTGAATTCCGGACGCTTTTCCCATTCTGGGCGCAATGGAAAAAGAAGAACGACGAATCGAGCCTCAACGGGCTTCTTTATTATCGACGACGCGCACCGAATTACGAAACGGATGTGTTTTTCCCGCTGTATTGGCGTTTTCGCGATCATGAGACGCGCACGACGGCGGTGGGACCCTTCATTCATCAAGAGCGAGAAGCTACGGCGACGACTCCTGCGGGGCACACGAATTGGCTTCCGCCGCTGTTTTTCGAGGGGCGCAAAGGCAATAGCGGTTATTTGCACATTCCGCCGCTGCTCACGTTTACAAAGCATACCGATCACAATGGCCTGAACATCATCGGCCCGATGTTTTGTCGATGGAAAGGTGGACCTTCGTGTGATGCGCGAACCGCCGACGATATCGACTTGGGCATGGCGCCGTTTTATTTCTACGGGCGTAATGAATCGACGGAGTACGAAGTCATCCCGCCATTGCTTCATTATTATCGGTATTACGACGCGGGCGAAAGCTACACGAATGTGTGGGGCCCGTACATTCGCACGCACGACAAGGACGGCGACAGTCGGCACATTGCTCCATTTTATTGGCATTGGTGGGGCAAGAATCGTGAAAGCCTGACGGTTGCGCCGTTTTTCCAATACAAATACGACGAACACAGCTCGCGCCTCATCACGCCGCTCTTTTTGTGGATGAAGAACGACGAGGGGCATCGCACGTTCGCGTCCTGGGTGTACGCGCATCATCAGGGGCGCACGGAGCTCGAGATGATTTCGCCCTTGTATTGGCATTACAAGGATCCCGATATCGGCCTCGACCGAAAAATGCTGTTCCCGTTCTTCTACAAAGAAGAATCGCCGCGCGGCAACGACCTCGTCGCTTTCCCCTTCTACGGGCATTTCCACCGCAATGGTTTGAGCGATGATACGTGGGTCACGCCCTTTTTCCGCTACCACAAGGATACGACGGGTTGGCAAGCCAATCTCTTTCCGCTCTTCCACGTGGGGCAGTCGAATACCTCGACGCACCTTGTTTTGGCGCCCTTCGTTTGGGATTTCGCCTCGCCGCAATCACGCGTGACCGTCGTTTTGCCAGGTTACTTCCGGTTTGCCGATGCCGACGGCGTATCGCAACTTGCGCTCAATACGTTTTACCGCGAACGCAAGGTTCCCGGCGGTTCGGATTGGGAATTCCACTTCTTCCCGGTGGTTGCATTCGGCCAATCGCCCGTGGGCCATTGGTGGAAAATTCTGTATGGTTTGGCCGGGTACGAGCAGGAAGGTGCAAAATCCAAAATGCACCTGTTTTACGTACCCATTACGCTCAGCAAAGATCCCCGTCAAAAGTAGCTTCAGCGCATCGGATGCGCGGGACGCCACGCACGCACGAATGCGGCCGTACGCGTGACATCCGCGGGCCGAAGCTCCATCTCGATGGCGCGCTCGGGCGTGGTGAGCTCGAGCGTATTACCTTTCACCACCGCATTGCACAGATCGCGCTCCCACACGTTGGAATGGCCGGATTGCGGGTGGCGTACGAGTTGTTGGAGGTGATGCTCCATTTCCTCGGGCGTATTTTCCGACGCCGCGACGGTCCACAGAATGCTTTGCAAAAGGTGCGGAAGTTTTTCCGTGAATCGAATGATTTTCGTCGGTCCGATGAACAACGGACCATATTCGTCACCATCGGTTTTCGTGGACGCCAACAGCAACAGGTCGTTACGTTTTTCGGCGGGTGCGGCGCCGCCGTCAAGCGCCGGAAGAGCCGATAGGTTGATGGTGTTCGTCAAAACTCCATAATGAATCAGGTCCCAAACGCCCTCGAAATCCAATACCGGACCGAATTTCATGGATTGTCCTGCCGACAGCAACAACAGTTTGTCCGTGGTGACCCGCTCCACCCCGTACCGGGTACGAATTTCCGCGATGAGTCGCTCGCACCCCTGAATGGACGCGAGGGGAATTTTCTTCCCCCATAACCAGCGCGTATCGATGAGATGCTGGTTCGTCATAAAAAAAACGACCCGTCGGCGATTCCAACGAATCAACGCGACGGCGGCACCGAAGGTGACCAAACCACCGATGAATCCCAGCCATCCCGTAAAGACGCATACCACGACAAACCCGACGAAGAGGTGGAAGCCAACCACGTACAGAAGGACTGCCCACTGCATCATGCCAAGTTTTGCGCCGCTGCGCGGACTCGACCAAATGAGATATTCGCCGTCGGCGAGCTGAATGGAGGACATGATGGCGCGCAAAGGTACGCGAAAAACGCGCCGAATGGAAGAGGTTTTACTTTGCGAACAGGCGTCGGGACAATCCGCCTGCAGGGTAAGGGAGGGTCACGGAGCCAGGCATGTGCCTTTGGGTACGGGCATTCCAAATTGACAAACGAGCATGCCCTTGTCGCACGAAGGATTGAACACAGCTTGGCCATCGCAACATTCGATGGTTGCGTCACCGCATTGGGCATGAGGAACGCAGCACGTAAAGCTCGCCCCCATATCGCATCCCATCGTGACCGACGTGAAATACCCGCCGGCATCCAAACATCCGCCAATGGGGGCGCAAAGGCCACCGGCTTCGGCGCATGTCGTGGGATTCATTTTGGGTTGTGTCGGAATGCAGCATTCTGCGGGGCCGTCGTCAAAAAAGCATCCTCCCGGGCTCCCCGCGGCGACGGTTCCGCCCGCAGGCGTGCACGTGCCCGCGGCAATGCAAATACCTCCGGCCATTTGACAGGCCAATGCCGAAGGACCACCACCGCCCATTCCACCGCCGCCGGCCATTCCACCGCTTCCCATGCCGCCGGCTCCGGCCATTCCACCGCCGCCGGCCGAGCCGCTGGAACTGGTGCTGCTACTGCTGCTACTGCTCGTGCTCGTGCTGGTGTTGCTCGGATCCGACGAACACGCCGGCGTTACAGCTCCGAGTACGAAGAGACCAAGCCCTACGAGGGCAAACGAAGATCGGTGTGTTTTAACCATAACGCGATGTTCTAAACGAAGGATTTCCGAAGTCAAGTCGTTCGCAATATCCCGAATCGCAGGTATCCCTCTTCGCGCCCCGCGCCGAGCATTTTAAATCCGCAATGCTCGAGGACCCCACGTGATGCGAGATTCGTTTCGTGCGCCTCGGCGACGACCATCCCCACACGCTCGTCCCGCCAAGCAAGCATCATCATGGCTTCGGCCAGTTCCGTTGCATAACCTTTACCACGTTCTTCGGGCACGACCGAATACCCGATTTCCACAACGCCCTCCGAGTTTGGCGGGCCAAAGTATCCGATCGATCCTATCAACAACGCCGGCTGATCCGCCTGCTCCCGCCGAATGGCATACCACCCATACCACCCCGTCACTGCGTCGCCACCTTGCAATGATTTTTCCAAGAAAAACTGCATGGCGTCTCGATCATACAATCCGGGCGGCCAGCTTGAAGGAACTGCGGCGCAGAGAAGCGCCCCCAATTGCTCGTAGGATTCCAATTCCGTGCGTAAATGCCGTACCGTTGCGGCAATGAGCGTCAACCTGGAGGTATTGATGGGCGAGGCGTGCGGGTTCATCGGGCGCGAGTCATACCATGAATTGAAAACGAAATCCGATCTTGACAGCCCATCCCGGCGTCTCGTGTGATGAGCATCGAGATGAGATTTTTCTCGCCGCTCGTTTTGGTCGCGATTTGCGGTTGTACCCGCGCCGAGACGCCCGTGCTGAAAACGCAACCGGCTTCCGCGAAAACCGTCGTCGTCGCGACGGCGGCTTCCTCGAGCGCCCCGGCTCCGATGGCCCCTCCCGCGACCGATAAGCTGGTTATTCCTCCGCAAAGCGCCGGTGCTGCGTATGTGCTCGTCGATTACTCCGGCGTTTTGGAAATCACGGGTGAAGGCGCGACGAAGATTTTTCCCGTTTCGCCAACCCAAAGTTCGCACTTCACCGAAATCACGCTTTCGCCCACAGGCACTTTATGGATGAGCGATTTTCAAGGGATTCGTACGCGAACGAGCCGTGGTGACGTGGATGCGGTTCGTCGGGTAAAAGACGGCCCGCTTTACCAAAACCTCGAATTTCGTTCCGAAAAAGACGTCTGGGCGGTTTCGAGCGATATCGAATGGCAAGTGC
>CAYSYX010000731.1:0-4280 GCA_964435055.1 uncultured Polyangium sp. | reverse complement strand
GGACCGATGGGAAACGAAAGGAAGAACATCATGAAGCAACGTATTCATGACGCTCTGCTGGGCATCGTCGGCCTCGCCGGCGTCGCCTTCTTCGCACTGTCGGGTGCCTCTTGCGAAAAGCCGGCCATGCAGTGCGCAGTGGGACATGGACCGTTTATCGCGACGTACACCGTCACAAGCGGAGACGCTGCCTGTTACCCGGGTGGCTTGTACGAAGAGATCGGTTTCTCGACCTACTTGCAGTCGAGGCCCAAGACGACGACGACCGTGACGAACACCGCCGGTGAACAGTACACGGTCACCACGTCCGAAGGCGCCGACTACAACACCCGCAAGATCGCTCTTCAATCCACGACGATGGGCGATTTGTTGCAATCACGCGCGGGCGCCGGCCTCAAAGAGGGCGGAGCTGCCTACACGTTCGGCACCTACACGAACCTGCCGAATGCCGACAACATCTGTTTCGCGTTCGGCAACGGCGAAACCACGGACAACGTGGCCGAGCTCGACGTCGAAGCGTTCGATACGGGCGAAGTCGACGACATGATGATGCCGATCATCGAACCGGCAGTTCATTATCGTCAAACGTGGAGCAACGTTCGTCTCTTCGTCACCGAAGGCGTTCCCGGAACGCAAGCGATCGGCGAAATGACGTTCGAAAACCTCACGCCGGGCGCGGAATGCACGGTCTCGTTCAAGTTCACCAGCTTGTACCCGGCCGTTCCGTGCATCGCCGACATCCTCGTCGACCAGATGGGCGACTGCGATGAAGACCCGATGACGCCGGACGAGCTCTGCATCGGTGTCGTCGTGCGCAGCGAGCCGGACAATGCGCTGTGCAATTCCAAGGCGGAAGAGGGCTGGACGAAGCCCCCTGCCGGCACGGAATACAAGGCCGCACGCGTCTTCGGTTCGGGTATCAACCCGGACTTCAAGACCAAGTGCGATGCCGACAGCGGCTACTGCGTGCTCGACGAAGCCTCGCTCGCCGGCACGCCCTGACAAACATCTCCCCTCACATCTCCCCAAGTCGGCTCCCACCGCGATTCACGTCGCCGTGGGAGCTTCCCATTTGTACTGGACAAACTTCGGCTACGGCGCCTTCGGCGCAGTACCACCGTCGCCCTGAGCCGCTGCCAAGCGTCGCTTGGCATCCTCGAGTTGCGTCGCGTTGAGCTGCCCTTTCGGCAACGCTTCGTACCCCGCAACTTCTTCGCGCAACGTCGCAATCTGCCCGGGTTTGTCCCCAAGACGCGCCTGAATATCCGAACGCACGCGCAGGTACCCAAGACGCCTCGGCCCGTACGACAGCGCCACCGCACGACCGTTCGCCGCAAGCGCCGCATCGAGTTTGCCCATACGCAACAGCACGTTCGCCAAACGCGCCGGAGGATCGTACGACTTCGGCATTTCTCGCTCGCGCGCCTCGAGCATCCGCATCGCATCTTCCGCGCGTCCGAGCGCCATGTACGAGATCGCGCGACCGTAGTCGTACGTCGCGGCAATCTCCGGCGTCTTCGCTTCCTTGGCCGCTTTTTCCATCATGGCGAGACGCTTTTCATGAGCCGTCCGAGCTCCTTGCACATCACCCGCTTCGCTCTTTGCCGAAGCCAACATCGACAGCACGTCGGCTCGATCATCCACCGTCGACTCGGGCGGAGGCGACGCGACCAACGCTTCGATTTTCTCCATCGCTTTCTTCTGCGCCGCATCACGCGTCACGCTCTTCGCCAGACGTCCCGCGCACGTGAGCATCACCGACGCAAAGTCCGCGGGAGCCGCCGCGCCCGTCATTTCATCGATGTGCTCCGTACCAAAACGCGCACATCCATCGGGATCTCCGCTCGACGCAAGCGCGTTCAGTTTGCCCGCCAGAGCTTCACTTCGACGCGGCCACTTCGCATCCGTTTTCGCCAGAAGTTCGTCGTACAGAGCGAGCGATTTCTTCGCGTCACCCGCTGCACGCGCGCTCGACGCCCGAGCCAACAAAAGCAGAGGATCTCCAGGCTTTGCAGTGGCATCGAGCGCATGCACGGCGTCTTCGATGAAGGCCTTCATTTCGCGTACGGACGCAGCTCCCGGGAAGTACGCCACGACGTCGCCGTTGTTCGGATCCACGACGAAAAACGTCGGCCAAAAACTCATCTTGTAACGTTCGAGAAACGCACCGCTCGAAGGACGATCCGTGTCGACGGAAGCGAAGACCACCCGATCGGAGAGCGCTTTCAACGACGGATCCACGAAGACGTAGTTCTTCATGCTCAAACACGTGTGACACCACGGCGCCCACGCATCGATGAAGAGCGCCTTCTTTTCGGCCTTCGCCTGCGCCATCGCCTTATCGAGATCGTCTTCGACAAACTCGATGCCGAGCGATTTTTCACCCGCTGCGGCGTTTGACTCGTCGCCTGTTTTCGATGTGTCCATCGCCGCGGTTGTCGACGCCTCGGAAGGCACGGTCGACGCACCAGTTTTCGGATGGGCCGGCGTTTGTTCAACAGGCGTACACGCGCCCAGTGCAAAGAGAGTGATCGCAGTAGCGAACGTTCGACGCATGCGGCGCAGTGTAACGCGTCGACGCAAAATCTGCCGGTTCACGCGCGCGAAACATGACGATCGCGTGACAACGTTTCGACCGTTCGATGTCACGCGCATCGACGTATTTTGAAGATGCGATGTTCGACGAGCCGTCGAGCCGAAGGAGAACCACGATGCGCGCGATTTGGGTGATCACACTGGGGTTTGTTTTGACAATCTCGGGTTGCGCTGAAGAAGTCGAACCGGGACCGGACACGTACAACGCGACGAGCGGCGGCACCTCGGGGAACCTCGGACCTCTCGAAGCCCCGACGCTCGAGGACGTGATCCCAATGGCGAAGGTTTTGCGCGTACGTTGGAGCGTGGCTTCGTCGTGCGACGCGATCGATGGCGAACGACGCACCGATGCCGTCACGTTCATCCCGGCGTTTACCGTGCGCGGAACGGATACGGACTACGTCGACGAAGATGCGAACGAGGATCAAACGTACACGTATCGGTTGCGTTGCCTGCGCGGCGACAAGGCCTCGGACTATTCGAACATGCTCGGAGCAAATCCGTTCATCCAGTGACGCGTCGGCGACGACGAAGGCTCGAGACCACGACGACACCGGCCATCGCGAGACTCACCCAACGAGCCTCGTCGTCAGCGACGTTGCATCCACATCCGCCCATTCCCGTGAAGGTAGCATCAGGACAAACCCCTCCTCGTCCTCCATTGCCATTCGCTGTGCCGCAAGGCGCTCCGCCGGCGCCGGATTCCGTTGGGCCGGCACATTGAGCGGCGCAAGGCTCGGCGCAGACGTTGCAAACGCAATTCGTGAGCGCCGTATATGCCTGCAGGCCGTCTTTGAATTGGGCCGAGCACAACGTTGCGCACGCTTCGTACCCTTCGATGTCGTTTCGGGGGCAATTCAAGAGGCAATCCCCCAAGTTCTCACACGACTTCGAGCACTTTTTCGCGGATTCCGAGCATTCGATTTGTTCTGCATTTTGCCGACAAACATCGCAGCTCACGCCGGTCGCCCCGCTGGAGCTCATTTGCCCGCCAATGGGATAAAGCGCGCAAACGCCATCGATATCGTCCTGTTCAATCGTGGCGAGCGAATTTCCCCCCAAATACGCTGGTTCCATGGTGGCTCCCGCGACGGTGGTATGCCCGAGCCCCAGAAAATGCCCTTGCTCATGGGTAACGATGGAAAGGATATCGGCAGGTTTTCCGTCGGAACACGTTTGTCCTGGATTAGCAGGATTGTAATCGAACCAGCAAAAACCGACGTTGTTGAAAATGATATCCGCGTCTTCGAGGGCCAAGCGGCCCAGAGAATCTTTGCCCCACACAGGCAGCGTCACACCGATGACGCCGTCTTCCGGGCCGAGCTCGGTCGGCCATGAATTCGGCTTGTTGATCCATAAAATGACGTTTTTGCCGTCGTTGATATCGAACGTTCCATCCGGCAAATCCCCCATTGGCAGCGTCTTGAAAAAGGTGCATTCGGGCGCCGACCATGCAGCAAAACCGCTCGTGACTCGGTCCTCGGCATTGCCGGTCAAGAGCGCCGGGAGCGTCGCTTTGTTGACGTAATAAGGGACCGGGACTTTTCGCCACAATGGAAACGGCGGACCTTCCAAACCCGCCCACGCTCGAGATTCCGATGTTTTGACAAGCAGCGCCGAAAGAACCGTCAGCGCCGAGAAAAACCGTGCATTCCAGATTTTTTGCATGTCAACGCCCCCTGTAC
>CAYSYX010000730.1:0-4283 GCA_964435055.1 uncultured Polyangium sp. | reverse complement strand
CATCGGGTACAAACGACCCGCGTTGTCACCACTCGCAGCCCACGCACCCACGAGCCCACGAGACGGCCCCTCATCGTCCTTGGCGCCTTCACCATGAAAAATGAAGAGCCCGACCGAAGGTTGGTACACCTGGTCAAACGAAGGCCCGAGCGCTCGACGTGAAAAGTCGAGCGCGCCTCCGAGCCACCTATCGAAGGCCGCCAATTCATCTCCACCCGCGTTGAACCGAATGAAATCTCCCGTCGCGGGGAGCTTTCCAAAACAGCCAATCTGCGGCGGGGCAGCAGCTTTCTTGCGACGCCAGAACATCACCGGCAGTGCCTACCCATACACGAAGCCCGACCCATCTCGCTATCCCTTTTTGTCGAGAAACAATGAGGTTGATGAGGCGCGCTCATGAACTGAGACGCAGGGGGAAATGGATTGTCGAGGAGTGACTACTTCTTGCCGCCGCCAAAGCTGTCGCCGATCGACGGCGGACAGTTCGACGCCCGGAAGAAGCTGCTCGAGAAAGGATGATTCGTGCGGGTTGGTCGCACTTCCATCGTCACGGATACCGGCGGAGCCGTCGTCTGCCACGTCACGGTGAAGACGTTGTCCTTGTCCTTCTCCGCCGTCGTCGTGCCGCGCTCGAACAAGCGGAAGATGCCCCACGGACCCGTCGCCACGATCTCTTCATCCAACCCGCCCGCACCTCGGATGCGCATACGTGCACCCGTCTGCTTTTCGCCCGGCCAAACGAACGTGTGCCAGAACTCCTTCTCGTTGCGGTACAGGCGCTTCTGGTTGTCCACCTCGAAGAGAACCTCGCTCACGATCGGGCTGACGGTCTTCAGGTTGATGTGGAATGTAACCTTGGGTTTGTCCCCGGTTTTTCCAGGCCACAACGCGTCGGTGATCTCATCCATGCGGTGCAAGCACGGATAGAGCATCGCGTTGAACGGTGAGAACGGTTTGGCCGGACGAGGTCGTCCTTCGAGTCCACCCTTGGGGATGAAGTCGTGGCCGACCTGCATGTGGAAGTCCTTCAGGTACTGACCGTAGAAGCCCCACAAGATGCCATCACCCGGCTTGAGGAACGCGATCGCGTCTTCATACGAAGCATCACGCGCCGACGAGAGATCGAACGGATAACGATCCTTGATGTTGTCGCGGAACGGAGGCCACACGACGACTTCCCAAAGACCGCTCGCCGAACCACCCGCGCTGCGCATGACGGCTTTGTACGCCTGACGAAGAGGATTCATGAGGAGCGGAGTCATGAGTTCCTGACCCGTCTCATCCATTTTGAGCAGCAACTTTTCCGTCTCGCGTATGGCCTCGCCAAACTTCTCGCGAGCCGCTTGCGTGCTGGCTTGACCAGGCGGCGCATCCTCGATGCCGCCCATTTCCGCCGCGAGTCCTTCAAGATGACCGACGTAGCGGGAAAGCTCGGCAGGCTTGGGTGCAGGCGGAGGAATCCCTTCGCCGGTTTGCTTCGGAACTTCAGGTACGCCGAAACGAACCATCGAACGGAACTTGTCCGGAATCGGATCCCGCGGAGCACGACCACCAGGCCCGCCCATCGTGATGAGATCCGTCACGCGACCCGTACCACCCACCGCGCTGCTGGCGCGTGAATCGATACGTCGACGGGCGCGCTCTTTGATCTGATCGATCAAACCGCCATCAGCCATCAACTGCTCTTCCGCTTGGTTCTGAATCGCATCGAACTGCGTGTTGTCTTCGAGCGTTCGGAGCAAGCGTTGGTAAGGCCAATCGGGCGTCGACAGAACACGGAACTCTTCGATCGCTTCCTTGTTGTTCGGCGGAATTTCGACCTGGATGTCCCGGAAAAACTCCACCCACTCGCGAATGTACTGCGCGTCGTAGTCCTGACGAACACGCGCGAGCGCTTGTTGGATCTTGTCGCCTTGACGCTCTTCTTCTTGCGTCAGAGGCACGACCCAACGTTCACGATCGAGAACCGTGAGACCTTCTTCGAGCGACGCGATGACCTGAGCATGGCCCTTCGCCGTGTAAGGACCTCGCACCGGCAACCACTTGCCCGTGCGTTCCTTTTGCGACGAGCGAACTTTGCCCAGCACTTCGCGGCGATCCGAGAAGAGTTCGTCGAGAGAAATCGGCGGGTACTTCAGGTTGTCTTTATCGTCCGGCCCGTTCTCGTCGTACTTCTCGTATTCGAGCTTCGTGACGAAGCGATCGTAGAAGCGTTGGGCGGGACCAACTCGCGCGAGGATGTCACGCGTTCGTTCGACGAGCGCCTTGTCGAGCGTCTCGCTGGGCGCGGCACCACGTCGCAACAAGTCGACGTAATACTTCACGTGCGGAAGAAGTTTGGCGCGCAGATCCGCTTCCGACATGTCCGTCGTTTGTCGAAGCGTGTCGACCCAGAGCTGCACCAAGCGACCCGTCTCCCACGCCGTCTCGGACTCGGGCAACAAGTGCGTCTTGTTCTCGTCCGCGAGCAACAAGTACGTCTTGAGGTCGTTGTACTCCTCGAGATACTTCGCACCGCTGACTTGGCCGAGGCGATCTTCGAGACGCGCTCGTACCGGTTTGACGAACCCTTCACGAAGCGAGGCGATGTACTGATCCTTGGTCGGATCGAAGAGTTTGTCGCCTTGGTACATGCCCCAGCGATAACTGACGGGCGCACCTTCTTCGCGATACTGATCCAAGAGCTGAGCGTGATCGCGGATGTTGTCGAGCTTCTCGATCTTGTCGATCGGCGATGTCGCTCCATCCGTCCACTTCACGCCCGCCGCTTCTTTGGAAACTTGCGACGTCTTCGCGACGAGTGCGCGGTTGTTCCAGAACGCGAGCAGAGACGGAACCAGCAAGAGCAGACCGAGCAATGCAGCCGCAAGTGCCGCAGCGAATCGTTGCAAACGTTGCTTCCGAATCACGGCCGCCGTGCGAGCAGCGAGATCTTGATCCGGGAAGATCACGTTCATGAACACATCGCGCAGGAAGTAGCTCTTCGACTCCGTCGCCCCGGCAATCATCAAGTCATCGTTGACCGCTGCGGTGGGCTTCAAACCGAAAGCACTCATCATGCTGCCGAGCACGCGCTCGAGGGGTTTGCCCTCTTGCGTGCCGCTCGTCATGTAAAACCCGCGCAAGATCGGCGTCGCGACGCCCGCCGTCTTCGAAGGCGAGAACGCGACGTTCAAGAACGAAGACAGGTTGTGTTTGACCGCGGCGAACTCGAGCGGGAACTGGAAGACGCGCTCCTTGGAGGCACGGCTTCGCTCCGTCGTCATGCGCTTGAGTGATCGCGTGTGAACACGTTCGACGATCGCATCGAACTCTTCATCGAAGAGTTTGCCAGGCTCGGACTTGTTCGCATCGAGCTTGACGGTCGCGCCAAACCCTTGGCCACGTTCGCTCTTCTTCAGATCGGAGAAGAACTCGACGAACCCGGAGACGAGATCGAGCTTGGTGAACATCACGTAGACGGGCAGGACCATCTTCAACGTCGACTGCATCTCGTCGATGCGTGCCCGAACCTTCTTCGCGACCGCTTCGACCTGCTCTTCGCTCGCATCCACGAGCTCGCTGATGCTGACGGCGCAGATGACACCGTTGACAGGTTTGTCCGGACGGTACTTGTGGAGTTGTTCGAGGAACGCCATCCACTCGTCGTGATCATCCGCTTCGGTCGTGTAGCGACCGGCGGTGTCGAGGAGGATCGCTTCGTTCGTGAACCACCACTCGCAGTTGCGCGTGCCGCCGACGCCTTGAACGCCGCCGCCTTGAGGATCGAGGAACGGGAAGACGAGACCCGAGTGACGAAGGGCGGTGGTTTTACCTGCACCGGGCGGACCAACCATCACGTACCAGGGCAGTGAGTACAGCGCGTTGCTGCCTCCACCGAGCTTCGAGGCTTTGAGGGCCTTGATGCCTTCCTGGAGTTGGTTGTGCAGAGCGATGATCTCCGCACGTCGTTCGGGCTTTGCCGCAAGGGCTTGTTCTTGCGCTTGTTGAGCGATCGCTTTTTCGAGAGCACGAGCCGCTCGCGCTGCTCGCACACGTCGATAAATGACCAACCCGACAAGGCCGACGACGACAACGACCGTGATGACGATCGGGATCCACGTCGGAAAAACTTCAGCGCTGGGCCCCGGCCCAGTTGGCCTCAAGATGAACCACGTTCCCCAAACGAGAGCGAGGAACAGAGCGCTCAGGATCCACAACCACATGGGACGTCTCCCTCGGTCCTTTGCCAGGTCCCCGTGGACCTACTTGCCACCACCAATGAGTCGTTTGTTCTCGTCTTC
>CAYSYX010000729.1:0-4288 GCA_964435055.1 uncultured Polyangium sp. | reverse complement strand
CTCGTGGCATCCTCGTTTGTGGGAACAGTGAACACCAGAATGGGATTCTTCGAGCCTTTGCACAAAACGTGGGACCTCGTGGGTCTTGTGCCCTTGGAATCCGGTCCGGCAAACCTCTTGCTCGGCGGCGATGTCTTTTGGGCGGCAGGCAGTTCGCCTCTACCACGGTCCATCGTTTTTTCTCCGGGAGACGAACAATTCACTTTGGTCGAATCGCCTGCGGATTCGCTGGTGACGTTGGCGTATCAAACGACGCCTCTCGTCGACGGCCGTATGCTGGTCACGGGTGACACGTTCGGCAACAAAGACGGCGCGTATCTCTACGGCAAATCGGTAGGCGGGGCGTGCTCGAGGCGTTTCGAGTGTGCGAGCGGTCATTGCGTCGATGGATATTGTTGCAATGAAGCTTGTGACGACGCCGGTTCATGCAATACCTGCGCACGAGCTCACGGCGCCGTCGCGAATGGAACGTGCTTCAAGTTTCCCACCTGCGCTCCATATCAATGCAATCATATCGAGGTTCTACCCGACGGGCAAGAACCCGTCTGTACCACGGCGTGTGCCAATGCATCGGATTGCGCCAAAGGATATGCGTGTACGCCGGAAGGGTCATGCGAGGCTCCGACGCCCGTCGATATCGATGAAGGGTGCTCGATGCTTCCAGGTAAAACCGGTTCTTCGGCGGGGTGGTGGTTCGTCGCGGCCTGCCTAGGCTTGTCGCGTGTCCGGCGCCGGACAATTCGTCATTCGACGAAAATCGCGCCCGCCATGCTCGGCAGGTGAATCTCGCAATAATACGGGAACGTTCCCGCCGTATCCATCGTAAACGTCGCCGACATGCCGGCTGCCGTGGCCTTGATCGGACTCGTCGGATCCGGCACGGGAGGCATTCCTGCGGTTGTCGTACCTCCAATGAGCGGATGGAACGTGAAATTGCCTTCGAATGTTACCTTCGTGCCTTTTTTCACCTTGATACACGGAGGAGTGTAGGCAAAGTTCGGATTGCCAAACGTGATCGTGACCGCCGCATTGGCCGTTTCATCTTTCGCCGCCGCCGGATCACAGCCATTGATCAGCATCGCTCCGCCCGATGACGAGCTGCTGCTGGACGCCATTCCGCCGCCCATACCCGCCATTCCGCTGCTGGACGACGACGCCGAGCCTCCCATTCCGCCCTCGCCGCTGGATGAGCTCGACGCCGCATTACCACCGGCGCCGCCGGTGCCATCCGTGCCGTCGCTGCATCCACCGATGAACCCCGCCGCTCCAAGACAAACTATTCCCAAGATCGCTACGTAGCGCATGTTTCTCCTTCGATGGCCATGCATTCCAGCCATCTCGTGTGGTGCATGTTTACGCGTGGACGGCGATGCTGCCAAGACCTCGCATGACGACTCGTTCAAAAAGAAACTCCAAGCCCCGTACTCAAGGCTTTTTCACCCAGCGGCACGCCTTCGATGAAGGCATCGAGTCCCCACGGCATTGCGACAGCCAATCCCGCACCGACTTGAAACTTGTAGGCGTCCGTTCCGAGCACATCGGCGCCGGCAATTTGCCACCAAATGGGCCCGCCGAATCCACGCACGACCGCGTACGGACTGAGCGCCTGGAAAAAGGTTTTACCTACGACAACACTCAAACGCAAATCTCCGGCCAAGTAACCGATCTTGGGCCCGTCGGGATTGACCGCCTGCGTCGATGCTCCCGCAAAGGCGAGCGTTCCGCCGAGCAAAAGAAATGGTTTTGCCCCGCGGCCATCGAGCGCCCGGTACGATGTCGAAATGCCCGCCGACCATCCCGGACCGAATTCATACACGTTGCCATTTTCACGGAGCCATCCCGTGGCGATCGCGCCCGCCGCCAATTGCACCGTCCATTTCGACGACACTCGCCGCTCGTACGTCGCCAACACGGCGCGTCGGTCCATCGCGACGCGCGTCGTTCCTTCGAAAACGAGCGTCGACGAAGCATGGCCCACGACCACGCTCACGCGATTTCGAGGCACCTTCACGACCGGTTTTGCGGTGGCCGGGGATTCGTTTTTCGGAGCTGCTCCCAATTCGGCAAAATCCTCATTACACGAGGCCATACCCGTCGGACCGACGGCTGCGCTGACGCCTCAGGCCCGAGCATCTCGGGTGGAAACATGAAACGAAATGGCCATGGCGGCCAAACCCACGGAAAAGTAGCGTATGCGCATCAGGTGACCTTTGCGAGGTAAGTGTCGAGAAACGAATAATCTCGTGTGGGATGACGTATGGGTCCACGTACGCGCGGATGGCGCACGTCCAAAGCGGTCGAAAAGTAATGCCAGATATGCGGACAATCGTCCACGATGATGTTCTCGGCCTGCTGATACAACGACAATCGTCGTTTCGCGTCGGAATCGAATCTCGCCGCGTCGAGCAAGCGATCGACTTCGGGATTCACATATCGAGCGTCGTTGGTTCCCGCTTCGAGCATTCGGCCGTGAAACTTGACTTCGAGGAAATTCCACGGATCGGGAAAGTCCATCGACCACGACGAAAAAGCAAAATCCAAACTTCCCGATAGGATCGCATTGACGTACGCCGCGAAGGTCAACGTTTCGATATTCACCCGCACGCCGACCGCGGCCAAATCAGCCTGAATCGACAATGCTATTTTCTGGGCCATTTCGTCGCGCAGGGTCGTGTACGTCACTTCGAGACCCTGCGCGAAACCCGCCTCCGCGAGCAAAACGCGAGCTCGGTCCGGATCGTAGGGCCAAACTCGACGGGAAGCATCGTGTCCGGGGACGTTGGGCGGCAAATACCCATTGGAGATCATCGCCCTTCCATTGGCGAGGCGCACGGTATCCGCCTTGTTCACGGCGTAATTGAAGGCTTGTCGAACGCGTTTGTCGGTAAATGGCGGGCGCTGCGTATTCATCACGTCCGTTGCGGTAATGGGCAGCGGTGATTGCGACACATAAGGCGCCCACGCCGCTTCCCGCGCGAAAAGCACCGCGTCGGTACATATTCGTCCGTCGAGGATATCCAGATTTCCGGCCAAGAATTCGAGGAGCATCGTATCTCGGGGGACACCTTCACGCAGCACGATACCCTCGAGGTGAATGCGATCCGTATTCCAATACAACGGATTCCGTTCGAACGTCGATTCCAGTCCCCTACGCCGTTTTTGAAGGACAAACGGACCGGTTCCCAAAGGTTTGTCGGCGATACCCGTTCCCGAGCGTTCGACATGCGTCCGCTTTTGCGGCGTCGACCCGATGAGCGCCAAAAGGAGCGGAAACGAGGGATCCGGCCGCGACAAACGAATCTCGAGCGTCTTCGGCCCGAGCGCTCGAACTCCACGCGTCTCGTTGGTTCGTCCTTCCAATCGCTCCGCGGCGCCGTCGATACCTCGGAAGAACTGCGCCATGGGGGCCAATGTTTCGGGCGCGAAAAGCCGATCGAAGCCGTACACGAAGTCTTCGGCCAGAAGGGCCTGGCCGTCGGAAAATCGAGCGTTTTCACGAATCTCGAAATGCAGGGTCGTCCCTTCGTTCGAGATGGACCAACTCGAAGCCAGCGATGGAACCAACGCCGTCGGATTCGGCGCATCCGCCGGCGCAAAGTTCAAAAGCGTATCGTGGGTGAGCTGGGCGGCGAGAATCGAGACTTGGTCGATGGCGCGAGCCGGATCGAGCGTCTTGACTTCCTCCCCCAAGGCTAGCCGCAATGTGCCACCACGCTGCGGCGTGTCGTCGTTTGGGGTGACGATCGGCGGCGCCGGAAGCCTTTCCGCAGAGCATCCCGTCATCGCCGCGGCACTTGCGGCCGCGATCGAAGCGAAAAAATCTCGACGAGAAGTCTTGCCCGGCAGCATGCTTTTCCATCCGAACACGTCGAAGGCGCGTGTCAACAGCCAAGTTTCTTCGCGCCGGTCATTTGCCTCCCGCCTTCATTCGAGTTAAGCAAGAGTCAGGTCGAGTGTCCGCATGAACTCCCATCGTCGATGGCCTTCCCCGATAACAACGCTGCTGGCAAGCGTCGGTTTGCTTGCCGCGACGTTGCCCGTTGCTTCCAGCGCTTCAGCCAAAGGCGCGAAATGTCCCGACGGTATGGTGAGTGTCGGGGGGAAATATTGCATTGACAAATACGAAGCCCACACGCTCGAGATCATCGGCAAGAACAAGACGCGCCCGCATTCACCTTACGCGCCGGTCGATGGTTTGCGTGTAAAAGCCGCCAGCAAGAAGGGCAAAGTGCCTCAAGGGTACATCAGCCGGGATCAAGCCGCCGAAGCTTGTGCCAATGCCGGAAAA
>CAYSYX010000728.1:3593-4298 GCA_964435055.1 uncultured Polyangium sp. | reverse complement strand
GCGCAATTTCCACCGTCAGCTCTTCAATTGGAAGAAATACGCCGATCTGTATAAAGATCCGGCGGTATTTCCCGAGTTCGTCCCGGAAATCGGCGATGACTTGCGCCTGGAAGCCGAAGCTTTCGTCGATAACGTGATCTACGAACAAGACGGCGGCGTACTCGAATTGCTCACGTCCCGAACCGCGTACGTCAATGATCGATTGGCGGCGATTTACGGCGTGCCTGCACCAGCCGGGGCGGACTTTGGCAAAGTGGAATTGGACGCGGCGACGCGCAGCGGAGCGCTCACGCGGCTTGGATTTCTGGCTGCCAATGGCACGGCGCGAGCTTCCGATCCGATTCATCGCGGCGTCTTCATCAATTTGCGCATGCTGTGCGTGAAGTTGCCTCCGCCCCCGGACAATGTGAAACCATTGCCTGGAGGTAGCGACAAAACCACGCGCGATCTCGTCGATTCGCATACCGGCGATGGAACATGCGGCAAAGGTTGTCACAGCACCCTCATCAATCCGGCCGGATTCGCATTCGAAGGTTACGACGCCATTGGTCGATATCGCACCATGGATAACGGCTACCCCGTCAATTCCGCAGCGGAATACACGCTCGGGGGAGCGGTCGTGCAATACAAAGACGCCATCGAATGGAGCCAAATCATTGCCGAGAGCACCGAAGCCGAAGAGCGGCAAGACTACTACGACATTGT
>CAYSYX010000728.1:0-3583 GCA_964435055.1 uncultured Polyangium sp. | reverse complement strand
GTTTTGCCAAGCATTGGCTCGAATTCGCGCTCGGACGCGATGCTCAGCCCGAAGATGAGACGCTCATCGGGCAACTCGGCGATTCTTCACGCGGGGGAAGCTCGTTCAAAGAGATGCTCCTCGACATCATCGTATCGGATTCGTTTCGGGCGCGTCGCGCCGTGGAGGTTCCATGAACCGCCGACATTTCTTGCGGGGCCTGTTTGGAGTCAGCATGGCGCTTCCTTTCTTGGAGAGTTTGTCTCCGCGAAAAGCCGAAGCCGGACCGGGTGACATTCCTCCGTTTGCGATTTTCATGCGCCAAGCCAACGGCGTCGTGCAAAAGACCGACGACGAACCGGAAATGTTTTGGCCGAGCAACGTCGGAGCCATCACCACCGATTCGCTCAATGCCGAACCGGATCGCACGGCGGCCGATTTGTCGGCGTACGCGTCGCGGATGATTCTGCTGAAAGGCATCAATTTCGGATTTCCGGGCAATGGTTGCGGCCATTCCGGCGGCGGAAATCAATGCCTCACGGCCGCCCAGGTCTCCGTCACGCCTTCGGGCAATGAATCGCTGGCGATGGGCGAATCGATCGACAATCGCATCGTGCGCGAATTGAATGCGCCGGGCATCGAACCGCTGACGCTGTATGCCGGCAAAAAGTCCGGCTACATCAATGAAGTCTTGTCGTACCGCGGTGAAAAAGACATTCGTTCGGCCGAGCATAATCCCATTACGGCGTACAACAAGCTCTTCGGGCTTTCGGATTTGGATCCCGAAGTGCTGAAGAAGCTGGCGGCGGAACGTAAAAGCGTCAATGACTTGGTGCGTTCGCAGATGCAATCGTTGTTGTCGCGCAGCGATTTGGGATCGAACGACAAGAAGCGCCTCGATATGCATTTCCAGGCGATTCGCGATTTGGAGATTTCTTTGACGTGTAAACTCACGCCGGAAGAGGTCGCGGCCATGGAAATGATGTCGCCCGATGCGCAGCTCAACGATAACCTCGAGACGGTTGCGCGCATGCAGATGGACATCATTGCGTTGGCGATGGCGTGTGGCACGACGCGCGCGGCGACGTTGCAAATTGGCGACGGCAACGACAGCACGGAATACACGATCGATGGCGTGAAGCAAAAGAGTTACCACCGCATATCGCATCGTATCGACAGTGACGGGGATATGGGTGCGCCGATCGTCGGTGCGGTGGATTTGCACCACAAGATCGATCGCATTCACGCCCAGCTGTTCAAGTATTTGTGCGACAAACTCGCGGCCTACGATTTGGGTTCGGGCAGTTTGCTCGATTTCGGCGTCGCCGTGTGGCTCAACGACTTGGCCAACAAGTACCACTCGTACCAGGACGTACCTTATGTGCTGATCGGTTCGGCGGGCGGATATTTGAAAACCGGTCAATTTCTCGATGTGGGTGGCGTGAACAACAACAAGCTTTTGTCCACGATCGGTGCGGCGTGCGGTTGTAAAAACGCTTCCGGCGGCCCGCTTGATGATTTCGGCGATCCTACGCTCGAAAAGGGTCAGCTCCTCGAGATCGTCGCCTGATCGTCCCACGCGCATTCCCGACGTCCATCCACCGTTTGCCCTTGGTTTCCCGACGTTTCGGCGTTCTCGAGGCCAAGGGCGCGGTGTTTTTCGCGGTGTGCATTTTTCGTTTCCAACAACGATTATCCGTGCTATGGTCGGCTCATGTTCGATCCGGTTCGGCGAATCCCCGATTACGACGCGCTGCCCACCGTACCCAGTGTCGAAGCTTGGCGGGCCATGACGCCCCAAGCGCGTCTTGCTTTTCAAGTGGAAGTGAATACGGCATTGACGCCTCCCGCACACTTGATGAGCGAGGGGCAACCGCACAAACGCGCAAAATCCCGTGCACTCGATTCGCTTGGTTTGCACTTCAAAAGCCTGGGTCGGTCGGTGTACCTGGCGGAGGAGCTGAGCGTTCTGTATCCGGGAGCCAAACCATTTTCCCCCGACATTTTGGCCGTACTGGATGTCGAACCGTCGAGCGACGAAGACGAACGAATGGCATGGGTGGTCGCGGACGAGGGGAAAGGGATCGACTTGGCGCTCGAAGTGTTGCATCGAGGGGATCGCAGCAAGGACCTAGTCGATAACGTCGAACGGTATGCGCGCTTGGGAATCGCCGAATATTTCGTTTATGATCACGAGCGACAACGAATCCATGGATATCGATTGACGACACCGGGAGGCGGGCGATATCAGCCCATCATTCCGCAGCTTGGTCATTACCGTTCCGGTGTGCTGGGGCTCGATTTGGCGATCATTGACAATCGACTTCAATTTCTTGCGGGCGAAGCGACGCTTCCGCAATCCGAGGACTTGATTCGGCGCCTGCACGGTATGCTGACGAGTTTGGAATCAAAAGCCAACGAGGCGCTGGTGAAGGCGGAACAAGCGGAGACCCGGGTGAACGAAGCGCTCGAAGGGCTGCGGGATGCTCTGTTGGTTGTGCTCGATGTGCGAGGATTTGTGTGTCCCGACGATATTCGCGGGCGAATTCAGGTTTGTCAAGACCCGGTGACGCTGCGCCGCTGGATCTCGGCGGCTCGAACCGCGACCAACCTCGCCGACGTATTCGTGATGAATACGTAGGGCTTGCGAGCGGGCGCCATAGCGGGTTTGCGCCGCGGAACGCCCTCCCGGACAAACGACCCCGGTCACGGCACACGTACCTCGAACAATCCAATTTTCACCACGTCACGATCGTACGTCGATGTGTAGTGGCTGGGTTTGGCCGGAAGATCCGCCTCCACGCTGGGAACCAAATGCAAATCATGTTCGACGGCGTCACATGCGGCGCGTCCTTCTTCGCTCGTGCAAATCGACGTGCGGGCATACCGCAAACACGGCTCGGAACGTTGCAATCGGCGTACATCGTCCGCGGAGGATACGGCGACGACGGGCAAACGAGCATCGGGGAGCGTTTTCATTGCGTATTCGGGCAGCATGACGATTCTGCGGCCGACGCGAGGCAGATGCACGACACGGCATCCTTCGGGCAACGAAGTGAACGCCGCGCGAAAAAATGCGTATTCAAGCTGTTCGGTCGTGCGTTCGTACACGGTGGGCAGGCCCGCCACGAAGACGCCGACCGTCGTTAAGCCCAGCCAAACCCACGCCCGACGCGTTCGGGCAAAAAATTGCGGAATCAGCGCAACCAGCAAAAGCAGCACCGGAGCCATCCACAAGCGATCATAGCTCGCGATCCAGATCGGGCTTTGCCCATACGCATCTCGCGTGGCGACCAAGGCGAGAAAAGCCGCGATGGCCGGAACGATCACGCCGCGCGGTTTCGCCAATACCATGACGAGTATCAGCACGGGCAAACCGTACGTCACGAGGCGCTTGGCCCAATCCATCACAATCACGGATCCCGCCTGCGGATCCCAATGCTCCCGCACGCCACCCGCCACGAGCGCCAAAAGATGACCGCTCGTCAACAGGAGCACCCCCACGACGAGCATCGCCACCGCCAGGGTCCGAGTACCACGACGAACCCATTCCTCCCCGCGTGGGTAGGCATTCTTCAGACCAGCCGGGATTGCCGCGACAAAC
>CAYSYX010000727.1:2027-4305 GCA_964435055.1 uncultured Polyangium sp. | reverse complement strand
CTTCAATGGAGCCGCTCCCTTTCGAGAGCGGAATGGACGTCGACGTCACGGTGACTCGACAAGGCTCGAAGAAGCTTCAATGGAGCCGCTCCCTTTCGAGAGCGGAATGTGAGGTGCGGACACGTAGCTCCTCGCGAGTCATCGGATTCAATGGAGCCGCTCCCTTTCGAGAGCGGAATGTTTAGAACCGAGCTGCCGTCGTTGGCCCTCGATGCCCGCTTCAATGGAGCCGCTCCCTTTCGAGAGCGGAATGAGTTGTTTTTCGTGATCCACGATCGCAGACGTCACGCTTCAATGGAGCCGCTCCCTTTCGAGAGCGGAATGTGGAGAGCATGTTCCGGTGGACTTTTATCGCCCGGAATGGCTGGCTTCAATGGGGCCGCTCCCTTTCGAGAGCGGAATGGCGGGTTGCGGCGGGGGCGTTTCGCCCTGACCTCCCGCTTCAATGGGGCCGCTCCCTTTCGAGAAGGGATGGATTGACTTGTTTTGCCGCGCTTTTTACACACTCAATCCGATTCCCGGAACTATTCCCCGTAACGAGTGACTCAGGCAACACGGGAAAGACTTCGTGGTTGTGCTTACCCATAAGCTGCGATGCTTCGATGTACCTGTCCGTCGTCGACTGGTCTGCATGGCCAAGCATGTGACGCAGCTTCAACGGGTTCGTCGCGACAGACGCGGCCCAAGTCGCACCTGTTGCCCTAAGTCCATGAAATATCAGTGGAATATGGTTCGGCGTACGCGTCCGAAGCTCCCAGCGATGAAGTCCCGCGGCGTCGAGATACGTGTCTAGCTTCTCTGAGACGCGATACGCGTTGACGTCCGACAAGAGCCCTTTTCCACCACGCTCTGCAATCATCGCGCGGAGCAGGGGCAAGAGGTTTGGCGGAATGTCGAACGTCCGTGACGTGCCGTTTTTGGGCTGTTTTTCTTTCTTGCGGTATGAGTCCCAGCCACGGCGCACGTGAATGATCTCGTGTTCGAGGTCAACATCTTCGCATCGAATGCGTGACAATTCACCCGAACGCATTTGCAGGTACACCGCGAGGACAATCACACGACGCGCGCCAAGGGGAATCTTTTCGCAAGCGACTAGCTGTAGAAATTCCGGTACATACAGCACGCCGCGCGTTTGCTTTTTTGGCGCTTCAGGCGCCTTGATCCCGATTGCGGGATTTTCGTCGCGCACATACAAGCTCGGTTCGTCGTCGTTGGCGGTCGATGCCATCATCGCGGTAAAAATGATCCAGTACCGAAGCGCGGTATTTGCCATCAGTATTTCGCGCGTGACTTTATCCCGTAGCGATTTGACGAGCACTTTGCAGTCCGCGCGGGATGTGGTGGCGATCGGGCGTTCTCCGAGCGTTATTCCCGGCTCGACTTCGACCGTCAAAATGTGCTTGTAGATCGCCGACTGATAGCGGTCGATGCTCGCCATGTTGCGTTCGTCGCGCCATTTGAGCCAACGATCCGCATACGCCGCGACGGTCTCAGTAGGCGATCCGGGGACGTTTGCCGCTACGGGATTTGCTTTTATCGCGGCTTGTAAAACCTCCGATGGGACCATTTCGGCGGGTATCCACGAGGGGAGTTTTCCCGCTTTGGCGCATCGAGAGATCGCGAGATCGGGTCTCGCCGAAAAGAGTTTGGCCAGGTTATCAAGCTCGGCTTTTGTCGTGGTTCGTCCTTCCGTGACTGCGGGAACGGGAACGCCAAGACGTCTCGGATGAGCCTTTTGTTTTTTCGTCTTTGGGTCAATGCTCGGGGGCGGAAGTTTGCCCGGAGGAAACATCGCCGCGGGAATCGTCACCATGACCAGCCAAGCTTGGCCAGACTGTCGGAATGTTCCGGATCGTGCGCGGCCCATTTGTTACAGGACCTCCGCGCACGGGTTACAAAAAAAGACGCTGGATCTCGCGTCTAAACGCGTGTAAGTAGGCATTCGGGTTGCTTCCTCGGTACGAGAGGGGGTAGCCAAGTCGCCCGTGGAGTTGTGCAAGCTCCGCGGGCGGCGCCTTTTGTAAGGCTCGCCCACGCAAGCACGGGATTTCCGCGGCGTCAACATTTTTCGCGAGGGGCGCGCACGCATGAGGATCACGCGTCCTTCGCGGAGTCACGTGCACCGGAACGTTCGGTGCTCATGCGCTGCCACCGGGAGACAAGACTCGGTATTCGATGCACGCTATGGCGGTCTGAGTGAGCGTCTCGTGTACGGGAACATAGGCGACAACTGGCAACTTGCCCGGCCCGATGTTTTCGAGCATGAGCGCCGTTTTCG
>CAYSYX010000727.1:0-1927 GCA_964435055.1 uncultured Polyangium sp. | reverse complement strand
GTTTTCGGAAATCGTCGATCACCAATTCGATCGGCACGTCGTTCCATCGCGCATTCATTAAGCGCTCCGCGTCGTCCGCTGGTTTTTCACCAAGCGGGATTGGCATTACGACCACGCAACGCCCAGGCCAGAGAGGAGCTACGAGACGCATCACTAATGCCGGCGAACGCTGGCCCGCAAGGTCGAACATTTGCAAAACTGCTTTTAGGAGCCGATCGCATTCTCGATGGATTGCATCCGGAACTGCATTTGACGTTGGTTTTGCCCCTCGTTCGGCCGCTCGTCGTTCTTTTCGATTCATGACCGTTTGCCCTTCCTCAAAATGGTTTGCCCGCGTTCTTCGCGTTCCATTGCCGCAAGCAATTCGTCGCCACTTCGCGCCGTCGTCGGTTCGGCATTTGCGGCGTCAGGTTTGACCATTGCGCGAGGTTTGGGCTGTTTGGCAAGCCAAGCGTCGACTTCCTCGCGAGGGGCGCGCCATTCGCCACCTACACACGACGCACGCGGGAAAACTCCAGTTCGGCATTTCGTGCGAAATGTCGTCGGGGGCATAGGCGCGTTTTTCGCGGTGTAGTGTTCGAGGGGCGCGGGTTGCTCCGATGCCACTTCTTTGACAATCGTCACGAACCAACGCGCGAGCGGTTCGAGCACTGCGCGGACCTCCGGAGGGGGGTCAGTCGCGGCCATGCTCGCCCCCCTTCGCGGTGTCGGAAGTGTCGACGGGCGCGGAGCCAGGAGCAACCCAAGTCGGCAAGACTTCCTTTGTCGCTCGTTCAAGCCGCTCGCGGAGCATGTGGCCTTTCACACGTCCCGTCTCAAGAAACTTCTTAACGGAACGAGGATCCGCCTCAGCATGCGCCGCGATGAGCAGTACGTTTTTCTGAGTAGGTACGTCGTGATTCATGACGTACGTGTTGCAGCACGGTCCTGGCATCGTGTCGATGAGCGTGTGTCATTTGCCCAAGTTGTAGTCGATCCAACGTAAGCTACCACAGAATTTCGCACGCTCATCGACGTGATGGGCAAAGCATGCAAGCGATCGACTTGCCTCTATTTCACGGCGGTTTGTCCACTGTTACGCCAGGACCAACCCGCCGTTCGCGACGTCATTCGCGACGTACGGCGCAGTTGCGTGCGCAAGTGCGTGTATGGCTTATAGTTCAAGAATGGCGGAAGACGTAGTCCCATTACGTAGTTCCTTCGCGGCGCATGCGCCGTCAATTGTGGCCAAAATCCGTCACTTTTTACCTGAAATTTGCACTCGGGCAAACCCGCCATCACGTCACAGACATCCAAATACCGTGCAATTACAGCCTCAAATAGCGCAGTTTGTCCGCGGAACAACACGAGTAAGACGCGATCCATGCGTGAACACTTGCGTCACTAACGTTGATTGCGCGTGGTTTGTCTCGGTGAAACTTTAGGTGTCAAGGGGTCGAATCGCGATACCTCCCGAATGCGTCAATTGTGACAAAGCGTACGCGACAATTTTAAGGCAACAGATCGAGTTTACAGTGCAGTCAGTCAAAATCATTCGATTATTTGTGCCGTTGCCGCGTGGTCAGGCGACTGTGCGCATCATGTAGCATCGTGCATCATTATGACGCGTCATAATACGCGCCGCTCATTAAACGCATCATGCACATCATGCGCATCATTATGGTGAAATGTCGGCGTTTCTTCGATTGACTCGTTGATCAACAACGATAAAGCTCGAGGTCGTGGAGGCACGAACCGTGAGCAATCGAGTAGCACTTTCGACGGACCAAATTGTTTTGCTGGTAGCAGGGGCCGCGGGAATCAACCAACAGACAGCCGGTAGCGCGCTACAGGGGCGGCGCATATCGCGACGCACGCGTGATGCCCTTGCCGCTGCACGCGGGAACCTGGACACGATCAAGGATGAACTCACCGCGACGCTGGATCG
>CAYSYX010000726.1:0-4306 GCA_964435055.1 uncultured Polyangium sp. | reverse complement strand
CAATGTGTCCGGCTCCCATAAAGCCCGCCATTTGTTTTCGGTGCTCATGCACTTGGAATGCATTCGCCAACTGGGTCTTGCCGATGTTTCGGGCGAATTGGTCATTGCCAGTTGCGGCAATGCCGCGCTTGCCGCGGCCACCTTGGCCCGAGCCGCCGAACGGTCGCTGCGGGTTTTCGTTCCCGAGGATGCCGAACCCAGCTCTTTGGAAAGAATGCGAAACCTCGGCGCTCAAATTGAAATATGCACTCGAACGGCAACGGTCTTGGGCGATCCGACGGTGCATCGTTTTCGCGAATCCCTGCGCAACGGGAGCATTCCATTTTCGTGTCAGGGCCCGGATCAGGCATTGGCCGTGCAAGGCGGAAAAACCCTCGCCTGGGAAATGATCCATTCGGATGAACTTCCGCTCGACCGTGTTTTGGTGCAAGTTGGCGGGGGCGCATTGGCGAGCTCCTTGTTTTCCGCATACGAGGAAGCCCAATCGCTCGGGCATATTCGCCGATTACCCCGGTTGCATGCGGTCCAGACGCGCGGGTGTTACCCGCTCGTGCGTGCTTATCAGCGTCTGGTGGATGATCTTCAACGCCGGCACGGTTGGCAATTGACGGACGACGCGGAAATCCGCGCAATGGAATTACGCGACAAACTTGGCTTGGACGGCATCAATGCGGAGATTCGCCGCGCCGCACGCAATCGTTCGTCGTACATGGAGCCATGGTCCACGGTGCCGCACAGCATTGCGCACGGCATTCTCGATGACGAAACTTACGATTGGTTGCCCGTCGTGCGGGGAATGCTGCTTTCCGCCGGATATCCCATTCTCATCGATGAGCCGGACATCAAACATGCGCTGTACCTCGGACGTAGCTGCACGGGTATAAACGTGTGCGCAACGGGAGCGTCGTCGCTCGCGGGCTTATGCGTGCTGCTGACAACGCAACCGCATATACGTCGCGAGCGCGTCGGGGTGTTGTTCACGGGCCGCCAACGATAACGCGAATACTTCAATAACGCCGCGATGACGGAGGGGGTGGCGTAGATGCTCGGGTTTTACGGGCCAAAGCCTGTCCGGCCTCGAATAGGCGCCCAAGAGCCGCGGCGGGCTGATGAACGCGCATGCCCAACATGAGCGCCGCAATGGCAAATGGCTTGTAACTTGCCTGCTTGTAGGTCTCCATGCGTGCCGCCTCGAATACCTCGCGATCGACTTCACCGTGCGTACACGACACACCCGTGATATCCGCGGGCAAACAATGCATGTACAGCGCCCGAGCGTTTTTCGTGAGCCGCATACGTGCCGTTGAACAAGTCCAGTCTTGGTATTTTGCGTTTTGCGCCAGAGCTTCGGCCTCGAGTTCCCGAAGGTGATCCGTTCGCCGCGCTCGCAATCGATTCGTGCGTTCTTCCATGACGGCATACGGCGCCCAGGACTTGGGATACACGATATCGGCGTCGGCAAACGCATCATCCATTGAATGGGTCACCTGCAGCGTGCCACCGCTCTCGGACGAGAACTTCTGCGCCTTTTCGAGCGGCAAATCAGCCAATTGGTACCCGGGCGGATAGGCCAAACGAATATGCATGCCAAACCTTGACAAGAGCCCGATGACGCCTTGCGGAACACTCAGCGGTTTTCCGTAACTCGGCGAATACGCCCAGCTCACCGCAATGGTGCGTCCTCGCAAACCAGCAAGTCCCCCAAAAACGCGGGAAAGCTGGCGGAGGTCGGCAAGGGCTTGCGTCGGGTGGTCAAGGTCGCTCTGCAAATTGACGACGGTGGGACGATTGAGAAGCGCCCCGGCACGATGAGCTTCCGCGAGCGAGGCGGCGACTTCGCTCATGTAAAAATGCCCTTCACCCAAATGAATATCGTCGCGAATTCCGAAAACTTCGGTCAAGAAACCAATCATCGCGGCGGTCTCGCGCGTGGTCTCTCCATGTCCGATTTGACTCGAACCTTCGTCGAGTTCTTCGGTTGCCAAACCCAAGAGATTACACGCCGACTTGAAGGCATAACGCGTTCGCGTCGATTTGTCGCGAAAAATGCTCATTCCGAGGCCGCGCTCGAAGACGCGCGTCGAAATGCGATGCCGGACGAAATCTTCCAGGATCTCCGAGGCCAAGAGCACCCAACGCAATGTGTCTTCATCGTGATCCCACGTCGCCAGAAAATCGCGTTTCTCGATGCCGCACGACATCCTTTGCAGACGTTCGACCTTTTCTTGTAGTTCATCTAAAACGTCCATCGTCGCGCTCCTTCCGTTGCTGTTTTATCAAAAAGACTTCCCCACGAACGCAGCAGAGAATGCCGCGTAAAACTTGGCCGCAATCGTGAGATGCTCGATTGGGCATTGATCCTCGGGCGTATGAGCATGCACTTCGTCGCCCGGGCCAAACCCCAAGGTTGGAATGCCAAACATACCGGCCGTCGCAATCCCGTTCGTCGAAAAGGTCCACTTGCCGACCTTCGGCGCATGCCCCAAGGCGTGTTCTCCGGCGCACAGAGCTGCTTGGATGGCCGGATGATTTTCTTCCAGAACCCACGTGGGGTAATATTTTCGAGTGGGATAAACGAGCCCGCGCCACGTGGGTCGAGCGTAATCGAGGACGGACAAACTCGCACCTTCACGGTTTACCGCGGACAATCGAGCAATCGCTTCGAGCGCATTCTGTTCGGTCTCGCCTTTGGTCAAGCGCCGGTCGAGATGAATCGTGCAGCTATCGGCGACGGCGCATAACGACGGAGATGTCGAACGAATTGCGGAAATGGTCACCGATCCTTTGCCGAGGAACGGATCGGCGGTGGCGGCAAGATCTTCATTATGCCGCGCAATGTCTTCTATGATGGGCGCCATTTTGTAAATTGCATTGACGCCCCGCTCCGGTGCGGATCCATGCGCACTTCGACCTTGGGTGCGCAATTCTATTTCCATTCGGCCTCGATGCCCGCGATACACCGCCAGGTTTGTCGCTTCGGTACTAATCACGACGTCGGGACGCAATACACCTTCGCGCAAAATGTATTGCCAACACAAACCATCGCAGTCTTCTTCCATGATCGTGCCGGTCACCCAAAGCGACACATTTTCCAGCAAACCAAGTTCCTTCGCAATACGAGCTCCATGAACGGCCGCCGCCATGCCCCCCTCTTGGTCGCTCGCGCCGCGACCGAAAATAACACCGTTTTCAATCACTCCGGCATACGGATCGAATCGAAACGTCGAACGATCGCCCACACCCACCGTATCCAGATGGGCGTCGAGCGCAACAATGGTTTTTCCGGACCCGACACGCCCGAGCACATTCCCGAACGCATCGATCTTCACCTCGTCAAACCCGACTCGCTCCATTTCTTCCGCCGCCCGTCGTACAACGCGCTCTTCGTCACCGCTCTCCGACGGAATCGCGATCATATCTCGCAAAAATTGCACCATATCATCGGTATATTGGTGCGCTTTCTCCGCAATGGCGCGGGATACCTCGTCCTTCATCTGCTCTTCTCCCATAAACAGGAAACCCAATTGACGTCGTTTGGCGAAAACACCGCTCGTCTGAGCACGTTCAAAATGCCAAACCAAGTCAGATCGACCTCGTTCGTTGCGTCGCCGGCCAAGGTTCGCTCAATGTCGTTTTCCGCAAACGTCACTCGAAACGCAGGTCCCTCGAAGAGCATCGTCCCTTGACGAGCTTCAAGGCGCCGGACGATACCCTCGAATCGTCCCAAGACCAATTCGCAATCAGCCGTTCGTTCAATGTACACGCCGTCCGCAGAGCTCGCCTCGAAAAATTCTTTGCGTCCGAAAAATCGAGGCTTGACCCGATAAGGTCCGCCGTCTTCCGGGCAAAACACATCGCAATTGCCACATTCATTGCAATGATCGGCAAAGTTCGCGATCTGATGTTTTTCGTCGACACGCACAAACCCCGAGCGCTCGAAGGTCCACGCGCCATTTTCACGCCGCGCCTTCAAGATGGGAATTTCGGTGTGTCCCGTGAACAATTGAAAATTGGCGTCATTCGGACAAACCGGAATGCATTTGTCACACGTGACGCAATCGAAGAGGTGCAACTTTGAACCAAGTTTTTTCGGTGGCTTTTCATGATGCGCCTGGTCATAACGACCGCTCTTGACGACCGCTTCCGCATAATGCCGCGTATTGAGACGCGCGACTTCGCGCACCCACGATTCATAAGCGACGCCCGCTACCACGCGCAAATCGAGACGTGCGTCCAAAGCCGCGTGGCTTTGATTTTCCCTTTCAGTGTCCAATTGCAGGCGCTCGAGCGCCTGGCGCCCATACCC
>CAYSYX010000725.1:2386-4308 GCA_964435055.1 uncultured Polyangium sp. | reverse complement strand
CTCGTCGAGAACCCGTACGGCGCTCGAAGTCCGCGCGAACATCATGCGATTCGCGATGGTTTGCCCGTGACGCGATTGCGTTATCGAAAGCGGAGCGCTCCGGTCACAGCTTGAAGCTCACGCGAGCCACTTCGCCGGCCTTGACCTGCACCGCTTGCGATTGAGACGCCCCGCCACCGTCGGGCTTGCACGTCACCCGAGCCGTACCTTCGCGAACGTCGGCTTCGACGGGGGTTGCGCCGTACCCCGTGCCGTTGATCGTCACATTGCAGAACCCACCCTTGGAACTGACGCGCACTTTGCCCGTGCCTCCGCCGCCTGCGGGAGGTGTCGTGCCGCCGGCCGGGTCGCCGGGTTTGGCATTGGGATCGATCTTCGTGAGCGTCTCTTGAATCGTCTTCGTTTCGCCTTGCTTGGCGGTGAACTTGATCGTCTTGGGCACATGCCCATTTGCTTGGAACACCAACTTGTGTTCCTCGTCCGCGCTGAGGCCCTCGAGCGTGGTCGGGTTGCCTTTGACGGGTTTGTCGTCGAGCCAGATGTTCGGGATCGGAATCACCTTGAGTACGACGGTCACCGAGCCGGCTTTCATCGAGGCGGCAATCGCGCGGGTCGGTGATGCCTCGGTAAGTTTGACGGTCTCGCGATAGGCCTCGAAGCCTTCATGCGTGAGCTTGACTTGAATGTCCGTATCGAGGGGCAAACCCGAAATGACGGCCGGCGTGACTTCCTTACGTAGGTCGCCGCTGATCCAGATCGAGCAACCTTCTTGTCCGCCGCACTTGAGGTCCAGGGAGCCTTTGGCTTCCACCGGTTTCGGAGCTTCAGCGCTCGGGCGACTGGCCAAGGCTGCGGCTTCACGATCGGCCGCTTGTTTTCGCATGTAGAAGAAGCCGCCCACGGCACCGGCTGTCACCACGGCAAGCGCGAGCCACAGTCCGACGCTCGAACGTTTCGGCGCGGGCGTTGCTCCACCTGTCGCCGACGTCCCCGCGCTCGTACTGCCGCCTTCGTACGAGGCGCCTTGCTGCATCGCGATGATGTCCGCCAGTTGCTTGACGTCTTGCAGGGCTTCCTTTTGTTGCGCGAGTTTGTCCTCGAACAAGGACTGCATCCATTGCGTCAGGCTGATCTGCGAAACGGGGATACGTTCTTCTCGAACGAACGCTTCGAGGTCGATCTGCATCTCGCGGGCGCTCTGATAGCGTTTTTCCCGGTCCTTCTCGAGCGCCTTCATGATGATGCGGTCGAGGGCCGGCGGGAATCCGGGCTTCACATCGCTCGGCCGAGGGTAATCTTTATCGCAGATGAGTTTCAGCGTCTCGAACTCGCTGGCGCCTTTGAACAGGCGTTTGCCCGTGGACAGTTCGAAGAGAAGAACGCCGACGGCGAAGATGTCGCTGCGCCAATCGATATTTTGCCCGGCGGCTTGTTCGGGCGACATGTAGGGGACTTTGCCCTTGAGCTGCCCGTCTTTGGTGTCTTCACCGGATTGTCGGGACGATTTGGCGACGCCGAAGTCGACGATCTTCACGTCACCGGAGAACGTCACGACGATGTTTTGCGGCGAGATGTCGCGGTGAACGATGTTGAGCGACCGGCCTTCGAGGTCGCGTCGTTCGTGGGCGTAGGCGAGGCCCGCGCACATGCCCGAGGTGATGGCGATGGCGTGTTCGAGCGGGAATTCCGAGAGGTTTCTTTTGCGCATCGCGCGCACGATGGAGCGGATGTCTTCGCCGTGGATGTGCTCCATCGCGATGAAGTACGTCCCGTCCACCTGCCCGACATCGAAGGTCTGGACGATGTTCGGATGGGACATCGAGGCTGCGACGCGCGCTTCGTGCAGCAGCATTTCGATGAACGCTTTGTCTTGGTTCATCGCCGGCAGGATGCGCTTGATGACGATGAGTTTTTCGAAGCCG
>CAYSYX010000725.1:0-2376 GCA_964435055.1 uncultured Polyangium sp. | reverse complement strand
CCGCCATACCTCCCGCGGCGAGTTTCCGCAGACGGGTGTACTTGCCAAACTGGCGCGGGAGGGTTTCTTGAGGCGCAGGCGGGACTATCCCGAAGTTCTCCTTAGGCTCGCCATCCGCTTGTTGCGCCATCGATGTGGTTCCCTGGATTCCTCGGGCTACGGCGTGCATGATGCCAACGACGGTGCGTAATGTCGACGGAATCTTGTAGTTCGTTCTCCAGTGGATCGTGTGTGGGCACAGTGACGCATACATCGGATGCATCGCGACGTAACGATGGGGATGTGAGTCGCGGGGTGATGGATCCACCGACCCTCGGGCGGCGTGAGGCTCGCGCGGGGGCGGTTGCGGTGGGGTTTGTCTTGAGCATGTTGCTCTTGGCTGCGCCAAACCTCGCCCTTGCCGCGTCGTTCACGAAGGGCCCCTACCTTCAAGCGCTCGGTCAAAAGGCGGTCACGATCAAAGCGGAAGTATCGGCGCCCGAAATCGTGACCATCGACATGAAGGGTCCGGGGAACTTTCACGCGACGCGTTCTTCCGAGTCGGCCAAGAAGTTTCACTCGGTGCGTTTCGATGGTTTGTCTCCCGGAACAACCTACGAATACAAAGTGACTGCCGGCGGCACGGAAAGCGCGTCGGCGAGTTTCACGACGGCACCGGCGGAGAACAAACCGTTCAAGTTTGTCCTCTTCGGCGACAATCGATCCGATGCTTCGACGCACGCTTCCATCGTGCGAATGATCGAAAAAGCGCCCGCGGATTTTCTCCTGCACACGGGGGACATGGTTCAAACGGGGGACAACGAAGGCGAGTGGCAGGAGTTTTTCAATATCGAAACGAAACTTCTGGCGAGTCGTTGCTTGTTTGCTTCGGTCGGAAACCACGAACTGACCACGCCCGATCCCACGGGCCAAGTGAACTTTCTGCGGTACTTCGCGGCCATCGATGACGACGGCCGCGAACGACCTCACCTGTACGGGACGTTTCGCTGGTCAAACACGCGGTTTTTCATGCTCAACGCCATGGATACATGGACCGGGGACGAACGCGAGTGGCTGAAGAGCGAACTGGCGTCGGCATTGAATGAACCGGGGCTCGTGCATCGCATCGCGGTGCTTCATCACGGACCTTTTTCGAGTGGTCGGCATGGTGGCAACGCGCGGCTGCATGCGAACGGGATCGTCGATTTGCTTCGTGACAACAAGGTCGAGCTGGTGCTTGCGGGCCACGATCATTTGTACGAACGCGGCGAAGGGCAGGGGATCAAGTACATCGTGTCCGGAGGTGCGGGCGCACCGCTCTACTCGCGCGGCAAAGGCACCCCCGAGACGCAAAAGTTCGAATCCGTCAACCACTACGTGGAGGTGGCTGTCGATGGGGACACGGTGAGCGTGGATGCTCGACGGGCCAGCGGCAGTATTATCGAGCACTGCACGTTCAAGGGGCTCGAGAAGTGGTCGTGCAACGGGCCCGAGGAAAAGGCGTCGGCGGCAGCTTCGACACCGCCTCCGACCCAGAGGGCGGGTTCGTCGTGTGTGTGTTCGGCGGCGGGATTGGCTTCGTCCGGGAGTCGGTTTGCTCCTTTGGCTTGGCTTGTGACTCTGCTCTTGATCGTTTACCGCCGGCGACGATAACCTTCGCGCATGCGTCGTTTGGCCTCGTTCGTCTCGACCGCGTCGAAAATTGTTCTCGCGGGCAGTGTCATCTTGGGCAGCACGTTTGGCTGCGCGACCTACCACGACGACCTCGTGCGAGCGCGTGGGCACTACGATGCGAATCAGCATGAAAAAGCGTTGGCGTTGTTCCGAGTGCTCGAAGCGGACATCGATTCGCTTTCTCCCGGCGAACAGGCTCAATACGCGTATCTGCGCGGCATGACGGATTATCGCCTCGCCGGTTCGTCACTCACGACCAACGTGAGCGGCGGAGCTGCGGATCCGAAGAAAGCGTACCGGACAAACGCTCGTCATTGGTTGGCGATTGCCGCAGCGATCGAGAAGGAAACGCCGGGCGGGCTGAAGCCGGACGAGAAGGCGCGGCTCGAAGAGTCGTTGACGGACTTGAACAAGGACGTGTACGGCGGAGCGGAGTCCATCGAGGACGGTGCCAAGAAGGACGAGAAGAAGCCGGCGGAGGGAGCAGCTGCTCCAGATGCGCCTGCGAAGTGACTCGAAATTGGTTTGAGTTCAAACCGTCGCCCAAGGGTTGATGACCGGGCGACGGTTTTGCGTTTGTGCGGACGGCGGGAAACGTTTGCTACGACGAACTCGCGCGTAAGGCGTGAATTTCGTCTTTGAGTTTCAGTTTTTGTTTTTTGAGGTCGGCAAGTTCGAGCTGTTCGGCAGGTGTCAGGTAGGCGCGACGGGTGAGTTCTTGGA
>CAYSYX010000724.1:1581-4311 GCA_964435055.1 uncultured Polyangium sp. | reverse complement strand
CCCGCCCCCCCCCCCCCCCCCCCCCAACACAAACAAAACACTTCGCGGAGCGCCCTTGTTAGGGCGCGGAGCGAACGTTCAAATCAAGGCGTACGCTTGCAATTCTCTGGCCCCCAAACCCCCCATTTTCATCGGGCGCAGGTGCTACGGTTGTGCCCATGGCTGGAAAGGCAGCACCGAGTTGCCCGATGTGTGGGCGAGCTGTGGAGACATCCGTCGCCAACAAGTCCCGTCCGTTTTGCTCACCCCGTTGCAAACTCGCCGATCTCGATCGTTGGCTAAGCGGGTCCTATCGAGTTCCCGGTCCGCCCGTGGAATCGAGCGGCATGGAGTATTTGGGCGGGGGCGGTGAAGGGTACGACATCGAGGCATCGTTTGAACACAAAGGAGATGACGAACCGTGAAACTCGCGCGCACTTTGCTTACGGCTGCATTCACTTTGTCCACGACGTTCGCTTTGGCCTCGACGGCATCCGCCCAAGGGCTCGCGCCGCCGGCTCCGATGGCGGCGGACGAACGCGAAGAAGAATCCGAGACGGAAAAAGAGCTCGATAACTCGCAGAAGAGTGACTCGAAGCGGGGCCTCGAATGGCTCTACGTCGACGTGCAGGGCGGTTGGCAAATCGTTGGACTTCGAACGTTCAATTTGGATGAGCAGAACTTCACGGCGGACTTCGTAAAGACGGAACAACAAGGGTTCGTCGCGGGACTTGGAGTGGGCGTTCGCCTTATTTTCCTGACGTTTGGAGCTCGAGCGCGGGTGGGTTTGTTCGAGTCTTGGGACTTGTTCAGCGTCGGTGGGGAGATCGGAACGCGTTTGCCTTTCGGGAACCTCGAGCCGCACTTCAACCTGGGCGGCGGTTACACGGCGCTCGGGAGTTTCAAGGGTTCGATCGAGAACGGCGCGGTGCAAAAGGCGCTCGACAACACGAGTATCGCCGGATTTTACATACGCGCCGGAGCGGGCGTCGACTACTACATCACGCCGACGTTTTCGATTGGCGCGGTGGCGAACTTCGAGGTGCTCGGTTTGACACGACCCGGCCTCGACCCGTCGAAGATTGCGGCAATCAAATCTGATGGGGGTCTCAACGAAGTGCAAAAGAAGAAGGCGGATCTACTCGCGTTCGAGGGGACGAGTTACGGTGCTGCCGGCACGGCGATGGGAGTCGTGGGGATTCATTTCTGAGCCTTGTTCGCTGCAAAGATCCTTGTCGGACTGCTTGTCGTCCTTGCGCCGCCGGCGTTGTACGCGAGCATTTTGTCTCGAGGTGCGCTCAAGCCGTCGAGTCCTCGATCGGTGGTGCTCACGTTCGTGCTCGGCGTCATCGGGTTTGTTCCGGCGTACTTTCTCGATGGCGCCGTCGCGACCAACTTGGGTGTCCGCAAGGTCGACGTCGGGACAAACCTTGCGGCGGCGCTCGTATATGCGTTCCTCGTCGCCGCGCCGATTGAAGAGGGGCTCAAGGTTGGCGCGGCGGGACCCGTGTGGCGATGGCGCCTCGGGCGACATCGTCCGATCGATGGAATCACGTACGCGAGTGCTTCGGCGCTGGGGTTCGTCACGGCACACAACGTTACGCTTCTGTATCAAAATCCCTTCACGTGGCTCGATCCGTTGCGCGCGTTCTTGATGGCTCTGGCGGCTCCGTGCATCGCGTCGACGTGGGGTTTGTCGCTGGGCCGCGCGCACAAGGCGCCGATGGGCGGATGGTGGTTCCGCGGCGCGTGGATTTTCGCGGCGTTCGGTTCGGCCACGACGCATCACGTGCTGTTCGCGCGCGGCACATCCGGCATGTTCGCGATGCTCGCGGTGTACATCGTCGCGGGCACGATCGCCGTGTTCGGGGCGCGAGACTTGTTGCATCGCGAGATGGCCAAGCCGGTTGCTCCTCGCAAACCGCGCATCTCGATCCCAGCGCCGTCGATTCGATCACTTCGCGAAGCGTTACGCAAGTCGGAACGTCCGATATCGCTGTTGTGGATCTTGGGTGGAGCGCTCGTGATGGTGGGCGTCACGATTTCGTCGATCGTGGGCGCGGTGCTCCTCGGTGCGAAGATGGGCGTTGATTTCGGCGCGGTGGCTCGGGAAAATTCGCAAAGCACGTCGACGGTGCCGATCTTGTTCTTGGGGATCGCAGCGCTCGTCGCGTTTCCGTTCGCGGGATGGATCACGGCGCGAGCGTCGTTGGCGCAGAGCGTTCTCGGACCGGCGATCAGCGCGTTTTTGGCGATCGGCGGCGGGGTCGTGTTGCTCGGACTTGCGGCACCGGTTGCGGTCGTGATCGGCATCGCGTGTGCGCCTGTCGCGTTCGCGCTCGCGTGTGCCGGTGCGTGGTTCGGATTGGACAAACCGGCGTGAGAACGGGCTTCTGATTGAAGAGACCATCTCGAAACGCAACCCGTTTGTCGTCACGCAACCACGCGTGGGGTTAAAACCCCACGCTACACAAAACGAAGTCCGCACAAGTGCGGACTGTGCATCGTCGATCAGGTCTGATCTCGCCTTTCACGCCGTAAAAAAAGCACGGAACGTGAATGGCCGCAGCGGATCTGAATCAGCCTGCGTAGTCCCCCGTGAGGGGGACTTCGTCTTGTGTAGCCCCGGGTTAAAACCCGGGGCGTTGCGCGAGACAAACGTTGTTGTTCGCATTGTGAAGATGTCGTCAACCCAAGGCGTTGCGCGAGACAAACGTTGTTGTTCGCATTGTGAAGATGTCGTCAACCCAA
>CAYSYX010000724.1:0-1481 GCA_964435055.1 uncultured Polyangium sp. | reverse complement strand
GGCGTTGCGCGGGACAAACGTTGTTGTTCGCATTGTGAAGACGTCGTCAGTTCGCGATGCTTTTCAGCTCTTCGTCGAGTTGTTCGAGGAGCTCTTTCGCGCGTGCGGAGACCGTCTTGGGCACGGCGACTTGCACGATGACTTGCAGCGATCCGCGTCCCCGTCCATCGACCCGCGGCATCCCGTGACCGCGCACGGTGATCACGTCACCCGGTTGCGAACCGGCGGGAACGTCGACGTTCACGACGCTGTCGTCGGGCAGCGTCAGATCGACTTGACCGCCCAACGCAGCCTTGGAGTAGGGCATCACGTGACGTGTGACGAGGTCCGATTCGTGGCGTTCGAAGTTCTCGTCTTGCGCCAGATCGACATCCACGTAGAGGTCGCCGGAGGGGCCGCCTTGCGTGCCCGCCATGCCTTGTCCGGGCACGCGCAAACGTTGTCCCGCATCGATGCCGGCGGGAAACGTCACGACGACTTTGCGACTCTTTTCGACCGCGCCTTGGCCGTTGCACGAAGCGCACGGTGTGGTGATCGTCGTGCCTTCACCGCGACAAGCGGGGCACGTCTGTGTGAACATGACAAACCCGCGCGAAGTGGCGACTTGGCCTTGTCCGTTGCAGGTTCCGCAGGTTTTTCGTTTGGAACCCGGTTTGGCGCCGCTGCCTGAACAGTCGTCGCATTGAACGGGCGTGCGCAGCGTGACTTCGCGTTTCGTTCCGGTCATCGCTTCGCGCAACGACAAACGTTGTTCGACACGAAGGTCTTGTCCGCGTGAAGGTCCGTTGCGGCGACGTTGTCCGCCCCCGCCAAACCCACCGCCTCCGCCAAACCCACCAAAAAGCTCGGAGAAAATGTCTTGGAAGTGCGTGAAGATGTCGCCCTGACCCATGTCGGGCATGCCTTCCATCCCCGCATGGCCAAACCGATCGTACCGAGCTCGCTTCTGATCGTCCGACAGAACCTGGTACGCCTCGGTCGCTTCTTTGAACCGGGCTTCCGCTTCTTTGTCGCCGGGATTTCGGTCCGGGTGATTCTTGAGCGCCGCGGCCTGCCATACCAGGCTGGCCAGCAGCAGGCCGCCCACGCCCAGCGTGCTGGCCTTCGTGGGCGCGTGCAGGCGCGTGTAGAAGTCGGGCAGGCGCACCAGGCCGATGGCGCCGACCAGGCAGAACAGGCCGCCCAGCACGAGCAGCGCCGCAACGATGGCCTGGGCCTGGGGATGCAAGGTCTCCGGGTTCATCGTCGCTCCCCTATTCGGCCACGTCGCCGCGGCTGATGTAGCGTGCCAGGGCCACGGTCGCCACGAAGCCGAGCATCGCGATCAGCAGCGCGGCCTCGAACAGCAGGGTGCTGCCGTGCCACAGGCCGAGCACGATCACCAGTCCCACGGTGTTCACGTAGAGCGTGTCCAGTGCCAGCACGCGGTCGGTGGGCTCGGGTCCGCGCAGCAGGCGCCAGGCCGTGAGGGCCATCGCCAG
>CAYSYX010000723.1:0-4322 GCA_964435055.1 uncultured Polyangium sp. | reverse complement strand
AGCGCGCTTGTTAGCGCGCGGAGCGACCGTGGAAATCACCGCGTGCGTTTTCAATCCCGCTTGCGCGCAATTCAAAGGACTTGCTCGCAATTCCCTTGCCCACAATTCACTGACCGCGGCCTCAATCCCGCTTGCGCGCAAATCAAGGGACTTGCATGCAATTCCCTCGCGCGCAATGCAACGAACTTGCACGCAATTCTTCCGCCTGCGTTTTTTCGCGGGGATCAGCGGGTCAGGAATGGTGCGAGGGGCTCGGAAATCCGGGGGTGGATTCGGCCGTATCGACGGGGTTTGGGGCGCAGAGCGCCGCAGGCGACTCGAAGCCCCAAATGTTCAACGGGGCGTTTCGGCTTGTCGCATTTTGCGCCAAACCCAGATCACGATGACGGCGATCATACCAACGGGCATGAGGGACAAGAACACCGTGGAATTCACGAAGGCCTGACGATTGGCATCCTGCAGATTGGCGCACGACGGACAAGCCCAGGCAAATCCCGGGTTGAGCATCACGATCGTCAGGGTCGAGATCAGCGTCAGCCACGCAAGGTTTGTCTTGCTTGTGAACGGAACACGAGAATTCATGAACGTGCCCTCTTTCTACGACAAGTAGACTTGGTAATACAACATCGGCCACACTCCGGCGACGAAATACCAGAAGAGGCTGACGGCGGTGAACGTTTCCGACGAAAGGCGATCTTGGCGAATTCGGGTGAAAGCCCACGCGAGCGCACAAATTGCGGCGATCGCATGCGCTGCGTGACAACCGACGATGACGTAAAAGAAACTCCCGTGGGTGCTGGTCGTCAGCCTGAGCCCCTGCGCAATGAGAGCAACCCATTCGCGACCTTGAGCCAAAACAAAGAACGCCCCGAGAGCCATCGCCAGCGCAAGCATTTTGCCGGCCTTGGGTTTGTCTTCACGGTACTTCCGATTCGCCAGAAAAAGCACCGCAGCGCTCGCCAAAAGAACGGCCGTATTGAAACCCGTTGTTTCAATGGGCAAACGCGGTTGCCCGGGCGGCGGCCACAACATTTTTCCGGCAGCGCTGCGGCCAATCACGAATGCGCTGATGAGACCCGAGAAAAACATGATCTCGGTGATGATGAAGATGAGTACGCCGAGAATCGAATTCGGAACAGCTGGTCGACGCGGCGCAGAAACGGGAGGATTTGTTGCCAAAGTTGCGTTCATCGTTGCGACGACACTATAGCGCGAAAAACCCAAAACATACAAGCGAAATGTTATCGCCGACGAAAAAAAATCACAATTGACTCCAACCGACAAACGCAACGTTACGACACATCGCAAACGCGCGCGTCCGTCGGTCGAGACACCCCGCAACGGCACGATCCCGGGCAGTGGATCAATCACCCGACCAAGCAACACGATCGCTCGAATGAGGAAAACGCGAACGCCAATGCGCAGCAAAACCCTCCGTGCATTCTCCAGTCTTTTGGTGCTTCCGGAAAAACACTGCAACCCACGAATATGATCGCTCCGCGCTTTCGACACTGCCGGCAAACGTCAACAAATTGGCGATATTCTAGCATTATTTCGAGATTTTCTCCTTGCGCTCGAAACGTTCTCCATTATGGTTCCATCATCTCATGAAAAAGTCCGACTTCGTTACCACCGCGAACCTGGAGCTCCATATCGAAGGCGATGTGATCGTGATCAAAAACTTCGGCGAAACAACCCTTGCCGACCTCCAGATCATCCTTGCCGCTTATGAACGCGTTCATGGTCGTTATGGTCACATGTTTGCCTTGTATGACGGGCGCTTGGGAAAAGGCATGACTTCGGAAGCGCGAAGAGAAATGCTGGCCAATGCGAGCGGCTCGAGGCGCGCCGCCGATGCAACCGCAGTATTCGGAGCGCCCTTTTCCATGCGCATTTTGGTGAACATGCTCGATCGCGCCCTCATCGGATTGCGTAAAAAAAGTCTGGGCGTCGTCATGTTCGCCACCGAAGCCGAAGCTCGAGCGTATCTCGATGAACAGCGACAACGCGTCCTTCGTGCAAAAACATCGTCCGCTGCCGTGACATCGGCAATGCCCTGATGAATCCGTCGACGGTGCTCCAATCACCCACCATTTCCCGATGAAATCCGACACCTTCAAAACCGCCAATACGGAAATTGCCATTGAAGACGATATTGTCGTCATCAAAACGCTCGGCGAGGTCACGCGTGAGGATCTCGTCGTGATCTTCGACGCTTATTTCAAGGTTCGAACTCGATATGGTCGAGTGTTTGCCATGTATGATGGTCGTCAAGGCAAAGGAATGGCCTCCGACGCTCGAAAAGAGATTATGGCTTCATCCGACAATCCCGATCGACAAACCAATGCCGTCGCCGTTTTCGGAGCGCCTTTCGCCATGCGCATTTTGGTGAATATGCTCGACCGCGCCCTGATTGGATTGCGCAGAAGAAGTCTGGGCGTCACCATGTTCGCCACCGAAGCCGAAGCTCGAGCTCATTTGGCTCAGCAGCGGCAACAACTCGCCTCGAACGGTTCGCCATCCGCGACGCAAATGGCATAACCTCAGCCTTCACGCCGCCTTCGCAAGGCTCATTTCGCGCAACGTTTTGAGCGCTCCGCTCCATGCAATGACTTGCTCGAAGACTTGTGCCAGCTTCGGTTGGTGATGCGCTGCAGGTTTGAACACCTTGTAATTCTCGAAATCCGTATACAACGACAACGCCACCTGTACGCGCACCGTTGCGACTTGCACTTCGGCCATGATTTGCCGTAGCTGTTCGACCGCCCGTATACCGCCTGAACTGCCGTAACTCACGAATCCGGCCGCTTTGTCGACCCATTCGGCCCAGAGAAAATCAATGGCGTTTTTTAGCACACCCGATGGACCATGGTTGTACTCGGGCGTCACGAATACATAACCGTCGAACGAAGCGATTTTCGCCGACCATCGTTTGGTGTGTTCCTTCGAATATTGCCCTTGCGACGCAGGAACCGGCTCGTCGAGCAGGGGCAAATTGAAATCGTTCAAGTCCACGAGCTCGAATGCGGCATCTTTGCGCTTTTGCGCGATATCATGGACCCACTTTGCCACCGACGGGCCGACTCGATCCGGACGCGTGCTTCCAATGATGATTCCAATGTTGAGCATGGTCTCCCTCATTCACATGATCGCGCTCTCGATGCAGCGGAGCAAAGGTCACGCCGCGGGCCCGGCAGGCCGGCGAAGCAGATATCCAGGTCGGCGTCCCTTCGACCTCAGCTCGACGCGCCACGGGCCGGGGCAGCCATGACTTCGAGTGTTTGGCACGACAGACGACCCGCCGGGACGGCACATGCTACGGATCATCACGCATACCCCTGCGCCTGCTTTTGGAACATTTCCGCGTACATGCCTCCGCGTTGCAGCAATTCGGAGTGCGTCCCGTCCTCACGAATGCCTTGTTTGTCAAGGACAACGATCCGATCCGCCATCCGCACATTCGCAAATCGATGCGATATCAACAGCAACGTTTTTCCATTTGCCAAATTGCGGACCCGCTCGAACACCTCAGCTTCCGCATCGATATCGAGCGCCGCCGTCGGTTCGTCCAGCACCAAGACATCCGCTTCGTTGCGCATGAATGCTCGCGCCAGAGCGATCCTTTGCCATTGTCCGCCGGACAATTCCACGCCCCCGGCAAACCACCGCCCAAGCTGCGTGTCGAGGCCCGCGGGCAATGCCGCCACAATGTCCGTCGCTCCACCTCGAAATGCGGCATCTCGAATGCGCTCGATATCATGACCATGTTCCACATTGCCAAACGCTATGTTGTCCCGCGCCTCGAGCTGATACTGATTGAAGTCTTGAAATGCAACCGAGAGGCGTCGACGCAATTCTTCACGAGACAAACTGCGAATATCTCGACCGTCCAGCAGAATACGCCCCTCCGTTGGTTCGTAAAGCCCCGAAAGAAGCTTGATGAACGTCGACTTCCCCGCCCCATTGTGCCCGACGAGCGCGATGCTTTGACCGGCGGGAATGAAGAGATCCACGTTCCGTAGGACAAACACCGTTTGTTCGGGATATTGAAATCCAACCCCTTCGAAGCGAATGCCCCGTTCGTCGCGGATAACCTCCGACGACGCGCAGAGCTGCGGCGCGGGCGCCGGAAGAGCCAAAAATTGTAAAAGGTTCGACATGTACAAATCGTGTTCGTACAATGCGCCGAGCGACATCAATATCGCCATGAACGTGGCTTGGCCTTGCCGAAATGCGAGCGCATACATCGTCATGTCCCCAAGCCCCAATTCCCCCGAAGCTGCGCGAATGACGATGAATGCATAACAACCATAAAACACGAC
>CAYSYX010000722.1:1676-4330 GCA_964435055.1 uncultured Polyangium sp. | reverse complement strand
CCCATGCCGCGTTCGATCGTGCCGAGAGCGCCGGTGAGGAGAATTGGGGTCGAGGCTTTTTCGGTTTCTTCGAGGATGTCGTTGACGAGGAGGAAGTCGTTGTGGAATTGCGTTCCGCCGGCGAGATCGATGTTTTCGGCGCGGCAGGTATCGACGACGGACAGCGCCAAATCGTGGTTGATGTGGGCATTCATGCCCGCGAGGGCAAACTGGAGCCGCGAGACCCCGACGCGTTGTCGATATTGCAAGAGCGGGCGCCAGGCGCGCGAAGCTCCCGAGCCATTGGCGTTCTGCACGAAGGCATTGAAATAGCGATTGGCAAAGATCACGTCGAGGGTGGAGACGTGGGCTCCGTTGGCGAATCGACCGGCTTCGACAGCCGCGGCGACGGCTCGAGTCACCAGATTGTAAAGCTTGTTGAACCACTTGAGCCCATCGGATTCGGGCAATACCGAGTCGATATGATCCATCAAAGCGATGACGTCTCGAACTGTTCGCGGTGGGTTTGTCGTGATGTAGTTGGCGAGGGGCTGGTCCGCGGACGGGTCGCTGCGACCCACGATTTTGTCGATCACGCTCATGAAATCGAAACGTAGTGGGTTCTGCGGCGAGGGCCAAGTGTTCGGCATGAAACGGTTTGGCGAGTAGCGACGACGATTTCATACCCGACGACACGAAATTCACCTTGCGCGGGCCATTTTTTGCTCGACATACCCGGACAGGGTCAAGCTAGCATTGCCCCTCAGATCCCTTTTTCGCCCCGTGGAGAACGAAAGAATGATCCGTCGTGCCCGATACTTGTCGATCCTCCCCTTTGCTTTGCTCGCGACCAATGATGCGCGAGCAAAGGATCTTGAATCCTTTCACGCGTATGCGCTGGAGAAGCCGGTTGTAGGAGCGACCGCGCCCGCGGGACGCCGCGGGTTTGTCGCATCGGTTGACGACAAACGAAACACGCCGACCTTCTTTTTCGCTCGGACAAACCAGCCCGTGCCGCAAAACTTGGTGGGGGCGACTCGCGAGCGATTGGCGTTGCATCATCTGCGCGAGCACGCCGATATGTACGGCTTGTCGGCCAAAGCTCTGCAAGCCGCCAAGGTTGTCATGACGCACGCTCCGGCGGGCGGCGGACAAATCGTCGTGTTCCGTCAGTACGTCGCGGGCGTGGAAGTCCTCGACAGCGACATGAAAATCTTGATGGATCGTCAAGGCAAACTCGTCGCCATCGGTGGTGCACTTCAGCCGTCGGCGGTTCTCGGTGCGGAGAAGAAGCTCGGCGCGTTCGCACTGAACTCCAGCGCAGCGGTCGCCAAAGCACTGGAAGACCTTTACGGCGTGAAACTCTCCACTTCGAGCTTTCAGCAGGAGAAAGAGAAGAAAGCCGGTTACGACATCATCACGCTCCGTGCGCCCATCAAAACGGGCACGTCGACGCATGAGTTCGTCGTGCCTGCGCGGGCCAAAAAAGTCTACTTTCCGATGCCCGGAACGGTTGTCCCGGCGTACTACGTGGAAGTTCAGGCGACGTCCGAAGGTGGTGACACGCCCGATGCGTATGCGTACGTGATTGGGGCCAAGGACGGGCAACTGTTGCGTCGCGTGAGTTTGACCGAGTACGATACGTACAAATATCGCGTTTGGGCCGATACGACGGCGCCGTTTACGCCGAAAGACGGCCCGATCGCCGATTACACGCCGCATCCGACGGGCTCGCCCGACAACACGGCGCCGCAATTCATCCTGCCCTCGCTCATCACGATGGAAGGGTTCAACAAGAACCCGATGGGTATGGCCGATCCGTGGTTGCCGTCCGGCGCGACGGAAACGAAAGGCAACAACATCGATGCGTACACGGATCAGACCGACTGTACGGCGGCGGCGACAGGGGCTTGTACGGCGACCGTTGCTGCGGCAAACGACGGTTTTACCGCGGGCGTCGATTTGCGGGCCAATGTGACCGCTCCCGGCGAGTTTGACCGGACGTACGATACGGCGGCTTCGCCGCTTGTGAGCCCCGACCAAAGCAAAGCTGCCGTCACGCAGTTGTTCTACACGACGAACTGGTTGCACGACTATTGGTACAACTCGGGATTCACCGAGACTGCCGGTAATGCGCAAGAAAGCAACTACGGCCGCGGCGGTGAAGAAGGCGATTCGCTCAATGCTCAAGCGCAAGACAAGGCTATCGGCATCATGCCGGGCAACGTCGGCGCCGCGCGCAACAACGCCAACATGAGCACGCCGCGCGATGGTGAACACCCGCGTATGCAGATGTTCTTGTGGTCGGGTCAGAACGACCTGAACCTGGACATCGGGGCACCCATCAGTTCGAGTTACGCGGCGGGTTCGGCGGCGTTTGGCCCGCAAAACTTCGACGTCACGGCCGAGCTGGTGCTCGCCAACGACAACACGCTCGAGCCACCGAATCCCACGACGGCAGGCACGCTTACGGATGCATGCAGCCCGCTCGTCAATAACGTGACCGGCAAGATTGTCCTGGTCGATCGCGGATACTGTTCGTTCGTGATCAAAGCCGGCAACGTCCAAGCGGCCGGCGGTGCCGGCATGCTCGTCGCCAACAACACGGGAACGACCGTGATCAGCATGGGCGGCGCGGGTGCGGCGTATCCTCCCTCGTTGTCGACGACGCTTGC
>CAYSYX010000722.1:0-1666 GCA_964435055.1 uncultured Polyangium sp. | reverse complement strand
CCGGCGTCGAACACGACGGCACGATCGACAATTCGATCATTGCGCACGAGTGGGGGCATTACCTCCATCACCGCTTGGTCAATACGGGATCGAACCAAGGCCGTTCGCAAAGCGAAGGCTGGGGTGATTTCGTGGCGGTGCACATGGCCAGCCGCGCCGGGGATAACTTTGCGACGGGTACGTTTGCCGCTGCGCAATATTCGACGGTGTCGTTCCCCGACGAGATTTATTACGGCATTCGTCGCCTCCCGTATACGCGCGACATGGCGAAGAATCCGCTCACGTTCCGGCACATCGCCGATGAAAATCCCTTGCCCATGATTCCGCTCGGATCAGGAGCGGCGAACAATGCGGAAGTCCACAACGCCGGCGAAATCTGGACGTCGATGCTTTGGGACGCCTATACCGCCTTGATTCTCAAGCCCGGCAAGTATTCGTTCGACCAAGCCAAACAGAAAATGGCGGACTACTTGGTCGGCGGCATGATCATGACGCCCACGGATGCGACGTTCAGCGAGCAACGTGACGCGATCCTCGCTTACGTGGCATCTGTCGACATGGACGATATGCAGCTCATGGCCGGCGAGTTTGCTCGTCGGGGATTGGGCACGTGCGCGATATCCCCCACGCGTTACTCGACAAACCACAACGGACTCGTCGAGAGCTTCACGAATGCGGGCAAACAAGAAATCGTCTCGGTCAAGCTCGACGACAGCGTGCTCAGCTGCGATGCCGACGGCATCCTCGATGGCGGCGAAACGGGCAAACTCACGATCGAAGTGCAAAACAACGGCGCGGTCGCTTTGACCAATACCACCGTTACCGTCACGACGATCACTCCGGGCGTGATTTTCTCCGGCACGAATACGGCGAGCATTGCGAGCTTGAATGCGTACAGCAAGACAAACGTGACGTTCGATGTCGGTTTGGCGGCGGGACAAATCGCCCCGACGAAGATCGACCTCGACGTCGACGTGCACAATCCCGCCGGATGTACCGCGCATGTCGCGCTCAAGGCGGACAATCGTATCGACGTGGATGACGTCGCGTCCAATTCGAAGACCGATAACGTCGACAGTGAAAAGTCCACATGGAAGGCCACGGGCGACGTCGCCGAAGTGTGGGCCCGGGGTCGTGAAGCCGACGGCAACAACCTGTGGGTCGGTATCGATTACCCGACGAAATCCGACACCGCGCTCGAGTCCGCGGACTTCAAGGTCAGCGCGATGGGCAGCTTCATCGTGACGTTCGATCACCGCTATGCGTTCGAGACGTCTGGCACGACAAACTACGATGGCGGCGTCCTCGAAATCACGACCGACGGAGGACAAACCTGGTCCGACGTCAGCACCTACGTCGCGCCCGGTTACACCGGAGCCATCACGACGACGTCCGACAACCCCATCGGTGGTCGCCAAGCGTTCATCAACAAGAGCGCAGGTTTCCCCACGATGGCGACGAAGACGCTCGATTTCGGAACGGCCTTGGCTGGACAAACCGTCCGTTTGCGTTTCCGCATCGGCACGGATTCGGGCACCGGCGCGTCGGGTTGGGAAATCGACAACATCGTCGCGCAAGGCATCGACAACACGCCGTTCTCGTCGATCATCGACGACGTGGGTATTTGCAAAGTAATCTGTATTTAATTTTCATGCCCGGATCAAAG
>CAYSYX010000721.1:0-4344 GCA_964435055.1 uncultured Polyangium sp. | reverse complement strand
ACCTCGTCGCTCGAATCGACGGAGGTGCCGACGCGTATGTTGATTTCGTCTCCTCCCGCGCTTGGACCTCGTTCACCGACGTCGATGTAACGCTGGCGTTGTCTCGAGGGCAATACATCGAGGGCAGTCGTTATGCGCAAGGCGGAGGGTTTGTCGAAGCTGAGGTCTCGTTTTTGGATCGCATTTTTCTACGCGCGGGCACGCGAGCGGGTGTGGTGCAGGCATACGCGCCCGCGGATCCGATTTCAGGTACGCGCCCCGTGGACGCGGCGTGGCCGGTATTCGTCGGACATGCCGGCGTGGAGTTTCGAGCGGCCAAACCCATTTCGCTTCTCGTCGGTGTGGATCGATCGTTTCGCGCGCCAAACATCGACGACCTCACGTCGCGCCAGCAAGCCGGCCCCGGATTTCAATTCGAAAACCCGAACCTCGTGCCCGAAAAAGCCCTGACCGTGGACGCCGGTCTGCGATTGAACATGGGCCGTTTGAGCGGCGAGCTCTGGGGATATTACGCCGGCGTCGACGATGCCATCGTGCGATCTTTGCGGGCGATTGCCGATTGTCCCGACGAAACACCGCAATGCAAATCGAGTTGGTCGAGGTATCAATTGGTCAATGCTCCGGGGTCCTCCTTCGTGACCGGTTTTGAAGTGTCCGCTCGATTGCGCTTTCCCGATGGATTCGATACGCGCGCTCAAGTTTCTTATGCGTATGGTTCAAGCCCGAACCCGCAACCTGCGCCTTCCGATCCGAGTTTGCCGTATGAAACTCGTGTTCCCCTTTCTCGCATTCCGCCGCTGAACGGGTCGGTGGAAACGCGGTATTCGCATAACCGCGGATTTTTCGTGGGGGCAGGATTGCGGTGGGCGACGTTGCAAAATCGATTGGCGCCCACGGATTTGTCGGACGCGCGTATTCCCAAGGGCGGTACACCGGGATTTGTTGTTGTGGACCTACGTGCCGGCTATCGCATCGCTCGACAACTGATCGTCACGACCGTGGTAGAAAATGTCGCCGATGCGGCGTATCGTTATCACGGCTCGAGCATCAATGGCCCGGGCCGTGGGTTCATCATCAACTTCGAGGCGGGCTTATGAAAAATTGGACAAACTTGGCTTTTCGATTGGTTACCGTCGGCATGTTGGGCGCGGCGATGACCGCGTGCGAAGCCCCGGATCCCATTGTGAACAACGGGACGGGCGGCACGGGCGGCACGGGCGGCGCGGGCGGAAGTCCCGAAACATTGTGTGACGTCAATGCCGGAACGATGGATATGTCGGGACCGATGTGCAAACCATTGCCCGACGATTACACGCCGCGAGACAATGCGTCGATGAACGATACCTGGCCCGCATGTATCAGCGACCAAAATAAATACGTGCCCTTCGATATGAACATTTCGTCGATGGCGCGCGTGGCGGCATTTCAAAAGATCTCGGAGCTCCTTGGGTTTGGCGGGACGAAAACGCCTACGACGCAGGATTTCATCGATGCGCGGGTTCAATACTCGTTGACGGAAGGCATTGAATCACGTGTCGTTCGGCGCGAAGACGACCATTACCCGGCGGCTCCAAAAGCGTGCCGGGACATGCCCGCGGCCGAGCAGGCGCAATATCCGGATCGATGTGTTGGTCCGGTGAAAATCATGCCGATCATCAATGCGGCGTTCGAGGCCGGGATCAAAGGCGAACAGCCGGTGTACAATTCGGCGCGCCTCGAAGCGGCGCTGCTTTGGTTCTTCTACATTTCGACGTACAAAGAGGCGATCAGCGCGGCCGAAGCGTTTGTCGATACCGATTCGTGCTGGGCGTATTACACGGGCGGCGAGCCGCGTGAAAATGCGATTGGGTTTGCCAAGTACGTCCACGATCGAAGCGTCGAAGCGCATGATCGCATTTGGGATGCATTGCTGGCGGTGCGTTGCTGGCGGGACCTCGACAATCCCACGGGCGTCGCAATGGACCAAGCCACGCAAATGCGGGCCGTCGGGCAGCTCGATCGCGCGTTGCTGCGCGGCGTGGCGCTCATTTTGCGGCAACGCGTGCTCGCAGCGTCCTCGTGTGAGCTCGTGCAACCTTCGGTGGAAATTCTGGGCAATGTGCTTTTGCGCGAAGCGAAGGTTCGCGACGCGGCGCAAGCGACGATTTTGGAGCAGGAAATCGCCAAAAAGCCCCCGAACGTCATCGACGGAGCAAAGGTCGCTGCGGCCATTGATGCGTTGTTCCCCTGCCCATAAAAAAATCGTCGTCGAATGCTTTGCAGGTCTCGAGCGTGCGCTATGCTCCGCGCGCCATGACGACCGGCCGGCACAAAGCACATCCGAAAAAGATCTTCATCATCAAGACGGGTGAACCCGTTCCCAAAGTCCGTGAAAAACGCGGCGAATTCAGCGATCTCATCGTCGAAACGATTGGAGAAGCCTGGAATCACGGATATGCGAGTTTCGACGCGCGCACGGACGAACCCCCGAATCCGCAGGAAGCGGAAGCTTTCGTCATCACCGGCTCGGCGGCGAACGTCCCGGATCGTATCGAGTGGATGCTGAAAACCGAGGCGTATTTACGGGACGTCGTAAAGCTTGGCATACCAACGTTCGGCATTTGTTTTGGACACCAAATATTGGCGCAAGCGCTCGGAGGTGAGGTCCGGAAAAACCCGCGCGGGCGCGAAATTGGCACGCGGCACATCAACAAGCTCGAGCATGATCCTATTTTCGAGGGTGTTCCGGACGTCTTCAAAGCCAGCGTCACGCATATCGATACCGTGGCGAAGCTTCCGTCGGGCACGAAGGTCTTGGCGAAAAACGATTTGGATGATCACCACGCCCTGCGATTCACGGAGACTTGTTATGGCGTCCAATTTCATCCGGAGCTCGATGCGGACGTCATGCGTGGATATGTCGAACATCGCTGGGACACGTTGGCATCGGAAGGCATCGTCGTGGATGAATTGCACCGTTCGATCGAGGAGAGTGAATTTGGTCGTCGGACGCTGATCAACTTCGTGCGTCATATCATGCCGCGTCGCAGCAAATGAGGGGGCTCATGTCGCCTCATGGGCTGTGACTGTATCGATTTTGGTCGGACTGGATTCTTCGTCGTGGAACTGACTCGACGGTCAGTGTGCAGAGAAAACCTTTACGCGCTTGACGAGCGTTTTTTCTTGGCAGGTTTGCCCGCGGCGACCGGAGCGGGTGGGTTTGTCTTGTGCAGATAGCCGTTTTCGAGCAGTTGGTAGAGCTCGTCGACGATCTGTTCGCGCGGACGAACCGGGCCGCTTCCTGTGGATTCCGCGAGGATTTCTTTGTCCTCGCCGATGGTGAAGGTGGCGTACATGGATGTGTCGCCGGGGCCGACGATGCCCATCAGTTGGCCTTCGTCGAGGCTTGTTTTCAGCAGGAGTTTGACGCCGTCGTAGAAGGATTGGATCTTGGTGGCGAAGGCGGGATCGAGGCCTGGGGCGAACGAGAGAAGCAGCTGCGTGAGGGCGGGATCGTCCAGAAGAACCGCAACGATTCCTCGGATGTTGTGCTTGACTTGAGCTTCGATGTCGGCGTGCGGATCGACTTGCAGGATGGCGGTGCCGAGGCGTGAGAAGAGGCTGTCGACGAGCTCGACGAAGACGGAGCGTTTGTCCGGGAAGTACAGGTAGAAGGTCCCCTTCGCCACGCCCGCTTTGGCGACGATGTCGTCGATTTTTGCCGCGTGGTAGCCCTTCGTCGAGAACACGTCTCGCGCGGCTCGCAGCAGTTCGATACGTCGCTCGGTCTTGTCCATGGGGGCGCCTTCTACCACCTCTCGGTTCGGGTGCGGCTGTTTTCTCGGGCTTTCTTGAAGAAGCGACGAAACGTAACGATAGTTTTAACTTGACTCTTGATCAGGAAAAAGGAGTGTGTTAAGAGCTGACTGACTGACCAGTCACCCGGCTGGTTGGGGACTTGGATTGAGGGAGTGGACCCATGAGCAGGCGAGAGCCGGTGGTGGTCGGAATTGATGTTGGATCGACGACGGTGAAAGCCGTGGTGCTCGATCCGTCGACGCTTGAAATTCTTTGGAGTGATTATCAGCGCCATCAGACGAAGCAACCGGAGAAGGTCCTCGAGATGCTGCAATGCATCGAGGAGGCATTTCCCGAATCGCCGAAAGCTGAGTGGCGTGTCTTCATGACAGGTTCGGGGGCGCTTCCGCTTTGTCCTTCGCTGGGTGCGAAGTTCGTGCAGGAAGTGAATGCGGTGACCTTGGCGGTCGAGACGATGCATCCGGATGTCGGAAGCGTGATTGAGCTCGGCGGTCAGGACGCTAAGATCATCATTTTCAAAAAAGACGAGAAGACCGGGGATAAGAC
>CAYSYX010000720.1:0-4379 GCA_964435055.1 uncultured Polyangium sp. | reverse complement strand
AAAACAAGTGGGGCGTCAAGGCTGCGCCGGCGGCGGTTGCCGTTGCGGCGGGTCCGGCAGCGGCTGCCGAAGCCCCGAAGGTTGAAGAGAAGACCGAGTTCGATGTCGTGTTGGCAAATGCCGGCGCGAACAAGATCCAGGTCATCAAGGCCATCCGTGAGATCACGGGCCTTGGTTTGAAGGAAGCGAAGGACCTCGTCGAAGCCGCTCCGAAGAACGTCAAGGAAGGCGTTTCCAAGGCGGACGCCGAGGAAATGAAGAAGAAACTCACCGAAGCTGGTGCAACGGTCGAGCTCAAGTAAGGATCGCCGTTCCCCTAGGAGGGGAAGCGTGATCCGCCGCTACGCGACGGCGGCAGGGGAGAAATGCCCCTGCCGCGCGTCCAGTTTTGTATTTCGGCGGGTTTGACCTGGCGCGTGTGTCGGGTTTGTCCGTCGGGACCTTTGATGGCTGTTTCGAAGCTTCGAGGCTGATGCTCGGTTTCGTGGAGCGCGATGGCGCATGAGGCGCGCGCACCCGTAGGAGCCGGAGGAATATCGATGCCGTCGGTCGTCCAATCCAACTTCCGCATCCGTAAGAATCTGGGGCGTGTTCGTCGAATCATCGACGTTCCCAACCTCATCGACATCCAGAAATCCAGCTACGACAAGTTTCTCCAGATGAACATCCCGCCCAACGAGCGGGAAGAAGTCGGGCTCCAGGCGGTTTTCCGCTCGGTTTTTCCAATCAAGGACTTCAATGGTACGAGCGAACTCGTGTTTGTCTCGTACAATCTCGAACCACCCAAGTACGACGTAGAAGAATGTCGTCAGCGAGGCATGACCTACGCTGCGCCGATCAAAGTCACCAACCAGCTCATGATCTACGACTCCCGTGAAGGGGGCGAGCGCATCGTGCGCGACATCAAGGAGCAGGAGGTTTACTTCGGCGAGCTGCCGCTGATGACCGATACAGGCACCTTCATCATCAACGGCACCGAGCGTGTCGTCGTGAGCCAGCTCCATCGGTCGCCCGGTGTCTTTTTCGATCACGACAAGGGCAAGACCCACTCGAGCGGCAAGCTGCTCTATTCGGCCCGCGTGATTCCGTATCGCGGCTCGTGGCTCGATTTCGAGTTCGACCCGAAGGACATCATTTACGTGCGTATCGATCGTCGTCGCAAGATGCACGCGACGGTGCTCCTGCGCGCCCTCGGGTACTCCACGCAAGACTTGCTCAACTACTTCTACTCGACGGAAACCGTTTTCCTCGAGAAGGGTGGCAAGTACGCGAAGAGCATCGAGTACGACCTTCTCGCCGGTCAACGCGCGACGCGGGACATCAAGATCAAAGAAGATGTCATCGTCAAAAAGAACACGAAGTTCACGCGTGCGGCCATTCGCAAGATGAAGGAAGCGAAGCTCGAGCGCATGAGCGCCGAGATCGAAGAACTCATCGGCAAAGTTGCGGCGCACGACGTCGTCGATCCGGAGACCGGCGAAGTCATCGTCGAGGTGAACGAGGAGCTCACGGATTCGAAGCTCGAGCGCATTCGCGACGCGAAGCTCGACAGCTTCCGCATTCTCTTCATCGATGGTTTGAACGTCGGTTCGTACCTCCGCGACACGTTGCTCGCGGACAAGGTGAAGACGCAGGAAGATTCGATCTTGGAGATCTATCGTCGTTTGCGTCCGGGTGATCCTCCGACGCTCGAGACGGCGAAGACGCTCTTCCAGAACCTGTTTTTCAATCCGGAACGATACGACCTTTCGAAGGTTGGTCGTTTGAAACTGAACTACAAGTTCTACCGCGATCTGCCCGAAGGACAGCGTCCGAACCTCGATCTGACGGTGCTCACGCCGCAAGACATTCTCGAAACGGTTCGGCACTTGATCGAGCTGAAGAATGGTCGCGGATCGGTGGACGACATCGATCACCTCGGTAACCGCCGCGTGCGTGCCGTCGGTGAGCTGATGGAGAACCAGTACCGCATCGGTCTCGTGCGTATGGAGCGCGCGATCAAGGAGCGCATGAGCATGTCGCAAGAGATCGACACGCTGATGCCGCACGACTTGATCAACGCCAAGCCCGTGAGCGCCGTCGTGAAGGAATACTTCGGCAGTTCGCAGCTTTCGCAGTTCATGGACCAGACAAACCCCTTGTCCGAAGTGACGCACAAGCGTCGTTTGTCGGCACTTGGTCCGGGTGGTTTGACGCGTGAACGTGCGGGCTTCGAAGTGCGCGACGTTCACGCCACGCACTACGGTCGTATCTGTCCGATCGAGACGCCGGAAGGTCCGAACATCGGCCTCATCGCGTCGCTTTCGACGTTTGCTCGCGTCAACGAGTTCGGGTTTGTCGAGACGCCCTATCGTCGAGTCGCCGAGAGTCGAGTCACCGATGAAGTGACGTGGCTCAGCGCGCTCGAAGAAGAAGGCAAGTACATCGCGCAAGCGACGGCTTCGATGGATGAGACGGGCAAGTTCCGCGAGAACGCCGTCAGCGCTCGTTTCAACGGCGAGTTCAAGATCGTGTCTGCGGACATGATCGAGCTGATGGACATCGCGCCGAACCAGATGGTCAGCGTGGCCGCCGCGCTCGTTCCGTTCCTCGAGCATGACGATGCCAACCGCGCTCTCATGGGCGCGAACATGCAGCGTCAGGCCGTGCCGCTCATCAAGAGCGAAGCGCCGCTCGTAGGTACGGGCATGGAGAATCGTCTCGCGCGGGACTCGGGCGTGTGCGTCGTTGCGCGTCGTCCGGGTGTCGTCGAGAGCGTCGATGCAACGCGCATCGTGGTGCGAGCTGCGGGTGAAGGTGCCGAGATTCCGGACATCTATCACCTCATGAAGTACCAACGTTCGAACCAATCGACCTGCTACACGCAGAAGCCGATTGTCCGGACAGGCGATCGCGTGAAAGTCGGTGATGTTCTCGCCGATGGACCGTCGACCGACATGGGCGAGCTCGCGCTCGGTCAGAACGTGCTCGTCGCGTTCATGCCGTGGCAAGGGTACAACTTCGAAGACTCGATCCTCGTCTCCGAACGCATTGCGAAGGACGACGTGTTCACCTCGATTCACATCGAGGAGTTCGAGTGCGTTGCTCGCGACACGAAGCTTGGAAAAGAAGAGATCACGCGCGACATCCCGAACGTCGGTGAAGAAGCGCTCAAGGATCTCGACGACTCCGGCATCGTGCGCATCGGCGCCGAGGTTCGTCCGGGCGATATCCTCGTCGGAAAGATCACGCCGAAGGGCGAGACGCAGTTGTCGCCGGAAGAGAAGCTTTTGCGAGCGATCTTCGGCGAGAAGGCGGGCGACGTACGCGACAGTTCGCTCAAGGTTCCGCCGGGAGTCAGCGGCATCGTCATCAATGCTCGCGTGTTTTCACGCAAGGGCACGGAGAAGGACGAGCGTGCGCGGGACATTGAAGATCACGAGAAGATGCGCATCGAGCGGACGCGTGATGAGGAGATCAAGATCCTGCGCGATTCGTTCTATCGCCGGGTTCGCGAGATCTTCATCGGCAAGACGACGAACGGCAAACTCGTCGACGACAAGGGCAAAGTATTGCTCCAGCGCGGTGATGTGATCACCGACGAGCACTTGGCGGAGATTCCGCGCAAGTACTGGGGTGAAGTGCCGGTCGATGACAGCGGGCAAGTGCAGCAGATCCTGCGCGACCTCGAGGACATCGTGCGCACGCGTGAAGATCACTTCCGCGACAAGATCGAGCGTTTGTCCAAGGGCGACGAATTGCCGCCGGGCGTGATCAAGATGGTGAAGGTCTACATCGCCATCAAGCGCAAGCTTCAGGTCGGCGACAAGATGGCCGGTCGTCACGGCAACAAGGGTGTCATCAGCCGGATCCTTCCGGAGGAAGACATGCCGTACCTGCAAGACGGTCGTCCCGTGGACATCGTGCTCAATCCGCTTGGCGTGCCGAGCCGTATGAACGTCGGTCAGATCCTCGAGATTCACCTCGGTTGGGGTGCGTTCGAGCTGGGACGACAGCTTCAGCAGATGATCGACGAGCAGCGTGCGACGCACGAAGTTCGTACGAAGCTGAAGAATATCTACGCGGGTGATCCGGAGAGCGAAGCGACGGTCGCGCAATTCAGCGATGCGGACGTGACAAACGCCGCAAAGAGTGTCGGGCGCGGTGTGTTCGTGGCATCTCCGGTCTTCGACGGTGCAAGTGAAGGCGACATCAAGGGTGCTTTGTCACTCGCGGGCATTCCTCGATCGGGTCAAGCGATCCTGTTCGATGGGCGCACGGGAGAAGCGTTCGATCAGAACGTGACGGTGGGCATCATGTACATGCTCAAGCTGCATCACCTCGTCGACGACAAGATCCACGCGCGTTCGATTGGTCCGTACTCGCTCGTCACGCAGCAG
>CAYSYX010000719.1:0-4421 GCA_964435055.1 uncultured Polyangium sp. | reverse complement strand
AACTTGTAACCCGAAAACCGAACAGATGGGAACAATTTTACACACCTTGACGAAAGACACCGTCATTCTCGCAGCGTACTCCGTGGTTGGGCGCGTGCGTCGAAGTACGGTCGTGCTGCATGATCATGCCGCCTCCATGACGCATGCGTCGATTTCCTGGAATGGGGCGCAGTGGGAATTGCATGATTTCGCGAGTACCAACGGCACGTGGGTAAATGGCGAACGTGTTGTCGACAAGGTGCGAAAAACTCTGAAACGCGGGGACATCCTTCGATTTGGTACCGATGCCGAGCAATGGGAACTGATCGATGAGCGTGGGCCCATTGTTGTCGCACGGTGCATAACAACAAACGAAGAGAAAATAGCGACAGGTGCGATCTTGGCCTTGCCCGACGAGACAAACCTGGACGTTTCGATTCTGTGTAATGTCGACGGCCGATGGCTCATCGAATTCGCCGACGGTTCGCGGCGAAACGTACAAAACGGGGACCGAATCGAGACTGCGGGTCGTACGTGGGAGCTGACGGTTCCACCGGAAGTTTCGTTTGTCGGAACGCACAAGGCGAAACCGTCATTGGCCTTGGCCACCATAACCCTGCAGTTTCACATGAGTCACGATGGTGATCATGTGGGTATCGATATCCTGCACGATGATGGAAAGGTTTGTCTCGGAACGAAAACACGATTTGACCTGCTCGCACATTTGGCTCGACAACGACAGACGGATGCGCACGACGGGAGTTTGCCTGAGTCGGATCTGGGCTGGTATTACGTCCAGGATCTCGTCCGTCACATGGGAACGACGGAGAAATACATCAACGTGTTGATTTACCGCATTCGTGAAGCATTCTCCGAACAGGGCATCGAGGGGGCCGAGGGGATTATCGAACGCCGGCCGAAGCAGGTTCGTCTTGGTACGGGGCGTATACAGGGGATCACCACGTAAAACCTTCGTTCGAGCGCAACGGGATGAGCCGATGCGCGTTCCGCCCGTGAAATAAACTGAAATACGCCCGCGCTTGTACCGGGGTTCTTTCTGGATATCTTCCCGTGGACATCGTCGAGTTCGTCCTCGACGTACCGGAGAAACCATGGGAAAACTTTCTACGAAAAGCGCATCGCATCGTTATTTGACGAACTTTGTCGATTGGGTTCGCGCCGAGCCGAACACGGAAGACAAGATTCGCGAACAAGCGGAGGATATTCGCAGTCGGATCAAAGCCAAAGCCAATGACGACGGTATTGTCGTTCGGTCCACACCGTGGTCGGGATCCTTTGCGAAAAAAACCGGGCTACGTCGGCATAAGCGTGGCAACCATGAAATCGAAGGCCAAGACATCGATTTGCCGTTTGTCGTGTCCCCCAAAGATGAAGAGGGAAAAAAGCTCGACAAACTCCTCGATCGTTTCGACCGTTATGCCGCGGCGGTGTATTCGAGTACGGAACGAACCCGCACGAAGAGTTCGATCTGCCTCAATTTCAAGGCATCCAAACTGTCGTACGATTTGGTGCCGATGTTGGCGGTCGAAGGGGATGATTTGGCGCAAATCTTGATTCGTGCCGATGGTGAGAAGCGCTGGACATCGGTGCAACAGCATATTTCATTCATCAAGACGCGGACGGACAAAAGCAATTTGCTCGACGGGCGAGTGAAATTCCACGAAGTGGTGCGTCTGGTCAAATGGTGGCGCGAAATGCGGCAATCCGAGAGCGATGTGCTCGGCGAAGTGCCGACGATCATCATCGATTTACTCTGCGCCAAGGCGTTCGACGAACATCAGGTCGATGAAACGTACACGGAGACCTTGAGCCGTTGGTTTGGCCGGTGCGCACATATCGTCCGCAATCGTAAGCGTGTCGATTTCAAGGACTTCGTCGACCCGTCGAAATCGTCGTCGAGTGGCTTGTGGACGGTGCTCGATCCGGTGAATTCGGAGAACAACGTCGTGCCGAAGTCTTGGACGAACCTCCAATTGGACGAATTGGCGGAATGGTTCGAGGAGGCGCGCGATGCAATGGCGCGGGTGATCACGGCGGATACGAAGGGCGACGAAACGGCCGCCGTCGCCGAATTGGTGGTGCTGTTCGGAAATGCAATCAAGAGCCACGGAGGGAAGTGATGACGACGACGCGCACGGCAACCCACGCGAATACGTTTACCGAAGCTCGGGCACGCGAGGTCATGCGCCAGGTGCACGGGGATTTCATGAATTGGGCGAGCGCCGGCTTTATCGGTCGCGAAAGAGCGCAGCAAATCGTTGATGACTTGGAATATGCCGTGCTGCAACAAGTCGTCGAAACCTTTCAGGTGCAGCTTGTCAGGCCCGATGGCGAGCCGGCTGGTTTGAGCTACACGATTCGCGACGACGGGTCGATTCTCGAAGAGTCGAAAGCCGGCGGATTCAATCCGTACAATCTGCCGACCGGGACCAAATTGAGCGTTTGCCTTCAGTATCGATCGAATGCGGCGAAACGCTGGGAAGTGGACGCTTATTTGAATCGTCGCGGCTGGCAAAACAACGGTCAATTGCTCGAGGGAGGCGCGCGTGATCGAGCGTATTCCCAGGACGGGTTTGGCGCGGAACGCATCAAAATCGGAGCGTGGTGATGAGTGGTCTGCATCTTTCGGAAACGTCGCATCCCAACGGCGAAGCAAAAGCGCAATACGATGCCCTGATCGGCATCGATGCACAAAAACAGCAATTGCTCGATGAGCTCAGCATGCTGCTGGACGAAGTGCGCCTCGGCAAATGGCTGAAGAAGCACCATTCCAAAGGTTTGCCAATGGCTCGAGGGCTCAAAGGAGGAGCACCGTTGGTGCTTCTCTCCGGCGAGGTCGGATGCGGAAAAACGGTATTGGCCAATTCTGTCGGAACGCCATTATCGCGGCTTGTGGACAAGAAAATCATTACAATGGCGACGCCGTCGAACATCCGTGGTCAGGGGTTGGTCGGGGAACTTTCGACACGGGTGACGGCGGCTTTCGAGCAGGCGCGAGCGCGTGTACGCGACCGAAAGAACTACGGTTTGCTCATCATCGACGAAGCGGACGATTTGGCTTCGGCTCGGGATCAAATGCAAGCGCATCACGAAGATCGGGCCGGGGTCAATGTGTTGATCAAAGAAATGGATACGATCATGCGGGAAAATGTGCCGCTTGCCGTGCTGATGATCACGAATCGGGTGCATGCCTTGGATCCCGCGATTGTCCGTCGGGCGGCATTGCATCTGCAATTCGATCGACCGACGGCGAAACAAAGACGCGCCGTATTCGAACGATTGCTCGAGGGAACGGATCATGGCCCGGACGAACTCACGAAGCTGGTGATGGCGACCAGGCCGAAGGAATTGGTTCCGTACAGTTTTTCGGATCTCGTGGTGCGGCTGGGAAAAACCGCTTTGCGGCAGGCGGTGCGTGAGGATCGGCCATTTGGCGCCGAGGTTCTGCTGAATGTGGTGACGCATTTGGCGCCGTCGCCGCTCGTGGAAAATCGTTTGTCCGAGGAGGTTCATTCCGATGCTTGATTCGAAGAGGCTGTTGGTTGTGACCCATCCCGTGCTGGCGGCGATTCGCCAGATCGAAATCAATAAGGCTCTCGCGGAGTCCACGGAGAGCGGGCTTGAACTTGTCGAGGTCGCACCTTTACGGACGACGCTCGAGGACCAATACGATATTGATTGGACGTCCGCCCACCGGGCGCAAGAGCAATGGTTTGTCGATAAGCTACGACCGCACCTGGAGGGTCGTGAGCAGTTGGCATACTTCGGCTTTGCACCGATTCCATTGGCTGTACACTTGGGGTATCGGATCCAAAGCGGCATTCAGAGCAATGTGTTTTTGCGCCACCACCAACGCGAAGATTGGAGTTGGTCGCCAAAAAGCAAAGCTTCGACCCGCTCATTTCTGGAGCCGATTCGCCTTCCACAACGAGGATCACCGGAATCCGGGGTGGTCGTGATTCGCGTTTCCACTGCCTACCGCATTGCACCCGCAGATACGGAGGAGGTTGTCCCGCGGTACCTTGCTGCGGTTGATATTGCGTTGGCGTCGCCCGGGCTTGACGCGCTCGAGACCCCGGAGACCCTCGAAGGTGTCGTCGAAGCATTCAGTCAATCGCTTGCGCGTCTCCGGGATCTTTATCCCAACATGACGGAAGTGCACCTATTCGCTGCGGTCCCCGTGGGGCTTGCGTTTCGCTTGGGGACTCGTATCAATCCGACGATTTATCCGGACGTGGTGACGTACCAGTATATGCATCGTCGCACGCCTCGATATCGTCGGGCTATCGTGTTGGGGGCGAGTCCGATTCCGGAGGCAATGGTCCAATCAGCGGAACGGCCGCTCTGGAGGGGTCGCGAACTCGTGACCGGTCCTCAAGAGACATTTTTGGATATTTCGTTTCTGCACGAGGGCCTTCGGG
>CAYSYX010000718.1:0-4451 GCA_964435055.1 uncultured Polyangium sp. | reverse complement strand
ATGCCCACGGCGGCGATCACGGATTTCGCCGAATACCAAAAATTGGATCCCAACAACATTCCACGCGTATCGTCCACGCCGAAGCCGCTCCCCATCAGCATTTCCATCGGTCCTCACACGGGTGGATTGTCCCTCGTGGGTTCATTCTGAGAGCGCGTCGAATCGCAAGTTGCGGGGCTTCGTCATAACAACAACGTAATCGCTTTTTCCAGCTCGACGTCGTCGTCCTGAATGGCCCCTCGACGCACGAGGATGATTTTGCCTGTTGCATCCACCAAAAATGTCGCCGGTAAAACGCGCGTGCTCAAGGCTTTACCTGCGTGATCCTCGGGATCATGCCATAACACGTATTCGATGCCCCGTTTTTTCGCGAGGGTCGCCAATGCGTCACCCGTCAACCGTTCATCCATGGATATGCCCACGACCTGAAGCCCGCGTTTTTGGAATTTCTTGTGGATCTTGTTCAGATTCGGCAGCTCTTGACGACAGGGTTCACAATAGGACGCCCATAAATTCACAAGACGCGGTTTGCCGTTCAGCGATGCCGATGAAATCGTTTTCCCTTCGGTCGTGCGAACTTCGAATGCCGGAAATACATCGCCCTCTTTGACGATATGTGGATAAACCGTCGGATCCGCTCGATCTTCGCCAGTTTGTCGCCCAATGACATTCATCGGTACGGTCGCTGCGCGAACGTGTGAAGGCGATTCGCCATCCGTCCAAGCGACGAGCAGCCGATCGTCGAGACGCACCATTTTGGGAAAACCGCTCTTGCGTTCCGGCCGAGTCTCCGTAATCGACAACGGCGCAAAAACCGACCCACTCGGGTGCACACGCCGCACGAGGATCCGCGCCTGCTCGCGCTCGGACGCCACATAAGTCACGAATGCGTCGCCCAAATCGCCCCAAGCGACGGAAACACGCCCCAACGGAGTCATCGCCGTATTCGAATCGGCAATCGTGATCGGAGTCGAGAATGTCGCGCCCGCATCCGACGAAAACGTCACTTTGACCCGCGCCTGCTCGTCCGCGTACGTATACCACGCGAGCGCCACGCGCGAGCCTTCGACGGCGATTGCCGGGCCATTCACGGGACAACCTGCCACACGATATCCATCTTCATGCACGAGCAACGGCTTGGAAAAACCTTTCTGTTCTTTGCGAATCACGGAGATATCACGAACTTCGCGTTCATTACGATCACGATACGCGACCACCGATCCACCGTCGGCATTGCCCACGGCCAAACCGCAACAATCACAGGTACGTTCGTCGAGCAAAACTTCGTCGGTGACCGAATCTCCAACGACGGCCGAATAGAGACGCATGGCCGGTGCGGCGATGTTTGGTAACGTTGCCCGACCATCGAGCCAGAACGCGCGCACGGAATCCTTGGTTTCTGCGACGAACGAGACAAACCCGTGTTCTCCTTGCGACGTATCCGAATGCAATGTTCCTCGACGCGTGAACGTTTCTCCACCGTCGCTCGATAACGCCCATTCCGCTCGATATCCTTGACGTATTTCTGGAAATGCGACGAACATTCGCCCGTTCGCTTCCGCAATGGCCGGAATATCCGACCAATTGACGAGCAAATCATGGCTCGTCACGGCGGTCTTTGCCGTGGTCCATTTCCCCTGGGAGAACCTGGCCCAACGGATGGACTTTCTACCATTTTCCGTTTCAATCCAGGAGAGCAAAACGCCGTTTGGCGAAACAAACAAGTTTGGCGCTTCGGAACCAGGTCCGGCGGGAGGGTCGATGCGCTCGAGCGAATGAATGGCGGCGGAGGATGAGACAACAGGCGGAGATACGCCGGCCAATGGTTTGTTCTCGGTCTTGTTGGGCGGTGTCGATTCGCGACATCCGACAAGCAATGGGACAAATATCATTCCAATGTAAAAACGCTTCATACCCGCTCCGACTGCCGAACCTAACACGTATTGACGACTTCGCACAATCCAGCCGGTTTGTGCAGAATCGCCCTCACCCCAACATCAGCCTTCCGCGCCTCTTACGATTCACACCACGTCATGCTATCGTCGAGCCATGTTGCCCGAAAGCGTGTGCGCCGACGCCGAGACCATTTTTAATTTTGCCGCGTCCGGACACGTCGATGCGCCGGGCTCGCACATCTGGGCCGGCACGGTCACCGGACTTCTTGCGCTTCTGTTCCTCATTTCAACACGAAAACGAATCTCTGGATTCCGCAAAGCCGCGCAAGCCAATGCTCTCGTCAACGCGGACGCGCCTTTGGAGATCGGGAATCGATTCATTCGCGGAACTGTCGAATACGCGGAAGGCTCGGAGCTGGCGGTCGCCGTGCACGTCGAACAAACCGGGAAAGAAGTCCAACACAAAGGCAAATGGTCGCATTCCTGGAAGGAAACAGACCGCCAAACGCATGCCGTGCCCTTCTACGTACGCTGTGCCAATGGCGAGCGCGTGCGTGTAGAACCGGGCTCCGATGTATTGCTGGTCGATGAACCCGATCATACCGTTTTGAAAGAAAAAACGCTGCGAACGCGCATTGCGGAATTAACCGCCGGTGAAACGGTCATCGTCGAAGGCGTCTTGATCCGGGGCCCCGATCCGGAAGCACGTGGCGGCAATTCGTATCGCGACAATACGACGGGTTGGGTCATGCGACCGGCTCGTGGTGAACAAATGCATTTGTCCGCCGAAGACTTGGGCGTACGCCACGAAATACGCGCCAAAGATTATGACTCGACCGGCGCGGTCCTACGCTTCCTCGCCGTTTTCATTCAGCTGTTTTTCTTGACCTATCATGCGCGAAATCTCCTGGGAACCGACTCGTGCGCTCAGGTTATTTCCAAAGACACCTACGTCACGAAAAGCAAAAATAGCAGCACGACACATTATCGAGTTTGGCTCGACGTCCCGGGAACGGATTGGGGCAAACTCGATCGCGAACTGGATCGTGACGATTACAAGAAAATCGACAAAGGCTCGATCCTCGCATTTCGTCGCGTGAATGTGTCGGCATGGCTCTCCATGCCGGGTTATGGCAGCTCGCTCCATAGCGCAGCGCTCGTTGCGGCCATTGTATTCGCGCTCATCGGCGTCGGAGCATTTACGGGAACCGTGTATTCTCGACGCTGGTACGAAGGGCGCCTCGATGATGCGGGTTCGGGACGTTTGCCCGAACCACGGAGAGACAAACCGTCCGAGGAATGATTCGGCCGCCGATCTCGTCGGGTCGGCTGCCGGCCATTCACATCGAATTCACACCAAACAACAAAGCCGACAGTCTTTCGACCGCCGGCTTTGCTTTGGTTCGTTCCGTAAAACGGATTATTCTTTGTCGAGCTTACCGACGAGGCTCAACGTGAAGAATGCACCCATGTACTTGAAGTGCGGGCGCACCTGCATGTCGACCTTGTACCAACCCGCGTTGCCCTCGACCTCGGTGACGATGATCCGCGCCTTGCGCAACGGACGACGTCCACGAATGCTCGCCGACACCACGTCTTGGTCCGCAACGTACTGGCTGATCCAGTCGTTGAGTTCCTTCTCGAGATCCGCTCGTTCCTTCCACGTACCGATTTGCTCGCGTTGCAAAACCTTCAGGTAGTGCGCGATGCGGCACATGATGAACATGTACGGGAGCTGCGTGCCCAAACGGTAGTTGAGTTCAGCCGCGCGGCCTTCCTCGCTCTGACCGAAGTACTTGGGCTTCTGCACGCTGTTTGCCGAGAAGAAACACGCGTTGTCCGAGTCTTTGCGGTAGGTGAGGCCGATGAAGCCTTCTTCCGAAAGTTCGTACTCGCGACGCTCCGTGAGCATGATCTCGGTCGGGATCTTGGTCTGAATTTCGCCCATCGCTTCGTACTGATGCAGCGGGAGATTTTCGACCGAGCCACCGGCTTGCGGACCGATGATGTTTGGGCACCAACGATATTTCGCAAAGCTGTCGGCGAGACGCGTGGCCATCGCGTAGACCGCGTTGCCCCAGCAATACGCTTCGTGCTGGCCGATGACGTTCTCCTCGTAGTTGAACTCCTTCACCGGAACGGTGTTGGCACCGTAGGGCAAACGGAGGAGGAAACGCGGCATCAACAGGCCGACGTAACGCGAGTCTTCCGTCTCGCGGAACGCGTTGTACTTCGTGTATTGCGGGCCTTCGAAGAGCGCCTTGAGATCCTTCAGGTTCGGAAGATTCAAATAATCTTTGAGCCCAAAGAATTGCGGACCGGCGGCAGCCATGAACGGCGCGTGCGACATCGTCGCAACAGCCGCGCACTTCTGCAGCAGCATGATGTCTTGCGGGCCCGGGCCAAACTCGTAGTTCGCGATGATCGCGCCATACGGACGACCACCGAACTGACCGAACTCGGCCGAGTACACGACCTTGTAAAGACCGCTCTTCGGAACTTCCGGAGCGTCTTCGAAGTCGGCGAGGAGGTCTTCCTTCGAGCAGTTGTAGAGCT
>CAYSYX010000717.1:0-4456 GCA_964435055.1 uncultured Polyangium sp. | reverse complement strand
TGGTAACAAGAAGCGTGCCGTCCCGCACGGCGAGCTTCGTCACGCTTGCCCAGCACGAGCAATGCGTTGGCCTTCATTTGCCAACAGTCGGCGTACAGTGGATCCAATTCGACGCACCGTTCGAATAATTCGGCGCTGCGTCGTACCGATGGCGGTTCGGCCGATGAAAAATACAATGCCCGCGCATGCCAAAAAACGAGCTCGGCGTCCTGAGGATATCGTGCCGAAAGCGCTTCCATGCGTCGCGTCGCTTCGACCAAGTCTGCAGGTTCGCGAAGAATCACCGGCTCGTGTGCCTGCAAAAATTCCTGGTCGCGCTCGGTCATCGCTGCCCTGAGCCCCAGCGCTTTGCGATAGGCTTCCCGAGCTTTGACGGCATCGGTCGGATATTGCAGAATCGCATAACGCAAATGCGCGGCCGCCAATCCCGGATCGGCGAAGCGCGCGTGCTCGAATGCCGCCGCCGCCGCTCCCCACCGAGCATCGCGAATGTTCTGCATTCCTTGTCGAAATTCCGCGACCGCATTTGCATTGGTCGACGCCGGAATAGGCAAATCCGTAACCGCAGTCGCCGTCGGTGCAGCCGTCGCCGATGGCAAAACCACGGGTGAAATCGTCGGAGCCTGCGGCCGGCGATACCCCAATCCAATCACCACGGCCAATACGACCGCGGCCGCGATCGGCGCCATGACCCAACGCGTCCGTGAAGGCCGCACGGTGACCGTTTTCGACGCGCCTGTTTGGTCGGGTGAAACACTTGATTCGAGCGTCGTCGATGTCGGGCTTTTTCGATCCTCCGTGCCGGTGACGAACGCCTCGCAATGCGTGATCAGCTCGTGCATCGAACCCCAACGTTTGTCCGGTTCTTTCTCCAAAGCCCGAACAACGGCCGCCTGCAATTCCGCCGGAATATCCACGAGCGGCTCCGGCGTATCGGCCAATATCGCCGCCATGAGTCGAACGGCTCCCGCTTCCGCTTGAAATGGATGCTTTCCACTCAGCAATTCATAAGCAACGACGCCCCATGCGAATTGATCCGATCGCGCATCCGCCGTCTCCCCGCGAAGCTGCTCGGGAGACATGTACGCCGGTGTTCCCACGAGCGCTCCTTCCGCGGTCATGCCCGTGAGCACCGCCTCTTTCGCCGGACCGTGCGCATCGAGGGTTTGCGCTGTTTGATCCACTTGGAGTGAAGTTTTTCGCGCAATACCAAAATCGAGTATTTTCGTCGCGCCGTCGGGACGCACCAAAATATTTTCCGGTTTGATATCCCGATGCACGAACCCGGCTTCGTGCGCTGCTCCGAGCGCTTTGGCGACATCGAGCAAAATACGTCGGCGCGTGGCCAATGGTACGTCCCGGCCAATCAGCTCCCGCAACGGTTGGCCTCCGACGAGTTCCATTGCGATAAACGGCACGCCGTCGTGGTCGCCGATGTCGTAAATCGCCACGATGCCCGGATGCGACAACGCCGCGACCGCTCGAGCCTCGCGCTGCATGCGTAAAACCGCGTGTTCCCAATCTTCACTCGCCGCGTCGGTATCGTTGCGCAGCACTTTCAACGCGACGGCGCGTTCGAGCCGCGAATCTCGCGCTCGATACACTTCCCCCATGCCACCTTCGCCGAGCAGCGACTCGATGACGTATCGACCGACGGATTGACCGGAGGTGAACCGCATGGGCCTCCATCGTAGCGTGACGTCGAGGTTTTGCCCAGCGTCTTGGTGACTCGGGGAGAATCAAAATTCCGCGGGATCGGAATGCGTCCCCATGACTTCGCGCAATACGTCGCAGATCTCCTGTTCCGTACAGTAAGCCGACGCCGCGGCAATGATGGGCGGCATCAAGTTCTGCGTTCCTCGCGCGGCTTCACGAACGGCGGAAAGTGCATCGCGGACGGCATCTTGATTTCGAGACGCTTTGACTTTCGCCAGGTTTGCGCATTGCGCCTTTTGGACCTCTTCGTCAATCTTGAGCGTCGGGATATTTTTCTCGGTCGATGCGACGTATTTGTTGACGCCGACCACCACGCGCTCGTCGTCCTCGAGCTCGCGTTGAAATCGATATGCGGAAGCCGCAATTTCTCGCTGCGGATAACCTTTCTCCACCGCGACGACCATTCCGCCCATTTCGTCGATGCGCCGAATGTAATCGAGCGCCTCGGCCTCCATTTTATCGGTCAACCATTCCACGTAATAACTTCCGCCGAGCGGATCGATCGTATTGGCCACGCCGCTTTCGTGCGCGATGATCTGCTGCGTGCGCAGCGCAATCGTCACCGCGTCTTCCGTGGGCAACGCGTATGTTTCATCGAGCGAATTCGTGTGCAACGATTGCGTTCCGCCGAGGACCGCCGCGAGCGCTTGCAGCGATACCCGCACGATGTTGTTGTACGGCTGCTGCGCCGTCAGAGAAACGCCCGCGGTTTGCGCGTGCGTTCGAAGTTTCAAACTCTCGGCTTTTCGAGCGCCATACCGTTCGCGCAAGAATCGCGCCCACATCCGCCTGCCCGCGCGGAACTTGGCGATTTCCTCGAAAAAGTCGTTGTGCACGTCAAAGAAGAAACTCAGCCGCGGCGCGAATTCGTCGACGTCCATTCCCCGAGCAATGCAGCTCTCCACATACGCCAGCCCGTCCGCCAACGTAAATGCCAGCTCCTGCGCCGCCGTCGCCCCAGCCTCGCGAATATGATACCCGCTGACCGAAACCGTATTCCACCGCGGAACTTCCCGCGAACAGAATTCGATCATATCCGTGACGACCCGCATTGCCGGCCGCGGAGGCACGAGCCACGCGTGCTGCGCAATGAATTCCTTCAAGCAATCGTTTTGGACCGTCCCGCCAATGGATTTTCGCGAAATACCGCGTTTGTCGGCCAGCGCGATGTAAAACGCGAGAAGCACGATCGCCGGCCCGTTGATCGTCATCGATGTCGTGACCTTGTCGAGCGGAATACCGTCGAAAAGCACCTCCATGTCGCGCAACGTATCGACTGCGACGCCGCACATCCCCACTTCTCCAAGCGATCTTGGCGAATCGGAATCGTAACCCATGAGCGTCGGGAAATCGAAGGCCGTGGACAAACCCGTTTGTCCCTCCGCCAGCAAATACTTGAATCGTTGATTCGTTTGTTCGGGCGTACCGAATCCCGCAAACATGCGCATCGTCCAGAGTTTGCCGCGGTACATCGTCGGCTGGACGCCGCGCGTGAACGGATACTCGCCGGGCAACCCGAGCTCGCCTTTGTAATGCACGTGTTTGTCGGCAGGCGTCGCCACATCCGGCACCTCGATGCCGCTCCACGTCGTGAAATGCTTGGCACGCGGTGCAATCCGCTTCTCCGCCTCCGCAACAGGACCCAATCGCCATGCCGCGATCGCCGTGCGCAATGCGCTGAGCCCGGGTTCGTCGAGGCCCAAGCTCTCGCCCGTTCCACCCGTGGAAAAACGCCTCTCGTCAGATTCGTCGTGTGCCATCGTCGCGTTCCTCGCGGGCGGGAATGTAGCGCGCCTCCGGCGCTCTTGTCCCGAAGTTCCCTCGAACGCAAACGCCGCCGAACGTCTATGGGCAACCCGACGGTATGAACGACTCGGACATGAACGGCGTCGCCGCGTTCTGCAGGCTGTCTTGAATCGTCCCCGAAATCGTTATGCCGGGTGCCGCGCACAACGCATCGACCGTCGCTTGAGGCACCGTTTTGTCCGCAAGGTCGAACGTGACGTCGATCGTGATGTCGCTGCTCGGAGGTACGTCGAGAGGAAACGGCTTGGAGGTCGTGAGGGACAAACTCGAGACCAACGCTGTTTTACCCGCATCATCGGTGATGTTGACGGCGCCGAACGTCACCGAGCTCGAACCGCTCGCGCGCGGACCAAGCACCAATCGCAGTTGAAAACTCCCCGTGACCGTCGATCCGAGCACGCTGCCCGTGATGCCGGCTTGGGGCGCGCTGATGCTGGGATCGACGAAAACGATCGCATCGTCGCCGATGCAACCGGTGAAAAGCGTGGAAAACGCTGCGAACAAGGCGGTGTGGAGAGACAAACGTGCCGTCGACATGATGTCGACGATAGATCAAGGCGGCGGCGAGTTGATGCCCATAAGACGGGCTTTGTCGCAGCCGAGAGTTATGCCCGTCGGGCCGTTCGACGTCCGAACGATCTTGAATTCGACGCGTCGGTTCTTCTCATACGCCGCCGCGCTCGTTCCCTGATCGATCGGACAATACGGACCAAAACCCATCGCGCGCACGCGCTGCCGATCGATGCCGCGCTCCGTGAGTGCTTTCAACACCGCGTCCGCGCGGTCCTGCGTCAGCTTCACGTTCATCGCCGCCGCACCTCGAGCGTCCGCGTGCCCTTGCACTTCGATGAGCTGGAACTGCGGGCTGTGTTTCAACACCGCCGCGACGGCGTCCACGATCGGCAGTGACTGCGAGAGAATCTCCGAGCTGCCC
>CAYSYX010000716.1:0-4464 GCA_964435055.1 uncultured Polyangium sp. | reverse complement strand
CGTCAACCTGCGCTTGCCGCCTGCGCCGACCCTGGCGAGTGTCTCTCCGGCACGTGCGCCGATGGCATTTGCTGCGATACCTTTTGCGAAGGCGAATGCCGGACGTGCGCCGGCGGTACATGCGCGCCGGTAGAACCCAATCCATGCATTCCATTCGCGTGCTCGGATGCCGGCGCGTGCCTCAAAACGTGTCAATCGTCATCCGATTGCGCTGTGGACCATGTATGCATTGACGGGAAATGCATTTTCGCTCCCGACGGCGTGAAAGAATGCTCGCCGAATCCCTGCGGCGCCTACAGATGCACCCTTGGACAGCCGTGCCCGACATTGTGCAGCTCGAACGCTCATTGCGCGGACGGCTTTCGTTGCACCGAGGGCCAATGTGTTCTTGACGTTCCGCCTGTGGAAGCTCCCGCCGGATGCGCTTGTTCCACCGCCGCCACGCCACGCAATGGTTTTACCTTCGCGACCCTTGTCGCCGCGTTCGTCGCCGGGTTTGCTCGTCGCACGAGCGCGAACTCGAGCACGAGAAAGAGCCGACGATGAAATGGCATGGCTCTCGGGCCTTCGGCGCTCGCTTTGTGTTTTGGTGCGTATTGGCGCAATGCGTGGGTTGTGCCGAATCAGGTGCGGAACACCAAGCCCCGTTGATCGCCTCGCGCGCACGCAAAGCCATTGCCGCGTCGCCCGTCGCGCACGGTCGAATGCAAAACCTCCGCGAGCGATTTCGATTCTCCGAACGTGGAGATTCGATCTTGGCTCCCGGGCCGGCGGTCGTTTTCGAGCCGGTCGGGGAGGCTTGGATCAAACCCACGTTCAGCGCTCGAGCTTCAAGGGACAGGCACGCTGAAATCACGCTTCCCTCGAGCTCACAAGGGCCGGCGCATATCGAAGATTCCTCGAGTGGTATCGGTATTTCGTTCGCCATTCACGGGACCAAAGACGTTCCGGCCCTGCTCGCCGAGAATATCGTTTGGTATGAAGGCGCCGGCGAGCAAGGCGAATCATTGCTTTTTCGCGTCGATGATCAGGGCATTGAAGACTTTGCGTTGTTCGAGGACAAACCAGCCCACGAAACGCTTCGATATGCTGTCGATTTGCGCGACGTCGCCGGTTTGCGGCTCGTGAGCAATACGTTGGAAATGCTCGACGAATCGGGAGCACCGCGGTTGCGTGTCGTTGCGCCCTATGTGCTCGAAGCCGCTCCAGCCATCGGTTCGCCGCGAATTCACGAAGCTCGCTTGACCCTCGTCGACTGCGCGGCGGACACTCGCGCCGCGCCGCCATGGGGGCGACCCTTGACGCCGATTTGCGCTTCGCCCCCTTGCCGGTGCGAAATGCAAATATCGTGGGAGGGCATGGGCGTCGGTTATCCCGCGATCGTCGATCCGGCCTGGACCACCACAAAGAACATGAGCAAGCCCCGCTTGTGGGCCACGGCGACGACATTACCCGACGAACGGGTCATCGTCATTGGTGGTCAAAGTGTCGGCGTACCTCTGAAAACCTCGGAAATCTTCGATCCCAAGGACGGCGGAACATGGGCCCTCGGTCCCGAGATGATGGCTCCGCGCACGCAGCACACGGCAACGAAGCTCGACGACGGCACAATCGCGCTCGTGGGAGGACAAATTGCCTTCAGCCCGCGCAACATTGAAGTGCTCGATCCGGCGGCGCCCAAGTTGGATTGGCAATTCGATGTCGGTTGTGAATTGATTCGTTATCGTTCACAACATGCCACCGCGTTGTTGTCGAATGATCGGCTGCTCGTCGTTGGGGGAAGAGATATCGGCTCGAAGACGAACATCGATTCCGAAATATGCGAGTTCGGTGCTCAGCCGATATGTTATTCCCACGCTCTGCTGAAACATCCTCGTTTTGGGCATACGGCCACCATGTTGCGCAAAGACGTCGTGCTCATCGTCGGCGGAGTCGACTGGAGTGGCGGCTCCCCGCAGCAAACTGCAGAATGGGTTCACCCTTCCATGACTCAATGGGTCGAGGCTGTTCCACCGCAAAAGGAGCATTATTACCCGCAAGCGACCCTCTTGCGTGATGGTCGGGTTCTCATTACCGGGTCGTCGAGCGAAACGTTTACGTGGCCGCCGGGTGATGAATTCCCCAATGGCCCGCTTCACCCTTGGCACGACGTGGAGTCGGATTCGCCGATTGAACGGCAATACCATCAAGCCGTGCGCTTACCGAATGACAAAGTGCTCCTGACCGGCGGATACTCGACCAGCCTCCGCATGGATGAATTGTTTGACCCGGTCGGCGACACCTGGTCCACGCTTCCTCACCTTCTCAAAAATCGAAAAGGCCATGTTGCAGCGGTTGCGGGCGATTACGTCCTCGTTGCGGGCGGAATGCTCAGCGACGGCTTCTCTCCGGACATCATCCTCGCCGACGCCGAGGTGTTGCGCCTGCGTCCCGATGGAGCCGATTGCGGCGTGCATGCCGAATGCAAATCGGGGTATTGTGTCAATGGGCGTTGTTGCGACGCCGCGTGCCATGGCGATTGTTTTGCATGCACCGCGCTGGAAACGGGATCCGAGGTCGATGGTCATTGCGGAGTGCGTTTGTCGAACAAGTGTGGCGGGTACACGTGCGGCCCATCCGGCGATTGCCGAACCTCGTGCGTCGTCGACGACGAGTGCGCCGAGCTTTACATTTGCGAATCCGATCAATGCGTGCAGGCGCCGGGGATTTGCGACGGCGGTATGCTTTTGGATCGTCGTGGTGAATTGGTGGATGATTGCGGTGTTTACACGTGCGAAAATACGAGTCCTGGAACTTGCCGTCATTCATGCAGTCACGGCAGTCATTGCGACGGTGGATTCCGGTGTGTAAGTGGCGAATGTGTACCCAATGTGGCGCCGACCGAGGCTGAACCTGGCGCATGTCATTGCGGGATTGTCGGCACCGACGACACGCGAGCAATGGTTCGATACGTGTGGATTCTGTTTGTCGCAGCGTATGCAGCTCGGTCCCGGCGGTCGTCGCGTTCGGTCATTGAGGAGTAGGGATGACAAGGGGTTTGCCGGCGGCGCACGGAGCTTACGATCGCTGTCGCTGATTCGTGAACGACCTGGGCATTCGTCCGAGCTGGTGGAGAATGTTGCACGTATATGGCACCTCGCCCCCGGACGCATTTCCACATTCGCGCCTTCGTCGCGACGGGGGAGGGGAGAAATACCTAGCCGAGACAAATATTTCCGGGCGCCTCGTCCCGCAGGGGTCGAGGACGATGTCCCACCCGAAACACCTCTGTGCCCCGCGTTATCTGCACCGCCTCCCCATCCGCATCCAGCAACGCATTGAGGATTCGCAGCCGCTCGCCAACTTGAAAAGGCTCGACCTTCGCCGTAACCTCGTCTTCGTGCACGATCGTTATTTCTTCGCCCGCCGCGTTTGTCCCAACGAATCCTCCACGAGCCCCCACGGCGCGCACGACCACTTCGATATCGACCCACTCGTCTTTATTCGGCACCGCATTGGTTTTCGCCATCCAATACGCATTGCACATTTGTCGAACGCCGCATCGGTTGCAATGGTCTCCCGGAGTGGGCACGGCCGGACGCCGCTGCAAACCCTCGTGATACTCGCGTATTTTCTCTTCGAGCGAAGTTTCCACGTCCACGAGCTCCTCCGGAGTGACCGGCCACCGTTCGACCTTTGCGCCATAACGTAATTCAAGGCTCGTGGGCGCATCCCCCGTACTCCGCCACCACATCAATGCATACAATCGAAGCTGATCGCGATATTGTGGTTGCGGTGCTCCCGTTTTGAAATCAAGAATGGTCGTTTGATTGTCCCGACGTACCAAAAGATCAATGAATCCAAGCAGCGACAAGGAAGGGTGCGTGACCTTTTCTTCGGAAAGAAAACCGTGTATTCGCAAGAGGTCGGAGCGTGTCCCCGTGCTCTTTTCCGTCGTCTGCATCGCCCTGGTTTCCAGCGCCGGGGCGTGTTGCGCAATGGCTGCATATTCCAGGCGAAATGCTTGCACGACTTTGTTGTAGACGTCGCGCGGCGTCGATTGCAGTCGAAACCCAATCGCTCGCGGATTGGAATGGGCTTCCTGGGCAAACTTCTCGAGACCACTTTTCGCTTTGCCAAGAATGTCGACACCTTTGACCGCCGCAAGAAAGTCCTCGGTGCCTATTTCAGGATATCCGGCAATGGCCATCGCTCGAAAGAGTTTGTTTAGAATCTCGTGAACCAAGACGCCCACATACGCCGCTTCGCTCGGTCTCTCGGGATATCGCTTCAGCTCATTGTATTTCGATCGGCCGAGTTGCCATTGCAGCAAACAAACCGACATTTGTTTCATGCTCGAATAGCTGTACTTTTCCGGCGGCCCCGCCCATTCCGTGGGCTCAGTCAAGCGATAAAAAACACGCGGGTCCATGTTTCAACCCTTCTCGGCGCCGAGTTTGTTGAAGGCGCGCGGCAAGTCATTGA
>CAYSYX010000715.1:0-4472 GCA_964435055.1 uncultured Polyangium sp. | reverse complement strand
GCGCTGCTCCGTGACGACATTCCACCCCTTGTGCCGATTGATCGCTTGAGTTCCGGGCAAATTGCGTTGTTTGCCCTTGCGGGGCCGTTGGTTTTTCGTGACGCGCCGGCCGATGTGGTGCTCATCGACGAGCCCGAACAACACCTGCACGTGCAATGGCAACGCTACATCATCCCGGCTTTGCGCGAATTGTCCCCGGAAAGTCAATTCATCGTCGCCACGCATTCGCTCGACGTCGCGGATGCAGCGTCGCATGACGAGCGGCTTCTCCTCCTCCCCGAGGGAGATCCCAGACTGTCACGATCGAAGAAGGACCTTGCGGCGGAATGACGAACGTGACTCCCGCGAAAACGCCCGCGCTGAAAACAACGCTCTTCGACCTCTATGATGCCGCTCATTTCACGGTGTGGGTCGAAGACGATCTTACGCGCATTTTTCTCGCCGAGGTTTGGGGAGATCCGGACATTCGCATCTTGAATGCGTCGAACAAGGAGGGAGTCAAGAACCTCGTTGGCGGTGCGCCTCGAGGGTTGCGAGGAAAAACCGTTATTGGTCTCGTGGACTTGGATTTCGATGTCGCCCCCCATTGCGAATGGGACAACGCCGCCCGACCGGTGGTGACGACGGATGTTCATGAATTCGAGAATTATTTGCTCGACTTCGACCTTTTGGCCGCCATTGCCAAAGACTCGGCTGCAAACATTCAAACCATTGCCAAAACTTACGCGGAAAGCATACGTTATTGGATGGCGTGCAGGCGTTCACTCCGTGAACTGCGGCGCATGCAACCTTCGGATTTTCCCGAGGATCCCAAACCCCAGAATGTTTCCGCCCAATTCATGACCGAAACAGAAGCCGTCGAATACATCGCGAAAAACCCATATTGGAAGCATCAACGCGAGAGTGTACGCAACTTCAACGAGGCTTATTTCAAGGAGCAAGTCCTACGCTGGGCCAAGGAATACCAAGACGATCTGGCGTCCGCGGATGGCAAATGGACCAAAACGTTCTCCGGTAAGGAGATTTTCCGTCACATCCGGTTAAAAGCGGCCGGTCTTGATCGGTTCCATCGTACCGATTTGACGCCTGCCCAAGCGGACGAAGCGATGGCGATGAAAATCGCCCGGCGATTGCAAAAACCGGCGTTTGAGCAGCACCCATTGAAGTTGAAACTCGATGCGTGGAAAGTCGCCTTGAAGAAACGCGTTCGATAGCGGAACGGTTCGTCCAGGTTCAGGCCCGACCCTACCGCAAATCCTGCCCCGCCGCCCATTTCGCCAACGCCGGACGCTCGATCTTCGAATTGTGCCGCGGATCCACCGGCAATCGATCCCGGAACAACAAATGCCGTATCGTCTGCGTATTCGGATGCCCCGCCGCCAGCTTCAGCAGTTCGTCCCGTAATGCTGAAAGCTCGGACGAATTGCGCCCATGGCCCGCGGCCAATTCAATGCAAATCACCGGCACCTGCGTCGTAGACCCCGCCTGCGGAATCCCCACGAGCCCGCTCCGAGCCACAGCCGGATGCGCATCGAATATCGGCTCGCACATCAAAGGGTAAAGCTGTCCCGAGGCCGTCGTGATCGCATGACTGACCCGACCACAACACCAAATGCGGCCGGTATCATCGACGTACCCGGCGTCGCCAAGACGATGCCATATCGCTCCATCGTCCCCGGCAATCTTGTTTTTCCGCGTGCTCGATACGTCGTCCGCATACTCGGGGCTGATGTGCGCCCCGCTGACGATGATCTCGCCAATCTGTCCGGTCGGCAATTCGCGCGTGTCCGAGATCTTGGCGATCGGTCCGTCGTGAATGGCCACGATCTTCACCTGAACGCCCTCGAATGGGTGACCCACACAAAGAGCCGCGCCTTGCGCGGTCTTGGCAAACGTCTCCTCCAAAGCTTCGCGGCCGGGCATCTCGCTCACGGGCAACGCTTCGGTCGCTCCATAATCGGCATGGACGGCTCCTCCCGGACCGAGCATTTTTTCCAGCGCATCCACGACGGGCGCATACAAAGGCGCGCCTCCGCCGACCACCACGCGCAACGATGGAGCCACCGCGCCCAAGTCTCGCCCCAGCTTCGCGAAATTCTCCAGAATGACCGGCGACGCAAATAGGCTCTTCACGCCCGTGTCGCGAATCACCTCGAACAACGCATGAGGGTTCACTTTCGCGGGTCGCTCGATAACGTAATTGATCGGCGGGACGACGATGGTGCCGCCGGCGCTCAAGCCAATGGAGAAAAACGCCGGGAACACCGGCATGTCGATCGCCACGCCTTCCACTTCGTCGAAGCGCCAGGTCCGATGCGCAACGCGATGAATGCCACACAAGTTCTCGTGTCGGTACAACGCCGGCTTTGCAGGACCGGTGCTCCCGGTCGTGTACATGATCGCCGCCGGATCCTTCGGACCCACCTTGGCCCGCGTGATTGTGGTGGGACGTGATCGCATGAGCGATCCAAACGAATGGGCGCCCGGGAAAAACCCTCGCAACACGATGGCTTTCGACAGCAACCGAGGGCCCCAACCGAACGTCGTTCGGCCAAGGTGGGCAATCGGAAGGCCCACGAAGGCCTCGACGCTGAGCCGCCGCAATCGCTCGGCCAGGTTCAAGTACCCCACGGCCGGGTCGATCCACACCGTCGTCGCGCCCACGCGCGTGAGGGCCAGACCCATCGCGCAGCCTTCGTAACTCGGCGGCGCCATGAACACCGTCCGCGTTTTCTCGACGATGCCCATCTCCCGCAAGCCGACCGCGAGCGACTCGACGTCATCCGACAGCTTGCCGTACGTGTGGCGCAAGTACCGGCGACTGCCGTCCGCGTTGCGCCCGTCCGGCTCGATCACCGCAATGCGCTCGGGATCGCGGGCTGCAACATCGAGCACCACGCCGGCGAGATCAAAGACGTCGTCGGGAAAAAGGCGGCTCATTGCAATACGCTTTCTGCGTCGGCACTACGAGCGCGCGACTCGCTGCGGGATGCGTCGAGAGCTTCGAGGATGATCGCCGCGACCTCGTCCGGAGCTTCGAGCATGGGCAAATGTCCACACCCTTCGAGCCACGCTTCGCGCCGCGGTTTGAGCGTTTTCCCGAGGCGCCTGCCCGCTTCGGCCGAAAGCACGCGATTGGAGAGCCCCCAAATCGTCGTCATGGGAGGAAATCCGGGCCCCGGTTCGAGTTGGTCCAGGGCACGAAAGCTGCTGAGATCGTCAAAAACGCCGATCAATGACCGCATTTGCTCCGGCGAATCGTAACAGGCGCAGAGATCTTCCTCGCGTTCCCGTCCCGTCGCCCGGCCTCGAGCGCCGAATTGAAAACGCATGAAGTGCCGCCCAAGCCCGTGCGGCAAGACCGTGCGTCGCAGCGTGTTCACGACCGGACGCGATAACGTCGGCAACGCCTGCGTGAGTCGAAGGCCCATACCGAGCTGACCCCCCAAAAATGTCGCCTCTGTCAATGGATTGACCAGGACCAACGTCGTCACGGCCCGAGGTCGCTTTGCAGCCAATGACAGCGAAATGGCGCTGCCCATGCAATTGCCTACGAGTGCGACCGGCGTCAGCCCGAGCGCATCGATGAAGCCGTCGAGGATCTCCACGTAATGCTCCAACGTGTACCCGGTGCCTGGTTTTGCCGATGCACCGTACCCGAGCAGATCCAGGGCAAACACTTCGTACCGAGCCGATAACGCAGGGATGACTTCGCGCCAGATGGCATGGGACATGCCCCCATTGTGCAGCAATACCACCGGCGGCCCGTTCCCACTTCGCGCATAAGAAATGGCCAAACCGTGGTGATCGTACTTCGCCATCGCTGTCACAGAGTGCCTCCCTGTTTGTGCATTTGGGGCTTCGGGTCGCCTTCGGCGCCCTTCGCTCCAAACCCCTGTTTGTGCATTTGGGGCTTTGGGTCGCCTTCACCCCAAACCCCAATCCGAACGTCAGGTATACACTCCGTATACGATCTACGTGGGGTGTCAAGTATCTCGTGCGGGGAGATTTGAGCGCGATCACCGCCGCATGGGCATCGGCGCGACGTTGATCCCGTCGCCCATCAGCGTCGCCGTGGCGATTCGGTACATCACGCGCCGCGCACGTTCGATCGCCGAATCACTCACCTGTCGGCCTTCGTCCCCTTCTTCGAGCACCATCCGCGTCACCCCCTCGAGCGCCAACACGAGCGCTCGAAACAGCAGCGGATCGACTCGTTCACCATGTTCCACGCCTTGCGCCAGCATCGTCACCAGCGCTTGATGCGTTTCCATCCGTGGCGCATGCAACGCGGACTCTTGCCTCGAAGCTTCGCCGCCGAGGACAAACACGAGCCGGCCGAGTTCACGCGCGTTCTGCAAGTGCGCATCGATGCAGCCTTCGAGCAGCCGGATCGGATCGCGGGCAATGGCGATGGCCGAGCGACACGACGAGAGCAGTTTCTCCGTTCCGATTCGGTACAGGGCGACCGC
>CAYSYX010000714.1:0-4477 GCA_964435055.1 uncultured Polyangium sp. | reverse complement strand
TTCAACGAGACGACAAGATTCCGTTATGGGATTTGCATCCTCCCCACGAGCAATACCAGCAAGAAATGGGCGCCATGAGACGGGGGAATTTGGCATGTTCGTTTCAATCGCGTTTGAATCCGGCGTCAAGAGACACGCGACCATGTTACATTTTCCCGATGAACAATAGTGGTGTAGAAGTTCAGCAATTCCAGCCGCGGCATCAAATGACTGGTTTCGAGCTTCAATCACGACCATCGGACCATCCGGAAGAGTTATCAATGCCGTCCATGCGCGACGCGCATACGGGCGGTCCATACCCGCCCCAAACTCGATCTGAATGGGACCGCCGGGTGATCGAAATAGAAACACGCCATTCTGATCGACTTGCTCGGATGGAAATGCTTCACGAAACGCCAAAACCAGCCCCATCGCACACATGAGTTCGTAACACGTGTGCGGCGAAAGATCCCGCATTGCGTTTTCGGGCGACAATGCCTCGAGCTTGGCCAGGTGCGTGGCTCCAAGAGCGTGCCACCAATCAAGCAAGCTCTCGAATCGTCGCAGTTCCGTTGAACGACGTCGCGCGTCCGCAAACAGTCGACCCATCGACAGATCGCGAACACTGATTTCTCCGAGCGGACTTGCGGCAAGAAAACACTGCAATGCCCGCCGAGCAATGAAAACCATCGAACGCTCACGTCGCAATAGATGGGCAACCAGGTTATCTTTTGCCATGATTCGCTGCAGCAGCGCTTCCGTTTCACGAAGAATGCACGCAACGAGGCGATTGACTGGCGTATCTGCAAAACGTTCCATACGGCGCACCATCCAAAATTGTGGCGCGCAAGTGCCAGTCTGTATGAGCGACGTGCGAATGGACGCGACGGCATCGACACGTCCTCTCAGCGGATTTTGAGACCATTCCACCCGTTCGTTGCTCTCGCACCGCACGATGCGCCTGAGACGCGGGAGTTCCAATGCAACCAGACGATGCAACAATTCAAGGAAACGCGCAAGCTGCGCATGAAAGTCATTCGTGGAATGATCCGGGTGGACAAACGACGGCAACAATTTGACGCCCAACGCGGCATCGGCCAAAAGTTCAACACTGACGCGCAAGGCGAGGCTCCGACATGATTCCACCGAATTCGGCGTGTGAATCGGAGGCGTCGGGTCGATGGGACCGATGCCCCAGCCCCACCGATCAACCACCGACACGGCCACTCTCATTCGTGCGTTTCATGTCGCTCAATCGATAACCTAGCTCCATTAAAGGTGCCATGGCTCGACGATTGAGCCGCTGTGCCAATTCGAGGACATGGTCTGTCTCGGCACCGACCGGCCCACCAAACTCGCCATCAGACAATGCGGACGTGACGGCTTTGACAAACTCCTCCGGGTTCAAACGAAGTCCGCCAATTTGCCCTGATGCTTTGTCGTTTTTCTTGAGGTCGCGTAATGCCGGTACAAAATCACCGACGGACCGCGATGCCCAGATTTCGAGCAAGCCGAGAAGCTCGGCGGGTGCGTCCTCGAGACCAGGAAGGACCGAGCCGACAATGGCTTGGGTAAGCCGTTCACCTGCCGAGACCGGCCACGTTGACGTTGCTGCAAGGAATTTATACGCGGCCAGCAATTGCGCAGTGCCAAGCGGATAAAACAAGCGCACGAGATATACGAATCGCCTCAACGTCAACGCGGTTTCTTCGTCGGGAAACGGCAGTTCGGAGCATTGCGCGCGAATCGCGTTCCATTCGTGCACAAAATCACTGGTGACCGGCACTTCGATGAATGCGAAACGACGTTTCAATGCATCCGAAAGGCGAAAAAGATAATGCCGATCTACCGCATTCATTGTCGCAATGACGCGAAAATCCTTTGGAATCGGGATCTCCACAGTCGATGTTGTTCCTGGCTCGAACGCACGTGGGATGCGAAGTCTGCGGCTTTCCAAAGCTGTAAAAACCGCGCCCAATGCTCGGTCCATGTCCGCTCGATTCATTTCATCGAGAATCAACCATTCCCGGTGCGAACGGCGATGCCACTTGGTGCGATCAGGCATTTTCCTGCCTTCGGCCCAATTTTTCAATACGGCTTCGGTGAAAACCCCATTTCGAACTCCCAATTGCATGCCTTCGGAATTCGCGTTGCTGTCGTTGGGTGAGGCGTGTGGGAAATACCCACCCACGACGTCGAACACAGTCCAATCGGCGGACGCCGTGGTTTCCATGGGTGTTACCTTGAGCAATTGGCAGATCGCGCGCGCCAATGACGTTTTTCCTGTCCCGACGGGCCCGATGAGCAGCAAATGCCTTCCGGCAATCAACTCACCGACGGCGTTAACAATAAGCGATTCTGGAAATGCGTAGTTTTCATGAATTTTCACAGCCTCGTCCGTTATGCTGCTCCACTCGACATCGAGACTGCCATCGGAGCTGACGTCGATTTGGCCGGCTCGGATGCTGGGTAGCGGAAACGGGGTGCTCGGCGCTTGCACCACACTTGCACCGACATGAGCCTCGGTCGATGGACTGGTGGATTGCGGCTCTGAAGTCGCCTCGTTTGCTTGAGCGCGTGCAGGCGTCGCGTCGTATGCCACGTGCACGGCAGCCGTTGGCATTGCAATATGCCACTTTTCAGGAACTGCCCGTTCAGGCAAATCGATGGCGTCGGGCGTTGTCGTCATATCGGCGTACAGCACGGGTATTCCAAAGGCGTGGCTGCCATTGTGGGAAACTTGCCGCGCCAAATAAACGGCTTTCTCGATGTTTCGTGTACTGGCGAGATGTTCATAGAACTTGCAACTGAACTCTGTGGCAAACTCGCGCGGAACGGAAACCTGCATAGCCACCACGGGCGTACCAGTGCGACGGGCAATCTCGCGAGCCAAACTCGAATATGGATCTTGCGGCGGCACGGCACCGCTATGACACGCCGCAAGAAATACAAGTTTTCGTGGCAGATTGCCTAACCACGTTGCTAGCTTGTGCACATCCAAGCGATAGCTCGAGTCACCTTCTGAATCGTCTGCATGCAGAATGAGCACTGGATCGGTAGAGGATTGCAGCGTCCCATGTCCCAGGTAGTGAAACACTTCGAAGCCACATGCGGAACCAAGCTCGTCCTGAAGGCGCCTCGGGTTGCACTCGTCCACATGTTGAGGGCGAATTCGGAGCGAACCAAGTGTCATCCCCAGCCTTTTGAGATGCCGCTCTCGAAGGAATTCGCCGCCAGCCTTGTCGGTATCCTTCGGGTTCGCCCAGGCGAACAGCATTTCACGCGGCATTTTTCCGAGCTGCAACGGCTTGGCCTTCACAATGGCCTTTACGTGGCGCACAATGGAGACGTGCTGCTCAATCAAAAAAACATTTTCCCAACGAATGTACTCCCATGGCACCATCGCCGCGTTGGCATCGAGGTCCAAGACGAGCCGAAGTTGGGTGCCCCCGGGTAGCGACGCGAGCGTATCGCGCAAGATATTCTGGGGACCGTTATCAAAAATAATTGTTCCGAGAAGATCTCCCAAATCCTTGATGGGCTGTTCATCCCACTCGTGAAATTCTTTTAATGCGTCGCCCAACTTCTTCTTCTCGTCAAAATAGGTGATTTCCCAATTAGCCCAGTCCGATGGCAGGTCATCACTCAAGATCGTTTCGGTCGAACCTCGAACCAGTTTGGCTCGGTGGCCGTGGATGGACAACGTGAGTTCGATCCCTTTGTGCGGGGAGGGTGCAGGGATATGGGGTGGTTCGTCCTGCGGTTTGTTCTCGGTCAGCTCTGGTCGCGCTTGGCGAACATTGGGCGTCGGGACCGTTGGCGCTGTATCCTGGGGCTTGTCCATCGTGTTGCTATCGCCGGCAGCATCGAGAATCCCCTTGTCGCTTTCCGCCGTAACAGTCGGACCCGTCTCGAAGTGCAATGCAGCAAGTGACAATTCTGGAAACGAGTGAACCGGACAGGCGTCATCCAGGAAACGGGCTTCGAGTTGTTCGCGGACAGCCAGGTAATCGTCACCGCTGGGATATCCTTTCGGACCATTCCCGCCAATTTTCATGCGGAGTTTGTTGTTAATGTAATCCCGTGACTTGCTGTCTAGCGTTGGAAATTCCCAGGGCCGAACCCAGTACAGTCCAATCGTCAGGTTCCAGCCAACACCTGATCGTGCGATTGCATTGTCGTATGCCGCGACGAATTCGTCCCGAGCAACCGTATCGTCGGAATTCGCGAAGCGAATCGCCGCCGCAAAAATGGACCACAAGGCGTCGATATCGTCTTTCTGCCGCTCCTTGTGGTACCGAAAAAACCACGTCGTCGAGTGAAAGAGGACGGGGACGCCGTCGAACGACGTTGGCACCGATTCGGTCACACCGAGAAACGTTGCCAGTTCACGCGCAATATTCTCGCGATTTGTCACCTTGAGGTCACGATTAAAAATCCCCATTGCCGTAAACGGACAGATGTCAGTGAGCGGCCCGGTGGTGCCATCCTTGTATTG
>CAYSYX010000713.1:0-4484 GCA_964435055.1 uncultured Polyangium sp. | reverse complement strand
TGTTTACGCCATTGTTCTTCGTCGTTCGACCAACCAAACTTTGGCGCCCCCAAGCCGTGACTGATCGACAACATGACGGAGGGATGATTTTTGGCCGCCGCGTTGACGAATTCATCGACGCTCTCCGCTTCCAAATTCAGCAGATCGTGTACGGCGAGTTTGCCCATTTCACGATTTTTCGTCGCGACTTCGAGGCATGGCTCCAACAATCGGGCTTGCGCGCTGCGCGTTGCGCTCGTTCCGTCTCGAGCCAGATGAAACAACATGTCGGGGTATTCGACGGCGGAACCCTGCGTTGCATATTGCACGATTTTCTCGGCATACGCGGCATAAGCATCGAGGTTCTCGTCGCGATTCGCCCGCGCGAAATGCGTGCGCCCGACGAGCGAACAATGGGTGAGTGCATGCTGCAATTCGAGCGAAACCTGATCCGCATCGCCGAGCAGCATCAAATACAGCGGTCGCTCATCCTCGTCGACGTCTTCCGACCAATACACTTCGTCTTTCCAAGCGACGGCCGCGCGAGCGTCCATATCGGCGGGAACTCGATACGTCATGACGGGCGCGTCTTGTTCCCGCTCACGCAATTGAATGAGCGGCTTCATTGCTTCGAGCAGTCGGTCGCCCGCGTTTCCTTCTGGAACGACGACGCCCCAACGTTGTAATGCCAAGTCATTGGGATCCGCGTCCGTAAACCCGCCGCGGGCTCACGCGCGCTTTATTATACGGTCAAAGACGGAACGGCGGCGACCAATATGGGATACGCCGGGCTCATGACGCCGACGATCGAGCAATCACGCGTGGGCCAAGAAAAAGGGGTATTTGCAGCGAAAGAAGTGGTTGAAATCGGGGACGGTGACAACCTCTCGCCGGACGATTTCATGGCCGCGACGAAAGGCGAAACGCCGTCGCTACTTTTTACGCTCAGTCACGGTTGTGGCGCTCCGCGGGCCGGCTGGGCGAGCCCCGAGGAACAACGTCGATTGCAAGGAGCCATGAGTTTTGGACAGGGGCAAAAAATCACGGCGGAAGATTTGCGAAATGGTGCATTTTTGCCCGGAGGCTTATGGTTTTTCTTTGCATGTTTCGGCGCGGGCACTCCGAACGACAGCGCATTTCGTCATTGGCTGGCCGCCCTGCGCGATGTGGGGCTTTATGGGCGCAATATCGATTCCGTTCTGCAATCGCTCCCGTCGGAACAGGAACGACCGTTTGTCGCGGCATTGCCTCAAGCGGCGCTCGCCAATCCCAACGGTCCGCTCGCCGTCATGGGGCACGTCGATTTGGCGTGGACATTCAGCTTCCACGATGTGGGGACGACGAATAAATATCGACCCTCACGTTTTCAAGACATCTTCCGAACGTTGGTCGATGGTAAACGGGTGGGGGCGGGGTATTTCGAACTGCAACGTTTCTTTAATCAAGCCAGCGTCGATCTCTCGACGATGTTCGATAAAGATGCTCGTCAAAAAATCAAAGGCGTCATGACCGAGGATGACAAGCAACGCAAAACGCGCAAAGCGACTTTGTGGATGTTGCGCCAAGATTTGTCCGCGTATGTATTGCTGGGAGATCCAGCGGCGCGACTCAATATCGAAGGACCGCTGGCGCGGGCAAACCAATCCCTTGGAAAAACCACGACGCCTGGGTGACCAGCGTCGCGTTGAGCCCCGACAAACGAAAGATCATGTCCACATCCATCGATAAAACGGCGCGAATCGCCAATAGCGATGGCTCCGGCACGCCCGTCGTCTTGCTCGGAGCGACAGGTCCCGTTCGCCATGCGGCCTGGAGTCCCAACGGCGAATTCGTTGCGGTGGTCTCGGACGATAAACGCGTGCGTATTCACCGCGCCGATGGGCTGGGCGAAGCCAAAGTGTTCTCCGGACATGAAGACGCCGTCGTATTCGTCGCGTGGAGTCCCGATGGAAAACAAATCGTCACGACGTCGCTCGATCATTCCGCGCGCGTGTGGAACGTTGATGGTTCAGACAAACCATTGGAGCTGAAAGGCCACGAAGCGCCCGTGGTCTTTGCAGCCTGGAGCGCCGACGGGCAACGTATCGTGACCACGTCGGAGGATGGATATGCGCAAGTGTTTGGCGCAAAAAACGGAGCGACTTCGGCAATGTTCGGACACGAGAGGGCGGTCGTCACGGCGGCATGGAGTCCCAATGGCCAACGAATCGCCACGGCGACGCAAACAACCGGCCTTTATTTATGGGACGCCGATGGGAACGGCGAACCAATCGTCCTCGAAACATCGGCTCCCATCCTGGCGATGCTTTTCGTCACCGACGATCAAATCCTCACAGTTGCCGCGGATGATACGACTCGGCTGTACACGATTGGCGTCCATGCGTTGAAAAAAGGTCTCGCTTCGACAAACCTGGATTGCTTGCCGATCGACAAACGCGTCACGTATTTGGGCGAAACGGACGAAAAGGCATCCGAGCGTCATACCGAATGCGAACGGAGCCACGGTCGAATCCATTCGGGTGAGAAGGTGCCCGCACCATGAAAACGAACGGGCCTTTTTTCCTTGTCTTGTTGGTGCTCTCGAGTTGCGGCGATTCGTCGAACGACGGGGGCACGCCGTCGTCGGCATTGTCTTTGGCGAGAGCATTGGAGCACCGAGCGGGCAGGGGTTCTTCCAAGACGCTCCCGCGATTAAAAGCGTCACGTATGGGCCCGGACGAACGGCGGGTCCTGCTTTTCGTACTTCCCGGCGATGCCTCGGTCGAAGTGGACGGTCGCCCGTTGTATCGGCGGAATGGATTCGTGGAGCTCGTGGGTAAAGTGGGCGAAACGCGAAAGGTGCGGGTCTTCGACGGCGCGCGGAGTACGGAGGAAAAAACCGTTGCAATTGGGGAAGGAGAGGCGACGCCGTCGCTCATCGATTTGAATGAAGCGGTGCCCGCGGCGACGGGGCCGAAAACGAAAAAAGCCAAGCCGCTCGTGTTTGGGGACATCGACGAGTGAATGCGAAACAATGCGGAGAGGATGCGGCGATGAAGCGGTCGATGGTGCAATGGCGCGGCGAATCATCGGGATGGCAAAACGACACCCTCGCGTGCGAGCATCTGTGCTTCGAGGGTACGTGTGTCGGCTCGTGTACGCCCGGAGAGAAACGCTGCAATGGCGATACGCCCGAGGTATGCAGCGGCAATGCGGAATGGAAATCGGCTGATGCTCCGTGCACCAAGCAATGGTGCAATCCCGCGACCGGAACGTGTTCGGGCTCTTGCGAGCCTGGGCAATCGACCTGCACCCTGAACAACGAATACAAGCATTGCAACGAAAATGGAGTGATCGCGCTGCCAGCTGCGCAAATCCGATCCGTGGAAAAGAACGCGACAGGTTTCGCGCGTTTTCTTGTCGGGCATCATTTCAATGCCGCTGCCATGCTCCTATTGCCGTCAAATTTTACGGCTCGACCACGGCGCGAAGGATTTCATTCAATCGATCCAAACGTGCTTGGACTTCGTGACCACGAAACTCGGATTCAAGGCAGCCGTCCACCTGCTCAGCGTATCTCCGAGCAAACGCTGCGGCTCGTCGGACGTGGCGTGCACGTTGCAACAAATCAGTGCGATCCACGACTCGAATCTGAGCGGATACCTTTTGCGCCCGACTGTACCAGAGGTCGTCGACCGGGTCTATACCAGCAGCGTGCCGAACAGTGGCCAAGCGATAGTCGATCCTGAGTAGCTTCCAGTCGAATAGCATGTCGATCTGCGTCTGATGGGCTCGGCGACGAGCCATCAGTTTGCGCGCCGGGTGGTGCCGGCTGTTCGGATCGCCGCGCGAAGGATCGAGCAGCAGGGCACGGATCCTGAGGTCCAAGGCCGCATCCTCCGCGTCCATCGAACGCTGGTAGGCCTCGTTCACGCTATTTTCAAAGAGCGCGACGTGACCCCGCATGAGATGCCAATTCGCCCGACTCCGAGCATCTCCGATATTCGTCACGCCAAGAATCTCGCACCAACGTTCGGCCGCTACATGTCGACCCAACCGTAGGTTGATTCGAGTTGCGTACAGAGCCCACTGATACTTGGCGTACGCATGAGGGCTGTGCTCCATCCAGCTAGTCTCGAGGAGCTCGAGCGCCTCGGCATATCGCCCCTGCAGCTCCCGCAGCTCAGCTCTCAGGTAAGGCACGTTTGCGTGAGGCAATGTGGGATCGGCAAGCACCATACGCTCGAGTTCGTCGAGCGTACGCTCGGCACGCTTCAGATTGGGTTTGTCATAGACGAAGAACTCATACATGCTTGCCCGCGCGTAGAAGATATCCGCCGCAAGGACGTCCGGTGGCGGACTCCGCAGGATCTCGAGCAAGATCGCGAGCTTTCGATCCAGCTCCCCAGCGATCCCCCAGCACGAGGCTGCTCTCCTGCCGAGTTCGAAGGCGAGGGCAAGCATGCCGTGCCCACGGGCGATATGGTAGCTCTGTTCATGAAGAAGGGCGCCGTCCACGTATCTCC
>CAYSYX010000712.1:0-4484 GCA_964435055.1 uncultured Polyangium sp. | reverse complement strand
CGGGGTGCCCTGTTGGAATTGCGGATACTTGACCGTGCCGATCAATTCGCAATACCGGTCGTGCGTGAGTCCATCGTCGGGATCGATTTTCAGGTTTTCGATCGTAATGGTGTGCGCCGCGCGGATTTTTTCCGAGATCGCGTGATTGTCGGCGACGACATCGCCCGTGGTGAACACCGTCGCGGAGGCGACTTCCGCAGCATCGATGCCCAAGGTCGTCAGCGTTTCCCACAGCGGAGCATAAAGCTTTCCCGCGTCGGTGCCGCGGACACCGGCAACGGTTTGTCCGGCCTTCAATTGCGCCAAGGCATCGTTCGGGGCCAGGTTTTTCCCTGCGGCATCCACGAGGTTTGTCATGACGACGAAGGCATAACGTCGATTTTCACGGAGCACGAATCCGGGGCGCGGGGCGACTTCGAGCGTATGTTCGGGGGTGTAATCGTCGACCTCCGGCGTGGCGGCGACCGTGGGAATCAATCGACCGCGCTCGGGGGAGTCGGGATCGATATCGACGAGGAGAATGGGGGACGTTTTCTCGGCGGCGATGACATTCGCGGGATCGTGCGGGGCAAGGTCGGCAGTGAACCGAAAATAGGCGACGGGTATCGTGGGAAATGCCTTGCGGTCCATCGCGAGGCCAATCCAACTGTCCCAAAACGCCACCGCGGAGGGATGCGGTACACCGGTCAAGTCCGGGCTTCCCGACTTGGTCAGCCGTAGATCCGACGGGAAAGGAAAGTCATAGAAGCGGTTTTCCGTGGTCAAATCGCCGGCGAAATCGACGATGGCGCGGGTGCGATCATCGACGGGCGGAGCGGGATCGCTGCCACAACCGGCGAAGACACTGCAAAGAAGGACTGTCAAGACAAACGAAGGACGGAGACGTTTCATGACGGGCGATGGTACCACAAAGGGTTGAATTGCGTGAAGAGCGCAATGACGTTGCGCGATTTTGCGCGATTGGGTTCGCGTCGTGCATGCGCCATCCGGCCATCTTCTTGACGAGGCGAGGGACATGTCGATGAACGGGTCGGCGTTGGTTTTGGCGGAAGGGTCGCTGTTTGCTGGGAGATACCGCGTCGTTCGATGCATTGCCCAGGGCGGGATGGGGACCGTATACGAAGTTTTGCATGTCGAGACGGAGCGACGGCGGGCGCTGAAGGTGATGCTTCCGCATCTGGTTTCGAGTGACGAACTGCGGCAGCGATTCCGGCAGGAGGCTCGTGTTGCGGCGAAGGTGGAGAGCGCGTACATCGTCGATGTATTTGACGCGGGCATTGATGAAAACACCAAAATGCCCTTTCTCGTGATGGAACTATTGCGCGGCGAGGAGCTTGGAAAACGTTTGGCGCGGGTCAAGCGTTTTTCGTATGCCGAAACCGTGAAGTATTTGGGACAGGCGGCGCTTGCTTTGGACAAGACGCATCGGGCGAGGATCGTGCACCGCGATTTGAAGCCGGAAAATTTGTTTCTGGCGGAGCAGGATGATGGGCCCGCGCGAATCAAGGTATTGGATTTCGGCATTGCGAAGTTGATCGCGGAGCAGGGGACGGAGGCGAATGCGACGCAATCGATTGGGACGCCGATGTACATGGCTCCGGAGCAGTTTCTCCCGAATAGCAAAGTCAGTCCGGCGACGGACATGTTTTCGCTGGGAATGATGGCGTATACATTTCTCGTGGGGGCGGGGTATTGGCGGGAGGAGAAGGAAAAACAGGGGAATGTTTATTCGTTTCTCGCGGTGGTGATGTTCGGCCCGACGGAAGCGGCGACGGCGCGGGCCACTCGGCAGGACGTCGAATTGCCCGCGGCGTTTGATGCATGGTTTGGCCGAGCGACTGCTCAGGATCCGCAAAAACGGTACAATCGGGCGACGGAGGCGATCGTTGCGTTGGCCAATGCGTTGGGCGTGGCGCCTCCCGCCGAGCTCGGGGTGGAAGGAAAGCTGCCGGGACAAACGAGTGAAGCGGCGTCGGAATCGGCGCCTTCGGCGGACGACGCGGCGACGGTGGTGTATCCGGGACGAACACCTGCGGTATCGAGTCATCAGGTTTCGTCGACGCAGGTGACGGATTTGGGCTTGTCGGCGAGTTTTTCCGGGGCTCAGGCGCGAGGTTTCGCGCGTAATGAGCGAACGCGCAGAGCGGTGGTCGTGTTGCTGGGTTTGGCGGCCTTGCTCGTCATTGGCGTGTTGTTTTTCGTGGGTCGGATGGTCGCGACCGCGGGGATCGACGGAGCAACGTCAGCAACGTCATCGGCTCCCGCCGCGGGGGGATCCGCGGTCGACGCAAAAACGGTGACGCCGTCCAATGCGCCGTCCAATACGTCGACAAATACATCGACGGAGACGTCTCCGGCAGGTTCGTCAGGGCCGCCCATTACGCCGGCGCAGCCGACGGTCGAACTGGTTGCGGCCGAACCGGTCGTTCCGCAGTCGGACAAACCGAAGAAAGACATCGAGCGCGCGACGCCCGTACGTGAGCGTGCGGCCACGCGTGCGCCTGCACCTGCACCTGCACCACCTGCGCCTGCGCCTGCGCCTGCGCCGGCGCCGGCGCCTGCGCAAGCGCCTGCACCGAAACCCACGGCGACGGGATGGGGCGAGTAAAACGATATGTTCGGACGAGGAAATATGCAAACACGACAATGGCTTGGACTGGTCGCGGGTTTGGCGGGGCTTATGTGGACGGCCGAGGTATCGGCTCAAAACGTTGCCGCCGCGATTGAGATTTTCAATCGAGCGGTCACGGAATACGACCAAAAAGATTATGTGGCGGCTTGTCGGGATTTTGCGGAGAGTCAACGATTGGCGCCGCAACCCGGGACGATGTTTCGGCTGGCGAAATGCGAGGAGGATGCGGGACTCATCGCTTCCGCGTCGGCCCATTATTTGGAATTTCTGGCGGAATTCCGAGCCTTATCCGAGGAAAAACAGGTCAAGTACCAGGAGCGGGCGGTGGAAGCCGAACAAAAGCGGGCGGAGTTTGCCGCGGTCATTCCGACGTTGACCTTGCGATTGCCCGCGAATGCGCCGGAACAGGTTGAGATCCTGCATCATAAAACCCACGTGTCGGCGGCTATGCTCGGCATTGCGTTGCCCGTGGATCCGGGTGAACACGTCGTCACGACGCAGGTTCCAAATGGGCCGGTGCACGAGCATCGGTTCGTGATCGAGCGCAACGACAAGAAAGAAATCATTCTGGTCGTGGATTTGCCTCCTCCACCACCGGTGAGTTTGGTTGGAAAAGCGAATGTACGGGAACAACCATCGAACGCTCGGACAGGGGGATTGGTGCTGTTGGGCGTGGGCGTGGCGGGACTGGTCGGGTTTGCTGTGACGGGCGGCGTGGCGTATTCGAAAAAAACGTTCGTCGATGAAAATTGTCCTGCCAAACGATGCCCCGATGCGAGCGGATTGGAGACGTGGAATGAAGCGAAGGCGTTGGCGAATCTGACCTCCGTCGGGTTGGGTGTGAGCGGCGCCTTGAGCGTTTTGGGCTTGATTTTGGTGGGTTCGAGTTCGTCCGGTCCGGCGAAGACCGAGTCGAAGGACCAGGCGTTCGTGGTGGATGTGGATTCCCGGCGGGCGTGGTTCGGATGGAAAGGGGCATTTTGAATGAGCTCGAACAACCGAATGATGTGGGCGGTTTATTTGGGATTGGCGTGTGTGACCTCGGCATGTGCCGAGTTGTTGGGGTTGAACGAAGAGCCGCCGACGGTGGCGCAATGTGTATCGTCGGTGGATTGTCCGGGCGTGGATGATGCGTGTGGGACGCGGACGTGCGAGGGCGGAACGTGCGGGACAGCGTTTGCCGGCGCGGGAAAACCGTGCAATGGGACGGGATCGTGCGACGGCCATGGGACGTGCAAACTCGGTAATGGGAGCCCGTGTTCGTTGGCCGAGCAATGTTTCAGTGGGAATTGCGTGGATGGGGTTTGTTGCAATGAAGTGTGCAGCGAGCCGTGTCGGGCATGTTCGGGGCTTGGGGAAGGGAACAACGGGATCTGCAAGCCCGTGCCGAATGGGGGCTCGGACGCGGAATGCGTGCGCGGAGTGTGCAACGAGCAAGCCGTGTGCGAACACGAAAATGGCGAGACGTGTTCGACGGGGGAAAATTGTGTCAGTGGGAATTGCGTGGCCGATGTTTGTTGTGCGATGCAATGTGCTGCGGGGGCGTCGTGTGCGACGGGCGCGTGCGTTTGTCCGGGCGTTGCGGGGCTCACTTGCGGTGACGTTTGCGTAGACGCCGTTGACGACAATGCTCATTGCGGCGGTTGTGGCAATACGTGCGACACGACAAACCAATCGGATTGCCGCGACGGATCGTGTCAAGGCACGACGTGGGCTTTATGGCCTATGCCCAATCCGGTGGGGACAGGTTTGCCCAATTTGGCGGATTACGAAATCCGCGAGGCGGACGGCGTCGTCATCGACAAGGTGACGGGGTTGATGTGGAAACGCGAGGTCGAGGAAGGGTCATTCC
>CAYSYX010000711.1:0-4495 GCA_964435055.1 uncultured Polyangium sp. | reverse complement strand
GAGAAACCCTTTCCGGTGTGTTTCATTGTCCGCTGTGTCACGACACACTCGACGCGATCGACACACCGACGAACGCCCGCGCCGTACTCGCAACGCGTGTCGATCCGCTAGTCGCATGCGAGTTCGTGCCAGACTGATTTTCGTGTCATGACACGAAATGCCACTCGCAACCCGGCACGATCCGTTACTCGCATGCGAGTAGCGTTCGCGGCGCACCGTGCCCTTTCTCGGTACGCCTTCGAAATTCCCGCACGATCACGCCGGACTCGGTTGTCAAGGGCCTCCATGGTTACCGCGTCAAGATTCTTGTCTCATGTTACACCGAAGGCTTGTCTCATGAGACACAGGGTCGCGAGACATGTGAGACAACACAATCGCGCCGGGAAGATGCGCCGCGCGCTTATGCGCGATGCACCCGCGCTCGTGCGGGTGTGCTTGCGCTTGTGCGCGTAGGGCTTGCGTCGCAAGCCGCTTGCACCTGCAAGCGCAAGCGTATTCGACCGGAGCGCCTTGACGTCGTGAAGCTCGCGATCGTCGACGCGACGACCTACGCAGTCGTCGTCGCGTTCTCTGCGCGCCGCACGAGTGCCCGATGGAGCGAAGTTCCATCACGACGCACCCCGATCAACGGCGTTGTGCGTGCGCAATGTTCGTCCCGCTGTTCTGCTTCCCTCGGCCGTGGCCAGCAGAGAACGGGGAGTTCTCTGCGCAGAGAAGTGTCCGCTGCGCAGAGAACGTGCCACGGGTATCACGTACGCAAAACGTCCCTATTTCCGTTGCGGGATTCGTGAACGTGTTCTCGACCCGAGCAAAAAATTCGTGACACGCATCCCGCGGGCACGCGGTTACCCGCGTGCAATATGACGAACGGAAAGTGCGAATTGACGAACTGACCATGATGCAATGGGACGAACCGCGTGGATCCAGCGGCTCAATTCGCAAAGCGGCGCCATGGTGGGACGAACGTGCCGTGCATAATGACGAACCGTGCACGCCGCGGCTTGCCCTCATGCCCCAAAATTTGACACCGTTTGCGCCACCCCATACGATGCTGGCAAGCGAGCAGAACGCCACTTTGTCGGAGGTTTTACCATGGGCAAACGAATCCTCAACATTATCATTGCAACCGTATTGACGCCGTTCGCCATGGGCCTTGCTTTCGCGCAAACAGAGCGGAGCGCGGCAGCGCAAACGGTAGACAAATCAATGATTGCTACTGGCGCCACGTCCGACCCAGCGAGCGGTTGCGCGCCCACGGATAATCAATGCCTGGCAAACGTCATTTCGTATTTCCGCCCATCGAATTTTTCGTTTGTAACGATCGTCAAGGATGATGGAAAAGATAGTGGGGGTGGTTGGCAAGAGTCCAACACGGTGCTAGCGTTTGCAAACAATTTGTTTGAAATCTATTCCTGCGTGGTTCGAATCGGTATGCCTATCCGAAACTCGGCGTACGGAACGATTTCGCCGTTAACGGCGGCGACCTACAGCGCGGAAGTTGCAAATTACGCCGCGGCAAACGTTTGGCCCACTGAACTCCCACAGGGAATTTTTTGCACTGCATTCAAGAAAGAAATGATCGCGCAATTCAGAGCAAAGCATGAAAACCTTGGCGCACGAATAATGAACCCATGAAACACAAGATCGATGCATTGCTGGAAATTGTCTATCGCTACTACCCTCGCGCGATAGGTTCCTCAGATTCCGCGTTGACAAGAGACGAAACGGACGAGCATCGTCGGCTCATAGACGCACGACGCCACGCCGCGACGGACCCGCGATGGACCGGCATGCTTGGCCGTATCTCGGACCAATTCCCTGGAATGGTCACGAATCACTCTTTGCACCTTCCAACGGGGAATTTTGATGGCTGCTATTTGTTCACGCTTTCCTTGCCAAACTCCCCCGATCACCGAACGCTTTGGTTTGGCGTGAGTTTTCTCGCCCCGTATTACGTCGTGTGCCGCTCGCGTTTGGTCGACGTGGCGAAACAAATCGACGGGTACTCGGTCCCCTATCAAGGAATCTGTTTTTTTATTCAGGGACGATCCATCAGCCCAGAACTCGCATCCTGGATTCATGATGAAAATATCAATCACGCAATTCAGAAAGAAGAAGACGTGTCATTCGATTTGACGAAGGACGAGCAGGCTTATGCAGAATGGATTGTCCGGGAGATCAAATCTACTTTTGGATGCGAGTACATGCCGCCGGAAATCGGGACGCAGCTCGTATTGGACGTAAAGACGAATCATCGGGAAATCGGAGAGGCAAGGCTGTACGATTGCCTATTTACCGACGAGCGCACGTGGGTTAAACCATTGCGATCCGATGATAAAGCCCGCCTGCAAATAGATGCCGCTCGTTTGCCCACGTCCATCACACACGTGCTGACTGTGCTCGCGGCATTCCATCATATCGCGTTGCAATGGATCGGCGCCGGGCTCGGGAGCGTGTTTTACGCCGCAATGACAGACGGCGTTTTGCGAAAAGACGAACTGCTGAAATCGATCGAGCGATTGCACGGGATGGACGCATCAAACGTGCATGCGGATTTCATTGCCGCTTTGCGCGAATTCGAGACGTTGATCGTTGCGTGGAATGGCGAAGGTGCTCCGCCCGAAGCGTTAATCGCCTGGGCAACGAGCTTTCTTGCCAGACTCAGTAACGACGAATTGGCGAACGCATAAAGCCATGGCTTCATCATGGTTTGCCCGATCCGCGTGACGCACGGGACCCGCATTTGCCCGAGCACACGTAGCTGGTGGTGATACCGAGGGATGTCAGGGCACCCGTCGTGCTGCAAACTGCCTTCGCGGCAAACGTCTGGACATCCCAAGCGCACAGTGTTATTCGCCGCGAATGCCCACGGGTAAAACCAAACGCACCGCTACGAAAAACGCCCCTAGCGCTACCTCTGCGCGCCCTTCGAAGGGTACGTCCAAGGGAACATCGAAGAAGTCGACTCTACGCGAGAAGCAACCGTCACACAGCAAGAGCGACGCTGAGGCGGACATCACGACACGACCTCGTGGGGGCAAGAGCGCCGCCGAGGGCGAAACGCAATCCCATGGCGAAGGCACCGAGTCCGACTTTTGGGTGAAACGGCCTCGCGGTGGATGAGCTTGCGCTTGCTGCCATCAGTTTGCACGGTGTCGCGTGCTTCGTTCTGGTCGCATATGCTATCGCCCAGCGACGCTCAGAACATCGCGCAGACGCGTACGCGCTGGCGATCGTTTGGTGCGCAATGTTTTTGTCGGCGCGAATTGGCGAGTGCATTAGCGAACTGGGTACACCGGTAGGGGACGTGCCGCTTTCTGGTCTTTATGATCGTACCTTGCTCGCAGTGGAGCAAGCGCTGTATTTCGCGTGGCCCTTGGGTATTGCAGCATGGATCCGTTGGACGTTTGTCCGTGCACCAGTGTTACCGCTTGTCATTCTGTGGTTGCTTTCATGCGGGGTGCCTACCGCGGTATATCCGTTGATCCGTGGTTCATCCTGGTTTCGTCTTGCCGCAGCAGTGCACATCATTGCGTTCGTGCTCGAAATCGTCTCAATCAGGCAATGGTGGAAACTTCGTAAAAAACCGCGACCGTGGCACGGTGTCGGCATTGTCGCGAGTTGGGTGTCGACGTTGCCCGCAATAGCATTTCTTTTCTGGCCCGATTCCCTCGACAGTTACGGACTCTGGGCCTTGCGCGGGCAAATCTGCCTGCACCTGTGGGTACTTGCGTTGATGGGAGGTGCGAAATGGAGGTCATAGCGATTATCGTACCGATGGTAGCCATAGCTTTCTGTGCCTGGGTTTGGGCACGTGCCGAAAATCGATACGTTGAAAAATTCGAGGTTCTTACAGCGGAACGCAATAGGGCTGAAATGCACGAAGTTGATACGATAATATCGTATTCGAGAAAACTCAACGAGGCGCGCCTACAACGATCGCAGCAAGAAACTTATTTTGCAGAACGGCTTGCGGCGGCAAACGAGCGTCAACGTCTGCTCGAAAAAAAGCTAGCAGAATGCGAGAATGACCTTGCTGCCATTCAGGCTGAAAAGCAGGCGATGTACGGCTTGCCCGATAATTTGCACGCGTGGTGCGCCAAATCCGCATACATGGTTTTGCAATCTTTCCCGATTGGGGAGGAGGACCGCGCACGACTTGCGACAACCGCAACGATCGGAGCATTGACGTCAATTCGCGATGCTTCTGGACTCGCGCTTGCCCGATATCTCGACACCGTGAAGATTGATGCACGTCTCTCCTATGGTGTGCGCATGGATGATACCATCGATTCAAATGACGAGTGCGCGATCGACGCGGATCCAGGCACACCACGCGATAGCGATCCGGATGGTTCGGATATTCTGCAATAGCCTTCCGCGTTGTGTGCTTCGTGGCACGCCTTTGTCGCGTCGGTTCGACCACTTATCCGCATGGGTTGACGAGCAAGCGGCGGGGAAGCGCGCAGCCGAGCGAAACCCGTCGATCTATGCG
>CAYSYX010000710.1:0-4505 GCA_964435055.1 uncultured Polyangium sp. | reverse complement strand
ACGATGACGTCATGCCCCATGTCTTCGTCATCGGCCGTCTCGATTGCCGTCGGCTTGATCCACGCGGTGGATTCGAGGGAGCTATGTTGATGTTTCGTATTTTGAGGGCGAATTGCGCCATCTGCGGGGTCGAGGTTAAAAAGAAACATATCGGACATGCCTACCGCGGTGAACGCAGCCATCCCGTCACCTTCGAGCAGTCCCGAGAAATATCCAGTCAACCAGATGCCGTTCTTCGATGCGTTATGGGCGGTGATTGCCGTCGGAGTCGCATCGTCGGCGGCCAATCGTTTCGCCCATTGGCACTTGAGGTCGGCGGTGAACTTGGCCAAAAACATGCCCGGATTGGCTTCGGTCGCAACCAGACACGGCAGAGCCCCGAATTTATTGATTCGGCCCACGGCATAAATGATGTCGGTCTGCTCCGGATCCATGGCAATCGCCGTGATTTCGGTATCCATGTCCACGGATCCTTGCGGGTCGCGAAGCAGGACGTCGTTCACGCGCGAAACCGTTGGCACGCCGTCGGTGTACGACACGTCGTATCGAACAATCGCGCCGGTTTTGGTCTCCGCACTTTGATCGCGGATGAATCCCGCCGCAAAAATAGTATCGCTGTAACCCACGACAACGGATTGCACCGCGCTCCCGTGAGCGCCGATATCGCTGAAATCAGCCGCCCAAATTGGATTGCCGCTCTCGTTGAGCAAGGCGACAAACCCGGCTTCGTTGGGGTCTACAGACTCGTGCAGCACGGTTTTACCAAGGGTCATCGTTTGCGAAAATGAGCCGGCGATGAGGGTGTGTCCCGCAGACGTTTCAGCCAAAGCAAGCGCACGCATCGGCGCGCCATCACCATATCGCTTCGCCCACGATTTCGGGACGCATTTCTTATCGGCGCAAGCGTCGTATTTATCCAACGGATAAGCAACGATACATCCGCCGGCACCGACGACCAAACAAAGCAAAATGAGTTTGTTCCTGAAATACATCAAAACCTCCCGAACACGCTCATTCCATAACCGCCATTCACGGTGAACGGCACCAGCACGGCGTTCGCAGGCGATTTACGAGGAGCCGTCAGAATGAGGCTCATCCCCGCCGCAATCCCCGCAATGCCCACGCCGAACAAAACGGTATTCGCAGTGAGGAGCGCCTTGTACTTATCCACCATTTCCGGCCGAGCCGACCAGTTGCAAAGTCCCTCCGCACAGCTCTTGTCGAACGCCGCCAAATCCGTATCGACGCCGTAAACGAATGCGCTGGTGATGCCCGCTCCGACAAGTCCCAAGACCCCGACACCTGCCACGATGGCCCCGACCGTTCGCCGAGGAGAAGTCGGAGATGGCGGCGGAGAAACAGCGGTACCGGACGGTGAAGGTTTGACCACGGTGTCCTTTGAACTCGACCCTGCCTCGACGGGCGGCCCCAACGTCGCAACAAACTCCGTCCGCTCCTTTTCGGCGAGTTTGAGTTCACGCGTTGCGTCCTGCCTGCCTGACGCGCGGACAATGAAAACGTGTTTGCCCGGTTCGACGCGCACGAACGTCGCGAGCATCGCCGGTACCAATTCGGCACCGTCGAGCAGCACGGTCACGGAAGCCGACGTTGGAGGAATGACGACGCGAATTCGCGGAACTTGCACATCCAGCGCCTCGATCCGCTCTTTCGCGATCTTCGCTCGAGGATCCTTGGCATCGATGAGCGCCAAACCTCGCTCCCAATGCTCGAACGCCGCCGCAATTTTCCCCTCTTGCTCGTCACACTGCGCCACCGTGAACAGCGAATTCGCGACCGTGAACAATGTGAGACTTTCGCGAACCTTGGGACACCCCGCGACGAAATCACCCTTGTCGATTTCTTTACGACCTTCGACGAACAACGTTTGAGCACGAAGTTTCTGCTCGTCCTCGTCCGCTTGGGCGCCGCCGCCGATTTGTGCGAGCAATCCCAGCATCATTCCGACAGCAGCTACACCGAAACCTGGGGAACGAGCGATTTTGTTCATCCGCGGAACCTGTCGAATGTGTTGAGCGCAAAGCTATATCATCGCCCGCAGCGGATGTGCAGAAAAAATCAGCGCTCGTTTGCCGAGAAACCCAACATCAAGGCGCAAAAATGCCGACACGTGCTCGGCCACTTCCTCTCCGGCTCGAATCATGTTACAGTCGCCGATCAATGAACTTCACAGGGAGAAACCGTATGCGAATGTTGGTCAACGGGCTCATGGTTGCCATGCTTGGAATCCTGGTGGTCGGATGCGGCGGCGGCGGCGGTCGTCGAGCTCGAGTTTCCCATGAACGAGCCATTGAACGTCAGGACGATCGGGCCGATGCCAAGTTCGAACAGCGCACGGGCTGGGAAAAACTCGGCGAGCGGATCGTCAATGGCGGTGCCGATCGCGATGTCATTCCGGTCGGGCGTGCGGAAGGAAAGTTTACGAAAATCAATCTCGTGGTCGAACACAGCTCGCTCGAAATGTTCGACATCGTCGTTCGATTCGGCGATGGAACGGATTTCTCGCCGAACGTTCGTCATGTATTCGGTGAAAACACGCGCAGCCGCGTCATCGATTTGCCCGGAGGCAATCGAGTCATTCGCGCCGTGGAATTCAAATACGGCAACCTGGCCGGCGGCGGTCGCGCGCAAATCGAGCTTTGGGCGCAATAGCCGTCCCCCTCCCCTCACGTTTGCCCGCAATAACCTGCACCTCGCCAAACAGTCCGAACACGCACGCGATTTCGGATCATTTTTCCATACCCCCAAAACGTCGTCCCGTTGTACAGTGGGCCGCGATGACGTCCCTCGGTACACGTTCCAACCCCAAGATCGCTCGGCTGCTGCAAAGCCTTCACGTCCCGCGCTTGTTGCTGCTCGCAGGCCTGTGGACTCACCTCGGTTGCGAATCCGAGGACGCCAAGGCGTGTCGTGACAGCTACATGAAGACGCACGCGTTGCTCGCCGGCTTGGAGGCCAAAGAATCCAAAGAGCTGGGCGACGTGCAGCCGGTGCTGGAAGCCGTAGAGAGTACGATTCCGCTGTGCAAAAAAGCGAATCTGCACAAAGAAGTGGCCGAGCTCGAAAAGGTGCAGCGAACGCTGCAATCGAATGCGAATCAATTGCGCAATTACATGCCGCGCAAAGAATTGAGCCCCGAAGAGCTGGACAAACTCGTCAAGGACGGCGATTCGAATTGCCCCAAGGGCCAAGCGTACTTTTATCGGAAAACGGGCAAACAGGTGAAATGCACCGGGCCGCAGGTCGTTTCGTTCACCCGAGGACAAGCCGAGGAGTATTACAAGAATCGAGGGTTCAAGCTGAAAGTCGAAGGCTCGCAGCTCGACGCCGAGTTTGGCCCGGAGTCATACCATTACGAATTTTCCGGCTCGGATGCCAATGCGAAATCGCTGTGCCTGAAAGTCATGGCCATGCCGGGTATGTCTTGGGAAGAATCCGTTTCCCGAGTGACGGGAGCGAATCCGGCGTTGTTGAAGAAGGGCACCACCGTCCGCGCCGAAGACGGATCGAAATGGCCGCTCACGCATATCGACAATGACAAGCAGCCCGCGTATACGCTGGGAAAATGCGGGCCGTAACCGCCATTTGGTGCCATTCGAAAGAAACGTCGTCACTGTCGAGTGCATGGCGTGGACGCGAAGAAATTCATTATCGTCGGCAGACTCGCGTATCTGCAATCCAAAGCATTACCAACATCGAAAAAAAAGACGTCGCGAAGGTCGGCGATACAAAGAAATCGATTTCATCTCGCCCGCCCCTGAGATATCCTTACGTCAGCTGAATTCGGTCAGCTGGTTGAGGAGGTCTTGGACATGAAAGATTCGCATTTTGCTCGTCGTTTTGCAGCGATGGCCGTGCTCGTGAGCGGCGGTTTGTTGATGGGCGTGGGCTGTGTTGCCGAGACGGGTGATCCGGAAGCGGATGAAATCACCGTGGATGAACCGGGGCAAGAAGAAGCGGCAGCTTCGACCGGACCGGTGCAATACCACCGCTGCAACACGCGCGAAGTGTCGGAAAACGAAGCCCTCGAGATTGATTTCGAGGTCGCGCAATTCATGGCCAAGACCAAGCAAAGTACACAGCAGAAGCCCGGCGCTGGATCCACGCCGCAAGCCCTGACCGGCGGAACGATCAACGTGTACTTCCACGTCATCAACAATGGAACGGGTGTCTCGAACGGAGACATCACGACGCAGATGATCAATGATCAGATGATCGTGCTCAATAACGCCTACGCACTGACGGGGTGGTCGTTCAACCTCGTGGCAACGGATCGCACGACCAATGCGTCGTGGTACACGGCACAACCGGGAACGACCGCCGAGACGCAAATGAAGAATGCGTTGCGACGAGGAGCAGCGGCCGATCTCAATATTTACTCGAGCAATCCGGGCGGCGGGCTCCTCGGCTGGGCCACGTTCCCCTCGGATTACAACAAAGCACCCAAGATGGACGGCGTGGTGATTCTCCATTCATCGGTACCGGGT
>CAYSYX010000709.1:0-4506 GCA_964435055.1 uncultured Polyangium sp. | reverse complement strand
CGAAGTGTGAAGGTCCCGCGGGTACGTTCGCATGCGACGTCAAAGCAGGTTGTTGCGCTGAATTTTTCCCCTGAAAAACGCGGTCGCACGAGAAACGTTATCGTGCGGGTTCCTTTGAGCTCGTACGATCGTCGCGATGCGGCCTCCGCTCGCTCGACAGCGGCGTTTGTCCTTCCCCCAGCCGCAAGACATGTTGCGCAAAACCCGTCACCGCTTCGTCGTGCACGGCCGCGATGATGCGCCGCGTGCGCGCAAGTTGCCGCAAAAGCACGCCGAGCTCCGCGACGCTCTCCGTGTCGAGATGCGCTTCGGGTTCGTCGAGGACGATGAGTTTGGCATCCCGAACCAACGCCCGGGCAATCATCACCCGACGCGCTTGACCTCGCGACAACGATGCCGTTCGAATGCCCAGCAGCTCCTCGTTCGTTTGCGCTCGTGAACGCATCGACGACAAAAGGCCCACGGCATCCAGCGCCAACAAGAGCCGATCCCGAGGTGCGTCTTTGTCAAACGCGCGAAGAGCATCTTCGATGGTGGCTTCCGGAGGCTCGAACGGCCGTTGCGACACGAACGCGATGCGATCGCTGCACAAACGCGCCACTTCACTCGCCTGACGGTCGCCCACCAAAATTCGTCCCGAGACCGGTGCGATCAGGCCGAGCAGCAGATACAAAAGCGTGGTTTTTCCCGACCCGTTCGGGCCAAGCACCGCCAAGCTCTCTCCGGCGGGCAGGACAAACTCGAGGTCCAGCAAGGGGCGAAGTTTCGATCGCCCGTCGAGCGCCGTAGGCCGCTGCGGGTAGGAAAATGTGACTCGTTCGACGCGAATTTCGACGGTTGGATCCAGGGGTTCCGTAGGACGAACCCGGGCGCGATCCTTGGCCGCCGCGTGATGTTCCTCGACCAACTCGGCCATGGAGGCCAGCTCGTTCCGGGCGGCGAAGAAATTCGTCGCGCTGCTCAGAAACATTTGCAGCGTCGGGGCCGCGGAGAGCACCAAAAGAAACGTCCGGTAGATGTCGCGCTCGTTGGGAAAATGAACGGTTTCTTTCGAAGTGAATGCGGTCCACGCCAGCGCCGTGGCGATCGCGGCGACGGCCGCTCCCCACGAAGCCAACGCGTTTGTCGTGCGCGCACCGAGCTCCATCCTGGTCAAACCCACCACGTCCCGACGAACTCCGTCGACGAACGCATGCGCTCGGCCATGCGCCACGAGGTCGACCGCTCCGGAAAAACCCGCATCGGAAACCGCCAAGAGCTGTCGCGTATGTTCGAACACGCGCCACCACGCTCGTTCGACCCGTCGTGACAAAAGCATCGTCACGATGCCGCCGACGACACCTGCGGCCAGGAGCGGCGGAAGTATGTCCGGACCAACGCTCAAGGCGATCATCACGGTCACGACGGGAAGCGCGAGCGCCGAGGCAAACAGCGCCGATACGCCGTCGACCGCCCAACTCACGAGCATGGGCAAACCCGTCGCCAAACGCGCCGATTGCACTTCCGGCGCAGGCATCAGCACCACTTCGCCGTGTTCGATGGGCGCCATGTAGATCTCCACCACGCGCAGGCGCACGAGACGCGCGAGCACGTCGGTGGCGCGCACGCGCACGAGGCTCAGCACAGCCGCCACTCCAAGCACTCCCGCAGCTGCCAAACGCCCGCGATCGCCCACCCAAAGCGCCGCAAGCGGCAATGCGAGACGTTGGGCAAACGCAGCCAGCGTCACGATCGTCAGGCTGGGACCGCACCCTCGCAACAGCGCCACGCCCGAGACGAACGCCGCGCCGAGCATGCGCGGGGGCTCCGACGTTGTTTCAGACGAGATTTCAACGGACGAACTTCCCACGCGGCCCCGTGAGCTTGTAGCATTGCCCGGCCGGTCTTGTCGTTCTTTGGCAATCCGGGTGAGCCACCATGAAGAAGTTTTCGTCGATTCGCCGTTCGTTCGAGTCCCGTCGTTTGGCCGCGTTGTTCGCAGGTATGACGTGGATGGCGCTGGGATTTGCGGCGTGTAGTCGTACGCCGTTCGATGGCGTGAATTACGATCCAGGCGACCAAGGTTCGGGCGGCGATGCGGCCCAAGGTGGATCCGGAGGCGAAGCCGGGCAGGGGGGTCAGGCCGGTCAAGGCGGCCAAGGCGGCGGCGCGGAATGCATGGTTTCGCAGCAATGTGTCGATAATGATCCTTGCACGACGGACGCTTGTGTTTCGGGCTTTTGCGTCAATGGGCCTCGCGACGATGACAAGGATGGATTTCCGCCTCTTTTGTGTGGCGGCGCGGATTGCAATGATTTGAACCCGCAGGTTTTTCCGGGCAACAAAGAAAATTGCATCGACGGTGCGGACAACGATTGCAACGGTGTCGCCGATTGCGATGATCCGAGCTGTGTTTCCGCGCCGAAATGCGGATGCGTGCCTTCGCCGACCGGGGAGAAGTGCGACAACGGAATCGACGACGATTGCGACAAAATCGTTGATTGTTTCGACACGAATTGTTTGGGGACCCCGGCTTGTGGATGTTTACCCAATGAATCCGCGGTTTGCGACAATGGCTTCGACGACGATTGCGACGGCCAAATCGATTGCGACGACGCCGATTGCGCGCCGTCGAAAACGTGTACTTGTCAAAATGCCGTCGAGACGTGCGACAACAAGGCGGACGACGATTGCGACTTGCTCATCGATTGCGCCGATCCCGATTGCACGGGCAAAAGCCCCTGCGCGTGCGTACCTCCGGGCAAACCCGAAGTCTGCACCGGCGGTCAGGACGAAGACTGCGACAAACTCATCGATTGCGCCGATCCATCCTGCCTCGTTTCGCCGGCGTGTCAAATGTGCACGTCGGAGATTTGCGACGATGGCAAAGACAACAACTGCGACAACAAGATCGATTGCGCCGACTCGGCTTGCTTCTTTGCGCCGAATTGCATGCCGAAGCCCGAAGTTTGCAACAACGGCACCGATGACGACAACGATGGATTCATCGATTGCCAAGACACCGATTGCGCCAATACGCCCATTTGCATCGTGCAGCAAGCCAACTGTTTGTCCCCGAAGCTCATTCCGGGATCGGGCACGTACACCGGCGATACCACGGGCAATGTCAGCGAAACGAAAGGCGCTTGCGGCGGAGATGCCGGCGAAGCCGTTTTCTATTTCACGTTGACGGATCCCTCGCACGTGGTGCTCGATTCGGTGGGAACGTCCTTCGATTCGGTCTTGTACGTGCGCACGGGCAAGTGCAATACGGGCAAAGAGATCGCATGCGACGATGACAGTGGCGGCGTGCAATGGGCGGCCAAAGTGGAATTCACGCTGCTTTATCCGGGGACGTATTATGTGTTCCTCGATGGATACACCATCGATCCGGACCTTGGCGCGAACGAAGGCCCGTTTGTCCTCAATGTGCTCATCGAGCCGAATCCGGCGGAAGTTTGTAATGACGGCAAAGACAACGACGGCGATTGGTACGTCGACTGCGCCGATCCCGATTGCGTTTCGTTTGGTAATTGCGGCACGTGCAACCTTGGCGGTCCCGGAGTGCCCGAATTCGGCACGGGCGCCTGCACGGACGGCATCGATGACGATTGTGACGGCAAGATCGATTGTGCCGACGACGATTGCAGCGCCAGCGATTACTACGTCACGGAATGCTGCAATGGCCTCGATGAAAACGGCAACATGGTGCCCGACGATTTCAATTGCCGATGCGCGTCCGACGCCGATTGCGATCCGGGACAACTTTGTTACACGCACACGTCGCATGCGTGCGGCATTCCCTGCACGAGCTACTTCGGCGACATTTGTCCATTCGTGGCTTCGGGATCGTATTGCAACGAAACCACGCAACAATGTGAGTTCTGAAGGAAAAACTCGTGCGCGAAGATCGCCCCAGCTTTACTTCCATGGCCGTTGCCGGTATGCGGGCGATTTACAGCGATCTTCCGGAGCCTTTGGGGAAAGTCCCCGATCCTTTGGCGCTTGGGGTATTGCCGTTTCCGTTTGTCCTTCCGGCACGATTGGTCGAACGAGCTCGAGATAATCCGAAAGCCACGCTCGCGCTGCATCACGCGTATGGAGTCATTTCGGCGGGCCTGACGTACCACGTGGCATTACGGACACGCGCGATCGACGATGCATTACGTGATTCGGTCGCTCACGGGGTCGAGCAAATCGTCCTGCTCGGGGCGGGTCTCGATGGTCGCGCGTATCGATTGCCGGAGCTTGCCGGATGCTGCGTATACGAGGTGGATCATCCGAGCACGCAACGGGACAAGCGCGAGCGCGTGGCCCGGACGAACTTGCGGAGTATTGCGGAGATCGTGTTTGTCCCCGTGGATTTTGAAAAGGACAGTCTCGAGCAATCGCTGTTGCGGGCGGGTTTTTCCAGGGACGTGCCTTCGTTTTGGATTTGGGAAGGCGTGACGATGTATTTGTCGCGGGACGCGGTGCAGGCGACGTTGCACGCTATTGCGAATGCGAGCGCTCCGGGCAGTCGGGTGG
>CAYSYX010000708.1:0-4510 GCA_964435055.1 uncultured Polyangium sp. | reverse complement strand
GTACGGTGCTCGATGCCAATGATATTATCATCTTCAATGGGCTGAGCTTCGAGCCGAAAGCGGCCTTCAACGGCACCAATTACCTCGTGGTTTGGAAGTCGCACGACAGCTTTGGCGATCTTTATGGAATACGCGTGACGCCGGCAGGTACGGTACTGAATATCCCGGCGCTTGCCATTCCAATATCTACGGTATCCGGCGTATACGAGAGATTTCCGACCATTACCTCGAATGGATCGGATTGGCTCGTCGGTTGGAGCACCGATTTTCACGTGCGGGCAGCTCGCGTGGATGCCGCAGGTAATGTGCTCGATCCGACGGGAATCACGCTCTCCACAATAAGCGCGGGTTACTTGGGTCGACCGCAAGCCGCTTGGGACGGGACGCAATATTGGTATTTATGGTCGAACGGTCCGCAGAATCAGCCGACAAACAGTTATGGCGTCCGTTTGACCAGCAATGCGGTCGTAAAGGATCCCCAGCCGTTCATTGCGGCGTCCGATGCATTTGCGAGCGACATCGTCAGCGGTTTGGCGGCAGGTCAACCGCAACACCTTGGAATGGTGTACGCTCGTAATGAACCAACGCAACCCGCCGGCTCGAGACGCGCAAAGTTTCGCCTCATTTCGGAGATACCCGCAGGATCCAACGGGGCCGCGTGCTCGGCTGCCGCGCAATGCGCGAGCGGCTTCTGCGTGGATGGAGTTTGTTGCGATTCCGCGTGTACGGGCACGTGCGAAGCATGCAGCGCGCTCGCGCGAGGCGCCGGAACCGATGGCGTATGCTCGCCGATGACGGCCAATACGGATCCCGCAAATGAATGCGCCGATCAAGGCGTCGCGTCTTGCGGAACAAATGGCAAATGCGACGGAGCGAGCGGCTGCGCACTCTATCCCACCGGAACCAGCTGTGATTCGATCTGCGTGGGCCCGGGGATCCAACAACGAACATGCAATGGTACCGGATCGTGCGTGCCCAATGGAGCTTTGACCTCGTGCGAACCTTACAACTGCACCGGAGCCACTTGCAATTTCTCCTGTGCGACCAATGCCGATTGCTACCCGGGTTATTCGTGCATCGGGAATATGTGTCAAATAGGTTTTCCCCAAGGAACAGCGTGCGCGGCGCATGCCGACTGCAATTCGGGGTTTTGCGTTGACAACGTCTGTTGCGACACGGATTGCACCGGACTTTGCGAAGCTTGTTCGAACAGCAAAAAAGGCTTCGGACCGGATGGAGTTTGTCAGTTCATTTCGACGGGACTCGATCCGGACGACGACTGTATGTCGGACGGGGCGGGATCCTGTGGAAAGACCGGTCAATGCGATGGTTCGGGCGCATGTGAAATTCGCGCCTTGGGTACACCTTGCGGCTCGCCTACGTGCGCAGGTACGGTCGTGGAAACTCGAATGTGTGATGGTTCGGGCTTTTGTTTGCCTACGGGAATGGGGCAAAACTGCGCTCCTTACGCGTGCATCAACGGCGCGTGTAAAGGTTCGTGTGCAACCGGTGCCGATTGCGCATCGGGATACGTTTGTGTCATGGGTCAATGCGTCACGGCGTTGGGTAATGGCACAGCGTGCAGCGTGGCTGCGCAATGCGCATCCGGCAATTGCGTGGACGGCGTTTGTTGCGATTCGGCGTGTACCGGGCTTTGCCAAGCGTGTTCGGTGGCCAAAAAAGGCAGCGGTTTCGATGGAGTTTGCGGAGCTGTCGGCTCGGGATCGGATCCCGACAATGAATGCGCGCAGCAAGCCGCGACGACCTGCGGACAAACGGGCGCCTGCAATGGCGCGGGCGCGTGTCAGCTGCATCCACAAGGCACGTCGTGCGGGGCCGGCATTTGCCAAGGAACCATGGTGGCCGGACAGATTTGCAATGGTACCGGTCAATGCGTCACGAGCCCCATGGGCGTCGATTGCGCACCTTATGCCTGCTCGAACGGCGCTTGCCGAAATCCCTGCGTAACCGCCAATGATTGCGTGAACGGTTATATCTGCTCCGCCGGGATCTGCCAACCTTTGGGCACCTTGGGAACGCCGTGCTCCGCGGCAAACCAATGCGGATCCGGCCATTGTGTCGACGGCGTTTGTTGCGATATGGCCTGCAACGAGACTTGTGTCGCCTGCACGGTCGCCAAAGCCGGCCAAGGCAGCGACGGCGTGTGCACGCGCATCAAAGTGGGCATGGACCCGGACGATGAATGCGCCGGACAACTCCCAAGCTCGTGCGGACAAACCGGTTTTTGCAACGGAGCGAGCGCTTGTGAAAAATACGCCATGGGCACGGAGTGTGCCCCCGGATCGTGCAGCGCCGCCGAGCAAACCAATCCCTCGCAATGCGACGGCCTGGGCACCTGTATCGCCGGTGGGCAAATGCCATGCGTACCGGGGTATGCTTGCAATGGTAACAAATGCGCCACGAGCTGCACGACGAATAACCAATGCTCGGCCGGCTACGAATGCGATCCCATGAATCAATGGTGCGTCCCGGTCATGGGTATGGGAGGTCAAGGCGGCGCGGCGGGCAGCGGTCAAGGCGGCACGGCCGGAATGGGCGGTGCAGCTGGAATGGGTGGTGCAGCTGGAACGGGCGGCGTGGCCGGAATGGGCGGCGAGGCCGGCATGGCCGGGGCCGGCGGTTCACCCGTTGCGCCGCCTCCCGGATCGACGGCTTGCAATTGTCGAATGGTTTCGACAGGTCAAACCGAGGGGTCCGCAGCCGGCGTGTTCTTCGTTTTGGCTGCCGGAATCTTGGGACGGCGGCGTCGATTGCGCGAATACCTCGCCGCGTAATCATGACCATTGCGGACCCATGCAACACGCACGAAATGCATGGGTCCGCGGTCAAGCATATCCGTCGCATGAGCAACGCAATGCACGGGTCAAGGCACTTACCGCAAATTGTCGCAACGCTTGCAGGGTTGCCATCAAGGTTTCGGATTCGTGAACACAGGGCTTTTTAATGAGCCCACAGCTCGGGCCAGCGCGGTTTTGGTCGGTGTCGCGAGCCGGTTCAGCGTCGCGCGGAAGTCCTCGTCTTGGATGTTTTTGCTTTCTTTGGACCAATCGCCGATGGCCAGACCGTCGATCCATTCGATGATTTCCGTGTCACAGCCGCTTCCTCCTTGCTTCGCGCACTCGGCGCGTAGTTCGTCCCGTTGTTTTTTATAAGCGGCGGGGAACGAGAGCGACGTCATGACAAACTCGCCGTTGACCAACGAGAATATGACCGGGACGAGTGGAGCGGACGCATAAGAGAGAACCGGATCGCCTTGGTCGACATTGAAGGGTGGCCAAAACACGAGGCGATCTTCGAGCTGCCAGAGCGAGCCGGGGGTGTATTTCACGGGCATGATTTGGGTGCCGGCATCGCCCTTCTCCCACATGAGCAAGCGCTTTGGCGGCTCGGTCATGGATACGACATAACGCGTATAACAACAATGGGCGCCCATCGTGCTTTCCGTGAAAACGAGCTCGGGCACTGCGTCGCCGTTCAGATCGCCGCAGAATTCCCCGGACAAACGAGCGCGCATCATTTCGGGCTCTTTTTTCGTCCCGAAATTGATATCACGCCCGTGGGCTTCATACACGCGGGTTCCGTTCGCGCGCATCACGCGGATGAAGCGGGAGTCGGCCCATTTGGGCTCGGCAAGGTTCTCGATACGTAAGTCTCCGCATTGGGTACTCGCGCGTTCGCCGACATAAACGAACCCCTTCGGAAGCTCGGGCCCCGGGTCTTCGGCTTCGGCCGTCGTCGTTGGTGGAATATCCGAGTCGGTGCTGGGAGTCGGCGCAGTTGTTGTCGTTGCAGCCATACTTGCCGAGGGAGCCGCCGATGGGGATGAAGCCACGGCAGAGGCATCGGATCGCACAGCATGCCCCGGCGGAGGGGACGTCGCCGGACCGCAGGCTGCGAGAAACAGGGAGCTGATCACGCTCAATGACGCGTATACCCGTCGATCGTCCACGCGGAAAGCACAGCGCGAAATAGGGGGCATCGGCTGCAATTCGAATATCTTGTTCATCATCGCATCTTTCGATTAGCTATTCCATCACCGCAAGACCGTCAAGCTCGAGACGAGGCAAACAAGGGCGTTTCCCACAATGGCGCCAAGTCTCACTCCTGGACCGCCTTGCGCGTTCCGAAGGTGCCTCCGCGAGCGCCTTGCGCGTTCCAAAGGTGCCTCCGCGAGCGCCTTGCGCGTTCCGAAGGTGCCTCCGCGAGTGCCTTGCGCGTTCCAAAGGTGCCTCCGCGAGCGCCTTGTCCATTCCGCAGGTGACTTCGCGAGCGCCTTGGCCATTCCAATGGCGACTCCGCGAGCGCCTTGTCTATTCCGAAGGTGACTTCGCCAGTGCCTTGGCGATTCCAAAGCTGACTATTGCCCGAGAAAAATGAACACAGAGAATATTTTTCAAGATGCATGAACATCTTCGAGGGAGCTGCAACGAAGCGTTTACCACCCAGGCACGGAGCCGGGCAGGAAACAGGAGCGACAAGATGAGTCAGC
>CAYSYX010000707.1:0-4518 GCA_964435055.1 uncultured Polyangium sp. | reverse complement strand
CCCGGCGGTACATCCGTCACCTATAAACTTGCTTTTTAGGAGGTTTCCGTGCGCTTTTTCGACGGACAGCGGATGGGCTTCGCAAATTCGCTCCAATCCACGACGCAATGGATGCGGCTCCGTGTGCTCATGGGATTGGCCGGTTTTGCGTGCGTGGCCATTCCCGCCTGCGGATTCAATTGGGACGCGTATGATCCGCGCCTGGGCTCCGCGGTCGGGGGCAACGGCGGCGCGGGCACGGGCGGAATGAGCGCAAGCAGCAATTCCAGCTCGGGCAGCGAATCCGGGGGCGCCGCAGGCATGGGCGGAATGAGCGGCACTGGCGGAATGGCCGGCGCAGGCGGAAATGGCGGATCCGGCGGATCCGGCGGCGGAATCGTGGACGTCTGCGGAAAAGTGGATCTTCTGACGGAAAACTTCAACAATCCCATCGATAGCGTCTGGTTATGGGACACGTACGCCGGTCCGACGACCACGTTGACGCAGAGTATGGGGCAATTGGTATTTACCAAGTCGGGAACGATGGTCGACGGCGGTTATGGCGCGCTCGAAACCACACGGATGTATGATCTGCGGAATAGTTTCATCACCGTAGAAATTGTCAAAACGAACGATCCCATGACCGACGCGCAAATGTCGATCGGGTTGGTATACGATGACCTGAATGACGTGGGTCTTCATTATCAGTCGGGCCTCATCAAGTTTGGCGCGACGATCAATGGCACGTTCAATGAGAAGGGTTCGCATGCGCATGACGCGTCGACGCGATTTTGGCGGCTTCGCGAAGCCAATGGGGCATTTGCCTGGGATACGTCGCCGGATGGCCAAACGTGGACCCCGCGCGGACAAGCCCCGACGTCGAGCGTGATTCCGGAAGCTGTCGGCTACGTTCGAGTCACCGCGTTTTGGCCGTCCAACACCATTGCGCAGGACGAGGTTCGTTTCGACAATCTCCGCGGAGAACCGTCGGCCATGCCGCATTGGTGTTCGACATCCGCGCTTCAAGATGATTTCAATGACAATTCGACATCGCATGTTTGGGCTCGGTCGCGAACCAAGGGGACTTGCACGTACGAAGAGAAAAACGGTCAACTCGTGGTTCACCCATCACCAACGGTATCCGAGTATTGTGGATATCGCACAGGCGCGGCGTACGATTTGACATCATCGACGGCGGCCGTGGAAATTGCGCAAATGGTCAATACCGCGGCGAACGTCGACATGACGATGTCCCTGGATTGCCAGGGCGGTTCCTTGCGCATCACCCAAAATCTCGGAAAACTGACGTCGGGATATACCTCGCAAGGCAGTCCTTTCGACTTGGGGTCCAAAACGTATGATGATGTGAACCACCATTGGTGGCGTATTCGGGAAACAGGCGGAATGGTTTATTGGGAAGTTTCGCCCGATGGAAAAACGTGGGCCGAAGAAGCCAAAACAGCAAAACCGTTCGATGTCACGGCATGCGACCTCTTTCTGTACGTCGACACCGGCAACGGCGTTTCCATGCCCGGCGAAGCTCGATTCGACAACGTGAACCTCACGCCATAATCCAAGACAAACGCTTGGGTTTACGCCACGATGCGCAAATACCCGTCGATTCGTGCAAACTTCAGATCATACGGCACGACGGCGCGACCGATGATCTTGCCTTCCTGTTTGTGATCAATCGCCACTCGCAGCGCACTTTCAAATGCCGTCGTCTGCGGAACGAGCAACCGGCGCTCCGCCGCGAGGCGAAAATCGAGTTTGTCTAACTCAATCGGTAAAACTCGTTCGGGCTCCGCGCCGAACATCGCGATCCATTTTTCGAATAACTGCTGCGCGTCATTTCGATCCAGCGCCCCACCGTACGCGACGGCAACATCCCGCAAGCGTACCTCGAACATATCGATCAGCGTCGCGCTGTCTCCGCGAACCATCGCGGAACGAATCGTTTGCAACAATTGAAGCGCTTCGTCCTGCGTGGCTGCGTCCAAGGTCAGTTGTGGCGCGTCCTGCCAAACCCTGCGCCCATACCCTTCCCCGACATCCACGACGCCTCGCAGCTCCCGCGGTGACGTAGCAAAAGGATCTTCCGCCGCACTCCATTTGACCTCCGCCAGCACTTCACCGTATTCCGGCGACGCAAACACTTTGCGATCGAGCGGATAACGGACGAGGCGCGCAATGGCCGTCGCTCCTTCCGGAGCGCGCTTCTCTTTGACCTGGCGACTCACGCTCGGTCTGCGAGTGTCGATATCCACGGCCAGCTCGAGGACGTTCAGGTTTGGCACAACGAACGGATTCACTTGCAACGATTGCAAGCATCGCGACAAGACAACCGTATTCGTGAAGACGGGAATGCCATTGAGGCACAACTCGCCATAACAATTCGTCGTGTCGATCTCGGCGTGAATGACGGTATTACTTTTGGTCTTCATTGAATTTGATGACCCCTTGGTCGGTATAGATATCTTTCATTCCGACGAGCTCGATCGACCCGAACGAAGGCATGGTCCCAAAGAACGGCTCGGTGAACGTGCCTCCAAGCGTCACGGGAATGGTGCGCATTTTGATGTCGGATTGCAGCGCTTTGTCCGTCCGAACCCACGTGACGCTCAAATCAATCTTGATGCCGGAAGCGATTTCGGCGCTGACGGACATCTTGAAACTACCGCAAACGACCGTGAATTCGGCTTTGAGCTTGAGTTCGAGGCTGGCCGCGGGGCTCAGCACGGGATTGTCGGACGACGACAATTCGATTTTGACGGTGCTTTTCGCGGTTGGTTCGGCCGTAATGGCAAAGATGACCTTGGATTTTTCGGTGAATTCGATATCGCAGCCGAATCCGATGGTGCCTTTGATCGCCGCGAGCGTGCCTTCGATGGTGAATTTGAGGTTTCCGATGAGCGGGACGAAGCGATCGAGAACGGGTTTTCCCGGGCGCGCCATACGTGCGATACTCACGGACATCGAGAGCGCGAAAAACGCCAATTCGACATCGAAGAACCAGCCGAATTTGGGCCAACGCCGCAACATGTCCAAAAAGCTCTTGATACCATCGGCGGCTTTTAATGCCGCACTGAGCATCTTCCAGGTGCGGATGATGTCGCGAGCCAATAAACGGTATTTGCCGGGAACGCGCCCCAAAGCGGCGTCTTCGGCAGCTTTGTCCGCTTGATACGTTGTCGACGCGAGAACGGCGGCATCTTTCGATTTTTGTTTTGCCTCGGCACCTTGACGTTTGATCTCGTCAACCTTGTCTTTGATCTTGCCGGCCTCGGTATTGACCGCCCCAACCGTACTTTGCACGGCGGCCGTCGTATCGGCCACTGCCGTGCCGGAGAGCACGCTTTGCTTCCAGGAGCTCAGCGTCACGCCGACATCGGCGCCGAGCTTTTTTGCCGTATCTGTTTGCGAAGAATCGCCGTCGAGCTTGATTTCGCTTTTACCGAATTTGAGTTTCAGCTCGTACCGTTGATTACCGTCGGAATTGATCGGATCTTCGGTATCCTCGGCGCCGATCGCCTGACCGGCGAGTTTCTTTTGCGTGATTTTCTTTCCAAGCGGCAGAGAAAGCTCCACGCCGAGTTCGGTATCGCGATAAATACGCAATAGTCCGTTCAATTGGGTATTGGCTTTTCGCGGCGATTGCGCGGCGCCATGAGATACCGCGCGGATTTCCAGGTCGACACATTTTCCGAGCGAAGTGATTTGAACCCCGAGGCTCACGAGTGAACGGAAAAAACCCAGCATTCGTTGGAATTTGGCCTTGGCGACAGACGCGGCATTTCCCGGGACTTCAGCGTCGACTTTTCCTGGAGAAATAAGGTCGCCGATTTCCGGATATCCCGTAAGACCCGTCACGCCGACGGTCGTTTCACCGACCGGCCAAACCATTTGCGTGGCTTGCAATTCGGTCGTTTTCTTCGCTTCCTGCTTTGGCAAATCACCATGGCCAGTCACAACATCGGCCGCTCGTTGATTCCACGCAATGTCGTCTTTGAAGACCGCGGCCGGCTTGACCTTCGCACTTTGCCGCCCAATCGGCGATTGAGGCTGCAAAATGAGCTGCGGATGCACAGCGCACTTGCCTTCCCATTTCGTGTCGACCGCAAAGTCCACCGTCGTTTCCGGATCCACGCCCCCGCTGGGATAACTTGCCGTCATTTCAATGACCAAGTCGTAGTTCCGGAGGAGCATGATGTACTCGGGTCCGTACTTCGCCACCTCGGCTTCGTCTTTTCGGCTCAACGGTCCGCGCAGATTCTTGTCTGTTTTGAGCGTTATGGCGTTGGAATCCGGTTTGTCACTCGCATCGGCCAATTTGCGCGGCGTTGCGGTCATTTCGAAATACGTGACATCGCAAACGTCGACTTGTTTTTCGGGACAATTGTTTTTCGCGTCGCCCGTATTCGCCGTCTTCTCGGCCGGAGGAGCTTTCGCCGCCTTTTCTTTTTCAGCCCTTTCTTTTGCCGCCTTTTCCTCGGCGGCTTTGTCGGCAGCAGCCTTGTCGGCAGCAGCCTTGTCGGCAGC
>CAYSYX010000706.1:0-4529 GCA_964435055.1 uncultured Polyangium sp. | reverse complement strand
CGTCGAGCCTGCTGTGCGAGCGGTCGACGGAGGAGTCCCAGCTTACGGCCGAGCAGCTTGCGGCGCTCGCGAGCAATCCGCAGGTCGTTGGGTTGCTGCAAGCGATGGCGGTGATGATGGGAGTGAAGCGAGACTGACGAGAAGAGTGACCAGGGTCATGCGCACGCAGTGGTCAGTGCCATGCTCTCATCCTGAAATCACTCGCTGCGACGAACGGACAAGAAGCGGCCCGCCACCGGGCTTGTCCGGCCCGAGTCCCAAGCGCGCGGCAACCTTGTTGATCCAAGCCACGTTATCCGCCGGTCCACACTGGAAGAGTGACTTCGTCCGCTCCACTTTCATCACCTGGTAGTAGCCGTAAGATGTGTCGATGGGACATGGGTCGGCGATGACCGGCCACGCCTCGGCGAGGGGGCAGTCGCGCATCATCGGCTCAAGAGCGTCTGCGTTTCGCTCCAGCCACTCAGACAGTCGAGCCAAATGGTTGATCTGCGCGTAGACATAGGAGCGATGTGCGTCCTCGATCTCGACTCCGCATGGGAGTCGCGCGATCTTGTCACGGGGAATCTCGGCGGCGGCATGCCGCGCGCGTGCCAACGTTTCGCTCAGTCGGATCCGCACTGCATCAAACCCGATCGCGTGGTCATGGCAGGTCGCCCAATCGGAGGTCGCAGTCGCCACGTGCTGGCCAATCGGCCAGTAAACCTTGAGCACAGCAACAGCTTCGTCCGCTTCCAGATCGTCGTCCTGTGGTGGCGTCTTCGGAGCTACTCCACCGAGCGGTGTTCCCGCCGAAATCGAGCCATGGTCCTCCAAGGCCTCCTTGGCCGCGGGTGCCGTTCCTCCCGAAGGCACCGAAACCCGAGCCTCACCTTTCGCACGAACGTGACGGGCAGCGGTTTGATAGTTTTCGCCCGTTTTCGCTTGGCGCTCTCGAACCAACTTCTTGAAATTGCTTGGCATGCTCATCGTCTCCAGCCACGCGTCGCGCACCCCCCTGCCGACAAACGTGACGAAACGATGCATCACCCAGCTCCGAGGTTACCCCTCTTCGCCCCGCGCGAGGACCGTGGGGGGACGGCCAGAGCGAGGTGAGGCCGGAGCTGCCGGCCGGCGGAGAGCATGGGCCAAGACGCCCCGAGTGTCAATGCAAGATGTGTAGGCAGTTAATGACCAAAGCGGGTACGCTTACTATGGGCTAACAGTGTAGGTGCCAAAATCGTGCTGAACGTGGAGCCTCGTTCAAAATTTGGCTTGACGCGTACAAAATGGTGCGTAACGTCCTGCGCGTTTTCGTGCAAACAAGGAACACGCGAAAACGCAAGAGGCAAAAGTGGCAGACAATCCCAACATTCCCGGGCCGCAGGACCGTAACACCATCAACTCGCACCAACCGTACGAGGTGCGGTATTGGGCACAGCAGCTGGGCGTGTCCGAAGCGAAGATCCACGAAGCGATTCGCGTCGTCGGCAATCGGGTTGCGGATGTAAAGCGGTACTTGGGCAAGTAAGCTAGGTCGGGACTTTGGCGCGAGCGCGCGCCGCTCGCGCTGATCGTTTGAGGCACAACTTCGAATGAGCAAGATGGACTACCGCGACGACGATGTCGGACGCTTGGCTTTCGCCGACGAGAGCGGGACCGACGGGAAGACCAAATGCTACGGCATTGGGGTATTCTCAATCGAGTCCTCGCGCCTCGCATCATTCGAGATGTGGTTCGAATCCCTCAAACGGAAGCACAACATCGGCGGTGAACTCAAATGGAAATCGATCAATAATAGAATCAGCGATATCAATTTCGTCATTGAGCTAGCCGCTCAAATTCTGCATTCGCAAAGTGGACGTTTCGACGTGATCGTTGTTGATACAAGCAGATATGTGAAATGGCAACAACGCGATGGCGACAGAGAAAACGCGTTTTATGTGACATATACGGTGCTTCTAAAGTACGTGGCCGAGCGGGGTGATAAGATCTCGGAAATTTTTATTGACGATCGGAGTGATGAGTATCCACTGCATGACGAAGCTATGGAAATCATCGGAAATAGAATGCTTGCGCAATGCGCAGCGAATGGAAGGCTCGGCAAAGTACGCAAAGTCTCGTCCATTTCGACGTCGGGAGTTCAGGTGGCGGATCTGCTTACGGGCGTCGTCGTGGCGTCGCATCGGCGACGGCTGGATAAATTGTTCCAACCGAATAAGGGTAAGACGCTCGCAATCGAGCGTGTCGCAAGTTTGCTCGGATGGAACGACATTTGTTATGATACCTTTCCGAGCGAAAAATTCAATATCTGGCACTTCCCCATCGAATTCCGAGATAAACCAAGAACGATGGCAGTTGTCCCTCAGCCGCCGCGATATGTATCCCGTGAGGATTTGAAATGACCCTGCCCGGTTCGCAAGCTGCATTGCATGGCTATCGCCTTCAACACCTATACACCCTTCATCGTCTGTTCGGTGCAGGTGCCGAGGATCTGGTCATACACCTTGAGGGCACCGAAGACGTCGACATCCTCGACCGCAGCGGCAACCTCATCGAGGCCGTTCAAGTCAAAGCCCTGAAGGAAAATCTTACGGTGTCGTCACTGCATTCCGCGGAAGACTCCTTTTTTCGTCGGGCAAACGACCGTCTGGCCAAGCACCCGAAATCGCTTCAGAAAGTTGTGAGTTTTGGTCCCATTGGGCCTAGCCTTCTTGGTGCACGGAAAAAGAACAGTCCGGCTCGGAGCGAAATCAAAGAATATCTAAGACGCAAAGGAATCGCGGACAAGCAAAGTGAACGAATTTTGAGCGCAATGGTGCTCGAACAGGCGACAGCGACCGACCTCACCGCCAAGGTCATGCAACGAATCGAGCAAACAATTGCCGGAGCAGATCCCAAAGTCGCGTTTACATTCTTGAGCGGGTGGCTCTTCCTTGCAATGGAGCAAAAGGCAAAAATAACGGCCACGGACCTCGAACAACGTTTGCTCGCTATTGGCAAGTACGTTACCGAAGAGGCATTAAAACGTCACGAATGGAATGTCAATATCGTTCCGCTTGTCGAACCTGCGGTAGACGATGCGGTGAGGGCGCGTTTGTCGGATGAGTTTTACCGCGGGACGTACACACGCTACGAGCATGTCGTCGCGGAGCTGGACGTGAAGCGCCTCCGCAAACTCGACCAGATTGACGAGGGTTTTGTTCGAAAAAACGCCGTTGTCATCCACGGTGCGTCGGGGCAGGGCAAGACATCGCTAGCGTACCGATACATTCGCGATCGTGCCGTTGGTTTGTGCGTCGAAGTGAGGCTTCTCGAAGATGCCACCCACGCACTTCACGTTGCGCGAGTGGTCGCGGCACATGCAACTGCAATGGGCACGCGAATGGTAGCGTATGTGGATGTCGCGCCGCGCAATCTCAATTGGCGCACCATGGTCCGAGAGCTCGCTGGAATGTCGAATATCCGCGTCCTTGTCACGGTGCGCGAAGAGGACTGGGCACGTGCACGGAGCGAGGGCATGCAGTTCGATGTGGCCGACGTCGAGCTGGGGTTCGACCAGACCGAAGCGCGAGATCTCTTCAATGCGCTTGTGCAGAAGAAGCCTCCGCGGATGGTCCTCAATTTCGAGGAAGCCTGGGCAAAGTTCGGAGGAGCCGGACCCCTCATGGAGTTCGCCTATCTGGTGACCCAATCCGAGGCGCTACACGAGCGGCTCGACGCGCAAGTTCGGCGACTTCGGGAAGAGGTTCGAACTGCGAATGACTCGCCAACAATAGGCAAAGTTACGAAAAGCGAACTGGAATTGCTTCGACGTGTGGCTGTTGCGTCGGGTTATGGGGCTCGCCTGTCGATTGAGCGACTCGAGGACGAATTACAATTACCAGACTTGACGGCGACTTTGTCACTTTTTGAGCGGGAGTATCTCTTGCGCCGAAGTGGCGACGGTCAATTTCTTGAAGGGCTTCATCCTATTCGATCCGAAATTCTCGCTGAATTGCTCACCAAGGATGAGGTTCGCGCGACGTGGGCACGCACTGCGTGCGCGTCTTTGCGCGCAATACACGAACCGGACATTTACGGATTTCTTCTGCACACGTTTACGCGACGCGAGCGCGACGTGTCGGAGTTACTGAACGCGCTCGACGCGTACCAACCGACGACATGGGTGGGGATTGCTGGGACATTCCGAGCGCTGCTCTGGCTCGGTCTTGAAGACTTTGCCCAAGCATGCAAACCAGTGATTGACGAGGCAAATGCAAAGCTTGCGGCCGGTGCATGGCTGTTAATCTCGCTCGATCCTGCAAACATTGGCGCACGGTGGCCAGAAGCTCTTCCCAGACTGGAGGAGGGCGCATTGTTTCATGATTCGGTGAAACCAATATTCGAGCAATTGCGGCGACTTATTCCGGATAGAGGAATCGTCTCGAATCACGCGCGCCGGTGGATATTGGCGCGAGACTACGTCAATGCGCCCCGATTGCCGTCTGACTGGAGTGCGGCCGCGGAAGTAACATTTTGGACGGCATATTGGGACGTTTGGCGACACA
>CAYSYX010000705.1:0-4544 GCA_964435055.1 uncultured Polyangium sp. | reverse complement strand
GACCCCGGTCCCCCATTCGCCTCGTCGAGCAGCCGTGGACCTGACCGCCGCAGTCATTCACGCCGCGGCGCTTATTTCACGAATGGTCGCCGATCGAACGTCGCCGACTTGTCCCCCGCCCGGTTCGCGCGCCAGCGCGGCTATCGTGTACGCCTTGAGGCGGCTGATTTCGTCGGGCGTGGGTGTACGTGACAAAACGCCGACGCGCAGGAGCTTCGTGATGAAATTATCGACGCAATCGTCTGCGGGTTTGGCATCGTTGAAAAAGCACGAAAGGCTCTTGTCGTTGATGACGGCATGGCTGCGCATCGTTGCGTATTGGTTGTCCCAGGACACACCCGCTTCCGGCAAGTTCAGGAAGTCGGGTATTGCCCTCCGGGGACGTGACAAGCGCCATTGGTGGCGCACCGATTGGCGAATACATCGAGTACCGGGGCGATGGCGCACCCGTCCGGCGTTGTGGGGGGTTTTTTGGTATCGTTGGATGAACAAGCGGCAGGGCTCGAGGCGGCAAGCCCAAGGCCCAATAAGACAATCGTACCTCGTAACCTCATGGTGACTCCCGTGGTTTTGGGTTTTTATTTGGCAAGCAAGGCAAGACGAGGTCGAGCCTACCGGAGATACGGGGCCGTGTTCAATAGAAACTGCCTGCGAAATGGCAACATTTCTCGGCGGAACACGTTCTGAAGATGCGCTGCGGCAAAGGGACGTGTTTCAGCAATGCGTCTTGAATTCACCCACGACGTCCAATAAATCGTCGATGCTGAATGGTTTTTCCAAGTACGGTATCCCGTGTCGGCCGGCAATTTCTTCGACTTGCTTCGCGGCGCTCACGAGCACGGTGGGAATGTTGATTCCTTTCGCACAAAGCGCGCCGTAGACTTCACCGCCCGTCAAATACGGCATACGATGATCCAGCAAAACGAGGTCATACACCTCGGTCTGCAATTTGCGCAATGCTTCGCAACCATCGGCTGCTTCGTCCACCCACCAGCCCAAGTCATCGAAGATCATTCGCACCAGCGTACGCAAATCAGCCTCGTCGTCGGCAATGAGCAGCCGACATCGACGGCTTGGGTCGTTGGGCAGGTCATGGGCTGTTCGATCCGGCGCTGCATTATCTGAATTCACGAATGAGCCTCAATTATTCAGCGAGAAAAAGTGTTGTCGACAAGGGACGAGCCAAGGTGAAGAGCGACTTGGTTCCCGATTGATTCGGACCTGGAATGGCTTCCAATGACACTTCCCCGTGATGGTCGAAGGTTCGTTGTATGGAGACCTGGACGGAGCCTCCCCCACGTGCGACATCGAATGCGCGAAGAAACATGCGAAAAAGAGCGCGTGGAGTTTCGTAGGGATCGCCGCGAATCACGACGGGGTCGACGACGCCGCGGGTATCGAGCGTGATTGTCCCGGTACGACGCTCGGTTTCGAGCAGACTGACGAGGTCCTGAACGAGCGTGAACAAGTCGATATCCTCGTCGTCCGCGGTTTGCGTCGAAATGATCTTTCTCCACAGAATGCCTTGTCTTCGGAAAATGCTCATCGAGCGATTTGCAAGCTCGAGCAGACGGGACACGTCGCTTGGGTTTGGCTTGCCAAGGCTGCGAGCGGCGAGCTCGACATTGAGACGGGCCGAGGTGAGCGCTTGGACGACGTCTTGGCGTAGATTTTCCACGAAAACGGGCGTGGGCAAGGTCGCGATATGGTCCACCGTGTTTTCGAGGCGATGCCGAATGAGCTCCATTTCGATTCCGTGCGCGGCGCAGATGAGAATTTCGCGCAAACGTCGGCCTGTTTCAGGGCGTTTGACCGATACGCTGATCGCGGCGACGATGTCTCCACCGACCGATCGAATGGGGATTCCTTGGCACGTGAATGGGTGAAATCCTTCAATGAAATGCTCGGGACCGACCAGTTCGACGTAACCACCTTCGGCCAGAGGCGTGCCGATTCCATTTGCTCCACAAGCGCTTTCATCGAGCAAGGAACCTGGACCAGGCACGCTGACCGGGCCATGCACGGACTGTTCGTCCCCCAAAACATCCAGGACGATTGCGCGAGCGTCACCGAGCATGGCCGCATGCTGATCGCTCCCCGCCGCTTTGGACAGCGCCCGCATGTAAGGTTTGGCGGCGGCGATGATGTGCTGCTCCGTCGCCACCAACCGCTCGGTTTCGTAAGGTTCGAGCTCGATGGCTTTGGCTCGTCGAGCGCTGGCGCCTTGCTGATGCGATCGTTCCCAAGCTCGGAAAACGGATTGTCGTAAAAGACGCGACGACAGTTTGCCGGAGGAGATGTATTGCTGATGAGCTTCGAGAGCTTCGACGACACCGCTCATTTGGCGCGATGCTTAAAGCTCGTGCGGCATGGACGCCAGCGGGTTGGAATCAATTAAATCGAGCGGACGATGGGGGCGATTCGGCCATTGGCTTGCGCGTATGCATCTGCAATCGCACCGGGGAACGTCATTTCTTCTTTTTCGCGGTCGCTTTTTTTGCGTCCGACTTTTTCTCGTCTTCTCGTGGCCACGGACGAAAAAACACCTCTTTCAGTCCGACGAACACCAAGACACCCGTCTTGAGTTCCCGGCCCAGGGTCAACTCGGCCATGGCTTGTCGATCGGCGACGTATTTCTCGAGCTGCGCATAAGCCTGCTCGACAGCTTTTTCGATGGCTGCTTTGGTGGCTTTCGCGGCGACGTATTTCGCTTCAATCAACCAGGCATACTTGATGGTGGAACCGGGACTGCGCACGCCGAGGGCCAAATCGCAATACCCCTGCTGCGTTTGCAGCTCCGTTTTCAATTGAAACGTGCGGCTGAGGGACATGTAAGCAACCAACATGAGCTTCATGGTTTGCTCGTTGAATTGCAAGGTTTCGCGCAATCCGAGGTCTTCGATGACGTGCTTTTTGAAGACCTCGAGCAAAGGCTCGATGACGCCTTGATTGGCCATGAGGCGCATGGCTTTGAACAAATCGTCGACGTTGATGCGAATTCGGTCGTGGTCCATCAAGGCAAAGGACATGTATTCCCATTGCAATTCGCGCATGACGCGGTTGGGAATGACGAGGGTCAGTTCTTCGGAATCGTCGCTTTCCCCGGCCAGAGTCAACATGCCCATATAATAGAAGAGCGAAGCAATTTGCTCGCGGCCGAGGGTGAGCCGGGTGCCGAATTGTTCCACGAGCCGTACGGACACGGATTCATTCGTCAAGATTTCCTCGAGCAGGTCCCGCGTATCGGTTTCTTTGGCGCTCGTGGCTCTGGCGATTTGATAAAGTCGCCCGTAATCGGTGCGGACGTTCAAGTCGAGCATGTTGCGGGGATAAGCTCCTTCCGCCACGATTTGCGCCAAGAAATACAGGATCAGCGTGGAATTGTAGACTCGTTCCTTCGCCCGAGGTGCGAACCGATAACCGTCGTAATACTTGCCGAGCGTATCGAGCAATTCGTCTCGGTTGCCGATGCGCGGATCGTTCTGCAAGTCGGGCTTTTCAGCGACCAAGATATCAATGGCCCGCTCGACATCGGCTTGGGTAAAACCCGTGAGCGCATTGAATTCGGGCCGTTGCGAGATATGTGAAATGATGTTGAAGCCGCTCGACAAGTCGTCGAGCATGATGGGCGATACGCCTGTAATGAACGTGCGCGCAATGGTGGTCGTGGTGGTGAACGCCTTGAGGCTCGCGTAAAAACTCCGCACGAATCCCGTCGCTTTGACCAATTCTTGGTAGACGTCGTCGCGCCCGTCAGCGAGCAGGCGATTACCGAAGTGATCGTATTCGTCGATGAGCAGATACATCTTGTAACCCGCTTGTTCGAGCGCTTCGAGGACGCCGGTCATGGCGAGCGCCGCGTCCGGTTCCGGAGACTGCAACAAGGCTTTGAACGGGGCGAGTGTCGGAACGAGTTTCTCGTAACGATGCGCAAAACCCGACAAAGCGGCGCTGATTTGAAAAGCAAAACTCCTGCAAATGGCGTTGATGTTGCCCGTGGTATCCACAGGGGATAAATCGAGCCGCAGGACGAGGTATTTGTGGCGGTTTGGCGTGGGATGCTCGTGGATCCACAAGCCGCCGAAAAGCTCGTCGAAGCGAGCGGCCTGGTTGATGTCGTAATACAGCTCGAGGGTGCGGATCAAGGTGGACTTGCCAAACCGCCGCGGGCGCAAGAAGATGACGTGCTTCTCGCTTGTCGCTTCGATGTGCGGCAAAAAGGGCGTCTTGTCGACGTAGAAATAATTCTCCGCACGGATCGCGGCAAAATCGCAGGTGGCGTAGGGAATCTTCATGGCGTGGTCCGACGAGCCGCGACGGTAGCATGATGTTTGGCTGGATGCGAGTCTTCTGCGAAGTGCTCCGGCCATCCCCACATTCAGGCCCAGTAAAACCCAATTCGCGCCACACTCGAAGCGCAATTCGAGTCGATCCGCCCTACCTGCTACGCCGTCCCGATTCGATCCGGCCTGCCACGTATGCCGTCCCGAGTCGATCCGCCCTACCCGCTACGCCGTCCCAAGTCGATCCGCGCTACTTGCTAC
>CAYSYX010000704.1:263-4546 GCA_964435055.1 uncultured Polyangium sp. | reverse complement strand
ACTCTACCAGATCATCAAAAAAAAAGTAAAACCCATACACTATGCTTGCGAGGACGAGACCTACGTTTATCTTGCAATGCCCTATTATCAAAACGGGTCGCTAAATGTGGTTCTCAACAAGAGATGCCTGACGGTCAGGGAAATAGTTCGACTCGGCACCCATTTCCTCAGCGGGCTATACAATATTCACACAAAGCAACTAATACATTTTGATGTAAAACCAGACAATATCTTGTTATCTCAGCGAGGTGAGGGACTACTCTCTGACTTCGGCCTCGCCAAAAAGACCGCTTACGATGGTGAAGCAGGACAGGACCGAATCTACGGTAGAACCGCTCCACCAGAATCATTTGGTAAAGACAGAGGCTTTACTTTCGCGTTCGACATGTATCATGCTGGACTTACATTGTACCGAATGTGCGTAGGCAATGCCGAATTTTACCGTCAGCTGGAGCCATTTGGCACCAAAGTGAACCTTAAAAGAGAGGAATTCCGCCATGCGGTCCGTAATGGGAAATTTCCCGACAGGTCGAGTTTTCAAGAGCACATACCCGAACGGCTGAAGCGTATTGTGAAACGGTGTCTTGACCCATCGCCAGAAAAGCGTCCGAAAGCAATTGAAGTAATCAATGAGTTGGCGGAGATAGAAGGCAACCTGCTCGACTGGCAGTATACGGGCGGCGATGGCAAGCAGACCTGGTCTAAAACGCTCGAAGACGACCGAAATGTCCAATTGCTCGTTGACGAAAATCATCAATCAATCGCCAAGCACATTGCAAAATCCGGAGCAGAGCGAAGGATCACCGAATACTGTGGAACTATTGACCCGAAACGTATTCGCGAATTCCTAGGGGAACATTGATATGAAGCCGGTTATCCGTAATAGACCAAGCGAATATGTACGGCGTTCGGATCTCGTGAAGAGCGTCTCCAAAACGGGCGCTGGCAAAAAGAAGGCTACACACGGCGCATCCGATGACGCACATTTTGATATCGACGCCGATGGCTACTTTGTGTTTGAAGTCGAAAATAAGCGTATTGTACCACCGTCCAGCAGTGAGATAAATCAAGACGCCACAATTAGAAAAATTCGGAAACATACGTCCTGACCAGATTTATCGAGGTGGCTTGCGGAGGTCGGTGCCCCGGTCGTGGCATCCGTCTGCCCATCGTCCACGCAAATGTGTGGCCAACGTGCGCAGGGTTGCGCAACGTAACCATCCGACCAAGCGCATTCCGACGAGCGTCCGAGAATCCGCTACGCTTGCCGTCATCGACAGGAGGTCGAAATGGCAATGCGAAGAAGCGCGTCGCAATGGTTGAAGCTCGTGAAGAGTTGGAAACGCAGCGGCGAAACAGCGACGGAGTTCGGGGCTCGGCTCCGCGTCAAACCGAGGGACCTTCATTCGTGGCATTGGCGATTGCGAAAAGCTGGTTTGCTCGAGGATGAGCAGGAAACACCGGCGCCCGAGCAGCCCGCATTCGTTCCTGTCCACGTGGTGTCGCGTGAGGTCGAATTCGAGCCCGAGCGAGTTTTTGAGCAGCACGTCGATATCGTCGTCGATATGCGTAACACCGTGCGGGTTTTACCTGGATTCGATGACACGACACTGCGGCGAGTGCTCGATGTGCTTCGTGAGAAAGAGACCCGGTAATGTTCACGCTCCCGCCCGCATTACGCATTTACCTGGCGACGACACCCACGGATCTGCGCAAAGGGTTCGATGGTTTGTCGGGTATGGTGATGCAAGTCATTGGCGAAGATCCGACCTCGGGGCACCTTTTCGTGTTTCGAAATCGTCGCGGTGACCAGGTGCGGATTTTATTCTGGGATCGGACCGGATACTGCATTTTCGCCAAACGGCTCGCACAAGGCCGATTTCACTTGCCACTGCCCACCGGACCAAACATCCGCCATGTCGAAGTCGACGCAGCCGAGCTCGGACTGCTCCTCGAAGGCATCGACCTGAGCGACGCGCAACGACGCAAACGCTTTCGGCTCGTCAATCGGGTTGCTAAAACAGCCGCGTGACGGCTCGTTGCGGCGATGTTCGAGTTTGCCCCGAAACCGCGGGCAAACGACCAAGGCAAACCAAAAGTTTGTCTTTCTCTTTGCCATCTGCCACGCGATACAGTAGAGAGCGCTCATGTCCTCGCCCTCGACAAACGAGAGCCACGTCGACCTCGTGGCCGTACGCGCCAAACTCCAATCGATGGCTGAAGAAGGCCGGATCGATGAGCTCATCGCGCTCGTGATTGACCTGCTTTTGCGAGTCAAAGAGCAAAACAATGCGCTCACGATTCGCTTGCAAAAAGCATTGCGGATGCTCTACGGGCGAAAGAGTGAGAAAATCAGCAAAGAAGAGCTGGATGGAATGCTCGCTCAAATCGGCCAAGATACGCCTGTTCCACCGCCGCCACTACCACCGCCACCGCCGCCAGTCGGACCCAAACCATTAAAAAGTCACAAGGGCCGCAATCCCCTGCCGAGCAACTTGCCTCGGCGCCAAAAGGTGATTCCGGTGCCGACCGAATTGCGCACGTGCGCGAAATGCGGCACGGAGAAAAAGTGCATCGATCACGTCAAGAGCGAGATTCTCGATTTCATTCCGGGGCAATTCATCGTCGTCGAAGAGCAGCGCGAAAAACTCGCTTGTCCGGCATGCGAATCGGAATTTGTCGTCGCGCCAAGCGAAAAGGTCATGGACAAAGGGCGTCCGGGCTCGGGATTGCTGGCGAAAATCGTCGTGGACAAGTGCGAAGACTCGATGCCGCTTTATCGGCAATGCAAGGAGTTTGCGCGTATGGGCGTGCCCTTGTCGACCTCGACGATTGGTGACTGGTCAGGATTTGCATTGGACGTACTTGCGCCTTTGGCGTTTCGGATGAAACAAAAGGTCATTGAATCCGGGTACGTCAATACGGATGACACGGGTTTGCCGGTGCTCGACAAGGATCACCCGAATGGCGTGAAACGAGGGCATATGTGGACATATTGCGGCGGGGGACTCGTCGCATTCCATTACACGCCTGATTGGAAAGCCGAAGGTCCGATGGCGTTTCTTCGAGGTTTTCAAGGTCATTTGCAAGGTGACGGATATGCGGGATATGAAAAAGCCCTTCGTGACGTCATGCAAAGCGACGAATTGGTGGTGCCCGAAGAGCGTCGTCTTGCTTGCGGAATGCACATTCGGCGCAAATTCGAGGAAGCGGCAAAGCTCGGCGATGTGCGTGCGGCCGTGGCCATCAATTTTTTCAAAGCGATTTACAAGCTCGAAAAGGATTACAAGCAGCATAACCTCTCGAGCGCAGACCGTCTCGTGCAGCGGGCGAATCTACGTTTGCCTTTGGTGGACGAGCTTTACAAATGGATTCGGGACATCGAGCCCCAAGCGATCCCCAAAACGCCGCTTTACGATGCGATTCGATACGCCAAAAACCAAGAAAATGCGTGGCGACGGAGTTTCTCCGATGGTAAATTCGAGATTGACAACGGGGAAGCCGAGCGTCGATTGCGATGGGTTGCAATCGGAAGAAAAAACTTTTTATTCGCGGGCTCGGATACGGGTGCTGAAAGGCTTGCCGTCGGCTACTCGCTCACCGGATCATGCCATGCAAATGGCGTCAATCCACTCGAATATTTGACGGATGTCATCGAAAAACTGCAATCGGGCTGGCCCATGAGTCGCATCGACGAATTGTTACCAAACGTTTGGCGTCCCGGGATCAGCTGACGAACCATTGCGTCAGGCCTGATTATCCACGCACAGCGTAAACGGTGTGCACGCACCGGTGCGCGCAGCGTAACACGCCTCCGCGTGGGCCACAGGATGCGCTTGCTCGGATGGTTACTGCGCAACCGCGCGCGCAGAGCCACGCCACGTTGCTCGATGCGTGCGACTTGTAATGCTTGCCTGCATGGCTGCCGCTTTACAGTTTGTCGTTCTGCGGATTGGCGCACGCGGTACTCGCCGGTTCGGAACCATCACTCGACGACGCCAAGAGATCTACTCCGTGCCGCTGAATGACCGCATCCCGAAGGCCCCGCAGGCTTCGGTGCGCCCGAAATGTACCCTCGTCCAGAGCGTTCATGCGCGCGCACTTCAGGTTTGCCAGGCGACTTTTGAGCATAGCCTCGATGATGAACGCTGGGTTGTCGGGTTTTTCGCGCATTAGGCTTTCGCGCTCTTCGTCCTCGAGCTTGGCAAGCTCCTGGACAGCAACCGTTGCGTTAAAAAGCTCAATCAACTTCTTCTGATACGTGACCCAACACGTGTCGAGGT
>CAYSYX010000704.1:0-253 GCA_964435055.1 uncultured Polyangium sp. | reverse complement strand
CCGAAAATTCGCGCTCGTGTCGAGCAGACTCGTCGGCCACTTGGCGGTCGTAGGCGCCAGAAGCAGCACCCTCGTAAAGGTGAAGCCCCCGGAATACCAAAATACCGGGACCGCCCCGCTCTTTTTGCATTTTGACGCATTGCTGAATCATCCATTTCGCCTTTTCGAATCCATACGTGTCCAACCATTCTTTGGCGGCGCTGCGCTCAGATTCGACAATACGAATTCGCCGTTGCCCTGGACGAACCCCATG
>CAYSYX010000703.1:0-4546 GCA_964435055.1 uncultured Polyangium sp. | reverse complement strand
GAATGAAATGGTTCCATTCGGAGCAACCATTGCGGCGGCGGTGGGGGTGCTCGTGGCGCGATTGAGGCGAAAGAAAACCGGCGCGCGTCAATGAGCGTCGATGCCGGGGACGTCCGACGTCGATGCCCCTTCACGTTTCGACCAGCCGCCCAATTGCCAATCTCGGTGCGTCTCCAAAAACTCTTTTACGACCACGGGCGGCAATGCCCACGCCTGCATTCGTGGAGGCATCCAACCCGCAGGCACCGAGGCACTGCGCGTATACGAGCCCCATTGCCCATCGCCGCACATATAACAAGCCCAACGCGTGAATTGCACTTCCAGATTCAATGCGCCTTTGTCGCCATACATCGGCGCGATTTGCGTCGGTTCGGGTTTTTCCGTTTCGTCCGACGGTTGCCCCGTTGGATCCGGTTCACCTTCATCCAGCATGGCCCGAGCTTGTTCACTCAATTGCTCTTTCGCCGGAACTTCCCCCAATAGATCAATCGCTTTTCCCGATTCGATATCCCAAACGAAGGCCCCGGCCGTCGTCAGGCCATGCGCTCCACATGCGTACATGTACGACGATTCGTGAACGAAAATGTACGGCCCAATCGAGCCGAGCAAAGTGACGTTGTGCTGTAAATCGTCGATTTCTCCGCCGTCGCGCTCCGGAGATTCGACGACTTTTTGCTCGATTTTGCCGTCCGGCGTCACGAGATTCACGTGCGTGATCATGCCTTTCGTCGGCATCGCGGGCGAACCATCGAAATGCGCGCAGCCGTCGAGATTGACTTCGACCTCCTGCTGCTGCCAAATCAATTCACCTCGAGCCGAGGCTATGGCAATACCTTCCTGTTCGCCCAAAACCCGTAATGGTTCTTCCGCGCCCAACCGAAACGTTTTCGTTTTTCCGGCGTCGTTCCGAACCCAAATGAGCACTTCGCCTTCGTCCGCGTGATGATCGATCGGTGCAATACGCGCTCCGGATTGCAAATGCACCGTCGGCGGCACCGGACGGGATCCGCCACATCCCAGCGCAGCGGCCAGTACCAACGTGGAAAGAAACAAAGGTCGCAGGATCATGGTTCATCGATGCCGAAGCAGCTGCCATGCCACGAAAAAAAACGCGGCATGCGCAAGCCGGCAGCGCGTAGCCGTGTGTCCCTACGACCACACGGCTGTGGAGCAATGGCTCGGGCGCTGGAAGGGTCATCCTGTTCATCCGCACGGGCGTGAAAACCCGAGCATCGCCATCCGTACCCCACTCCGTGCACGCCGCAGGCAATCCGAAGCCCCAAATGCGCAAACGCGACCGGCAAACCCCAATCGCCCACGGCCGCTAATTTTTGTTGCTTTTCCCGGCGGAACCTCTAACCGTGGTTGATACATGATGAAATCTCGTCTTCAAGCATATCTTGCACACTCGAAATTCTTGTTTGCCCTGGGACTCGTCGCCGGCGCTCCGCTCCTCGTGGCCGATGGATGCAGCAGCAATGGCGCCACGTCGCCTGAAAACACAATGACGACGAATACGGGCGGCGCCGGGGGCACATCGGCGATGTCGTGTCCTTGTTTCGACGGCGATGGGACGTATTGCGCACCTGTTGCAATTGCGGCGGCGGAAAAGGCCGGTTGTCGTCTTGGCGTCACGCCTTCGAGCGACAACGATTTGCTGACCTGCTCGGCTGGGGTTTGGGACCTTTCGGAGACCTGCGCGACATCGTGCGACTCCGGAGAAATCCCCGGTGCGGACGAATGTGCATTGCCGCAATGCGATTGCTTCGTCAAAGTCGCTTGGTGTGGGGCAAGCGCGGCGCGGCATGGTTTGTCGCTCGATCCTCCGTGCCTCGTACCGCTCGTACCCGAACACGATCAAGACATCTTGGCTTGTGACGGACCGACGTGGATCGTGAAAGAATCGTGCACGGAGGGCTGTTTCGAAGCCCCCACGGGGACACCCGACGCATGCATTGTGTCGCGGACGCCTCAAGATCCAGGCTGGGAACCCTGTCCGTCAGCGCCGTTGTTGAAATGGGGTCTGCATCCGGAAGCGTCGGATCGATTGCGTTGCGCAGGCATTACATCGGCAAGCCGCATTTCGCAAACAATCGGCGATGCCGCTGCAAGCGCGGGTTATCATGCTCAAGATGGAACGACGAACGGGGACCCTTATTGCGCGGCCGTCGATATCCGGGTGCTCGATTTGACCCAATCAGATATCAAAACATTGCTCGACAAACTCAGCCGCAATGGGTTTGCCGCCTGGTATCGTCAACCCGGATATGACGGCTGGCCGTCGAATCAGGCGCCCCATATTCACGCGGTGTTTGCCGGAGTGGTGATGAAATCGGTGTTGCGCGGTCAAGTGCGCGATTATCTGGTGGGACTCAATGGCCTGGCTTCGCATACGCCGTACAAGTTCTGGCAGCCCCCTCAAACAACGCTCGATCTCGTCAGCTTGCTGTTCCAACGCCATTACACGCCCTGATGATCGGGTGGTGTGCGAACGTTCGGCGGCCTATCCGAGCTTATTCGTATTCGTCAAAGTTCGGCCAACATTCCCCGGTCACGCTGAATATCGGCGGGCCCGAGGATTTTACGCGCGTCGCCCAGCTCGGCTCATTCTTCCACTTCGGGTTTTCCAGAATGATGTGGTAGAAAAAGATCCAGTTGTCGCCGTATTTGAAGCCGCAAACCGTCGCCACCTTGAACCCCGGAAACCGTTCGGCATCCATGTAGTATTCCGGGCGAAACGCTCGTTGAATGGCGTGCGGCCGCTCGTCGCTCGGCAGCTCCTTCAAAATGAGCGGCAATAGTTTGTCATAAGCGTCGGTGCGGCTCTCCCGCACTTTCTTCATGGCGACCATAAAGTCCGACTCTTCTTTGAGGTTCGGTTCGACGCCGAAGTTCGCGTGAATGAACATCGGCCGGCTCGTCCCGCTTCCTTGAATGATGACGCAGCAGCCATTCATCTTTTCGGTGAAACAAATATCGAATTTATCGCGGTAGCTGAGGTTCATCCCCCAAATGTGATTGGACTGCCAGGGCAGCATGGCCGCGACAATCGGGCCCCCGCTGTCCTCCGCGACCGTGATTCGTCCTTCCGTTCCGTTTATCTTGTATTTCTTCGTGGCGAAGGGCGATTTGATCAGATGAAGCGGAAAGACGACATCGTCTTTGACATGTTTGACTTGGCCAACATCGATCGAGCTGTCGTCCTTTTCTTGGTCGTTTCCTCCCCCCGGCGGCATGATGGCGTGTTGTTTGAGCGTTTCTTCTTTCTCTTTGGCAAATTTGTGCCCGATGGTCATGCGCGGCATCCTAGCGGTCATATTCGACGCGGGCCAAGTTTCCAGCGGCGCAGGCCAATGGTCCAATTTGCGCTCGCTTGACCCGGCACATCGACGTTTTATCGCCGTCGCAACCGCCACCGCGGATCAGCATCGAGCTGGATCGCACTTCGTCACCGCAGCTGCGGAACCGAAGCTTCATGGTTCACCCCAAGCCGACCCCGGCCGACGATCGGCATCTTCCCGGATCGCCAAATGCGCTCGGGAATGGCGACCCAGGTCTTCCCGGATCGCCACGAGCCGACGCCGACCGGCGATTGGCATCTTCCCGGATCGCCAACTGCGCTCGGGAATGGCGACCCAGGTCTTCCCGGATCGCCACGAGCCGACGCCGACCGGCGATTGGCATCTTCCTGGATCGCCAACTGCGCGCCCGATTCGCATTCAGCAGGCTCGTGGGTGCGCATCCGAAGTGGTTTCGAGCTGAAAACGTAGACAAAATTGAGGAATTCGCTCACGTGGAGCGTGCGGGTCCGTTGGATTGCGGGCAATTCACCGGACTTGCCCGCAATACCCTTGCGTGCAAATCAGGGAACCGTCAACACGGGCATGTCGGCGAATTCGAAGCTCAATCCCGCGCCCGAGCCGGCTCCGGTATCCGATCCGATATCGCAATACGTCCAGTTCAAGCCCGAATCCGTGCTGAACCGGTAGACATATCGATACGACCCCGACGTGTTTGGTGCGACGAACGAGGCTTGGTATTCGTCGTTGTCGTTGTTCGTGCCCGTTTGCACGTTGAACGTCGCATTGGCCCAGGTCCATCCGCTTTCATATTGCGGGTTCGCCGTGGGCGGACCAAACCCGAGCTGCGCGAAGACGTTGGGCTGCGCGCCCGGAAGAATGGTCAGACCTGTCTCGAAGATGCGTCCGTACACCACGGGCGACGTTGCTCCGGCCGCCACATTGAGGGACGTCGGGAATTGAACGTTGCAATAATCCGCCTCGAAGTTGATGCCCGATTCATTGAGCGCACCATTGCACCCGCACGTCACCGCCGCCGACATGCTGTTGCGCGCAGCGACCGGGCCGACCGCCAAATCGAGGCTGTTGTTGTTCGTATCGACGCAACCGTTGACGCCGCGAAGAACCGCCGTCGTATTGTTGGCTGGACCGGGCGCAATGACCGTCGTTTCGGCACAACTCGTGCCCGCGCCATATCCAACGAAATCGGACATCAATGGGCTGGCGGGACAAGCACCCGTGAGCGC
>CAYSYX010000702.1:0-4564 GCA_964435055.1 uncultured Polyangium sp. | reverse complement strand
GTTCTGCCGTGTCCCGTGACGAGGAAGAAGAAGAGGAGCCGAAGCCGAAGCCCAAGAAGAAGAAAAAGAAGAAGCCGGTCGACGAAGACGAATGATCTTCATCGTTCCGTCTTGACGGCACGGTTTGTCGGAGCTTCGGACAAACCATTTTATCATTTCCCCCAACCCAAACCTTTCAGCTCGTTCGTCGGCGTCGCGGCAATATCGTCCGACCGCTCGACATCACGCCCGTTTCATTCGCCAAATGCGCCCAAAGCGGCAACGTCGGCAGCTGCGGATCGGCCATCGCCCGAATGGCTCGACGCAATTCCGGCGTATCCACAGGCCCTTGCGCCGGCCAAATCACCGTGCCGGTTCCATGAAGCGCATGGGCATGAGCGTCCATGACTTTTCCTCGCGGAACACCGATTTCATCGTGCACGAGCAGCCCGGGGCGAAAAGGTTCTTCGCGCTCCGTCAAGAGGCGCTGGTATTCCTCTTCATCGAATTCCTCGGAGGAATCCACCGCCATACCCAATTCCTGAGGGCTCTGCGCCTGCTTCACCAGCTCGTAATGGTTCACCGTGTCGCGCTCTTTGACAATCCGTTCCGATTGCCCGCGCACCATCGCGCGCCCTTCGAACGTTTCTCCGGTAAAACAAATGGACGCATCGAAGTCCGAAGTCTCCGACGCCGCCCAGACCGCATATTGAAAATCCGTTTGGCCCTGCGTTATGAGGTGACGAGCGGGAGCGTTGGCATAACCATCACGAATCAAAGCTTCACAGCCATAACCGAACTCGATGAGCTTCCCGAAGGTTTGTCCGCCAAAATAAAACACCGCTTCGACACGAGGGCTCACGGCGACCTGCACGAGGCGTTCACCGGGGACCGTGGGTTCGGTATTCGCCCAGCAGTCGCGGATGAATCCTACGGAAAAACGGCGTTTGTCATAGATGTAGCCGGCAAACTGGTAACTCACGCGGCGCATCGAAGCATGAAATGTTCGTCACGGGAAGAGGCGACGGGCATACCTCTGCTTTTCCAAACGTGTCAAAAACCTGCCCATTTCGAGCTCTCGCACGCGCACACTTTCTGCCCACACGTGGGAGCGACCTTTTGCTAGTCTGCCGCCGCCGGAATCCAACACCGGCGGGAGGCACGAGCTTCAATGAGCGAGGAACCGATCTTCGAGCATGCGGCGACGTTCGAAGCGGGCGAAATGTCCGGTCACGTCCAGGTTGATAAGTTCGAAGCATATTACGAGCAGCTGTTTGCCGAGGTGCTCGAAGATGGCGTGATCACCGCGGACGAACGCGTCGAGCTCGAACGGGCGGCATCGGCCTTGGGCCTCGATCCGGAACGATTGCGCAGGCTCGAACAAGCGCTCTTGGCTTCGTACGAAGCGCGGCACAAGGTTCGTGTTCGCGAAGAAATTGCCCCCGGAGATGAAGTTCGTCCTTCGCTTCGAGGTACCGATGCGGAACGTGACGCGTACATCGCGACGCTCGAACGTCGGGTCAAGGATCTCGAAACGCGCATTGCCGAGCTCGAGAATGAGCTCGAAGAAGCTCGTAACGAAGCGGCTGTCGAAATCGACGTGTCCGGGTTTGTCTCGCACGCCGCGGAAGAGACGGAAGACAGCTCGACGATTCACAAACGATTGCGTCATGATCCTCGGGATCAAGCGGCGCTGCATGCGCTGTTTCGCGCGGCAAACCGCGAAGGCGACGCGGATTTGGCCTATCGCGTGGCGCATGTTCTCTCGTGGCTCGGAGCGGCCAACGAGGACGAACGGACGGTACATGGTTCGTACACGACAAACGGTTTGATTCGACCGTCCACGTCCCTCACGGGCGACCTTTGGCGTCGAGCGCTCTACCATCCCGATCAGGAAGTTCTCACGGGCGAGATCTTCGCCGTGATTGCTCCGGCCGTGTTGCTGGGCCGAGTCGCCGCACTTCGACGCAGCAAGTCGCTTCCCGCGCTTGCGGCGGAACGGCGTCTCGATCCGCGCACGTCGACGGTGGCCGCAGGACGTTGTTTCGCGTGGGCCGCGACGATTCTCGGCATGCCGACGCCCGGCATTTATGCCGATCCGGAGTTTGTCGGTGCGGCGGAAGTCGTTCCGAATCTGCCCCCGGCGTTGCGCGTGGGCAAACTCGCGCTGTCCGGCCGTTCACCCGTGGAACTCGCGTTCCTCGCGGGCAAACACTTGGCGTGGTTCCGCGAGGATCACTTCGTGCGTCTGTTGATTCCCGATGTTCCGGATCTCGAAGATGTTTTCCTTGCGGCGCTGCTCATCGGCAGTCCTTCGCTTCCGCTGCATGAATCGAAGAAGCGCAAGGTCGAGCCCATTGCGCGAGCGATCGAACCGCTGCTCGAAGCGGTGCAAATCGACCGATTGCGCGGGGCATTCTTGCGGTTTGTCGAAGAAGGTGGGCGCACGAATTTGCAACGCTGGGCCTCGGCTGTCGATCGGACGACGGCGCGTGCGGGCTTCTTGCTCGCCGGGGATTTGGCGGTTGCCGAGCGCATGATCACGCTGGAAAACGCGCCCGAAGCAACGGGCTTGATGGATGATCTCATCGTCTTCTCGACGGGAGATCGTTACGGTGCGCTTCGCAAACGCCTTGGAATCGCGGCCGGAGCGTAAAAAAGTTTGTGAACCAATGAATGTCGGAAGCAACCTCGACCCATGCGTCGAGTTTGGAATGTGAAGGGGTTTCAATGCGAGTGGCCATGTTGAAGAAGACGTTGAAGTGGGGTTTGGCGGGGATGCTCGTGTGGTCGTTGACGGCGTGTGACGGGGACAATCCTCCGCCAAACGTCGCGCCTCCGCCCTCGGCGACGGTTCCTCCGCCGCCCCCTCCACCGCCTCCACCGCCGCCGCCGGCCCCGACGGCATCGGCGCCTTTGAAGTACACGACGGAAATCGTGATTCATCAGGCTGAGATTCACGGCAAAATCAAACTGCGCGCGGGCTCGAAACTGTTGGTCGAGCCGCTCGTCGCGACGAGCACGACGAAACCGCTCAAGGGCAACAAGGCCGAAGTGTTTCGCGTGATCGAAAAAGCCGGCGCCGATAACGAATGGCTCAAAATTGCCGATGCGGAAATCGCCACCGACTATGAAGTCGGCAAAACGCTGGAAGTCACGGTTACGGAAGAAAAGAAAGGCGTTCTGCTCAATGGCAAACCGGCCAATCATTGGCTGAATGGCACGATGGTTCGTGTGCTTTGGCAGTGGCAATGACGCAAAAGACCGGTTGACAAACCCCGTATCCGGGTTGCATCTTCCGGTCCGCCAAACCTCGGAATGAAGCTTCAAGGAGATCTGAACGTGTCGCATCCCCCGCTCACGCATTTGTCGGAAGAAGAGCGTCTTTTTCGCGATTCGGTGCTCGAATATGCCAAAAAACGCGTCGCGCCCTTGGCCGCTTCGATGGATGAAAAAGGTGCCGTCGAGCCTGAACTTTTGCCGCCGCTCTTCGAACTTGGTTTGATGGGTGTGGAAGTTCCCGAGGCGTACGGTGGCGCCGGTTCGAGCTTCTTTAATGCAATTTTGGCGGTCGAAGCTTTGGCTGTGGTCGATCCGAGCATCAGCGTGCTCGTCGATGTGCAAAATACGCTCGTGGCGAATGCATTGCTGCGTTGGGCCAGCGAAGAGCAAAAGAAAAAATACTTGCCGCGGATGTGCAGCGAATGGGTTGGCTCGTATGCGTTGAGCGAAGCGGGAAGTGGTTCGGATGCGTTTGCCCTGGCCACTCGAGCCGTCAAAAAAGACGGTCGCTGGGTGCTGAACGGGCGAAAATTGTGGATTACGAACGCGAATGAAAGCTCGCTGTTCTTGGTCTTCGCGAACGTCGATCCGTCCAAAGGTTACAAGGGCATTACGGCGTTCATCGTCGAGCGATCGTTCCCGGGTTTTTCCGTGGGCAAGAAGGAAAACAAGCTGGGCATTCGCGCGTCGAGCACGTGCGAGCTGGTGCTGGAAGATTGCGAAGTGCCGGAAGAAAACGTCGTCGGTGAAGTGGGCAAAGGTTACAAGATTGCCATTGAAACGCTCAACGAAGGACGTATCGGCATCGGCGCGCAAATGATTGGTTTGGCGCAAGGTGCGTTTGACCAGGCCATGCGTTACATGGGCGATCGCAAGCAATTCGGACAATCCATCGCGAGCTTCCAAGGCATGCAATTCCAATATGCGCGCACGGCCGTGGAAATCGAAGCTGCGCGTCTCATGGTGTACAACGCAGCGCGCCTCAAGGACGCCGGTTTGCCGTTTGTCAAGGAAGCAGCAATGGCCAAGCTGTTTTCGTCGGAAGTCGCCGAACGAGCCGCTTCGCAATGCGTCGAGTTTTTCGGCGGCGTAGGTTTTACCAAGGAATACCCCGCGGAGAAGTATTACCGCGACGCGAAAATCGGCAAAATCTACGAAGGCACGTCCAATATGCAGCTCGGCACGATCGCCAAAATTCTCCAAGGCGAATACGGCATCAAGGGCTGATTCCACCGTTGACACGTCGTCCTGGGCTTCGCCCAGACCCACGAGGGCTCCTCGCCCTCGACCCGCGCAAGGGCCC
>CAYSYX010000701.1:2833-4574 GCA_964435055.1 uncultured Polyangium sp. | reverse complement strand
GAATAATTAGCGCCCCCGGCAGGAATCGAACCTGCGACCAACGGTTTAGGAAACCGCTGCTCTATCCACTGAGCCACGGGGGCGAGCCGAAGCCGGTGCCGATACTACACCCTCTTTTCCCCACGTCAAGTTTTTTCCTCCGTCAAACCGCAACCCCTCGCGCCCCCGATAAAATCCGCCCGGCCTCCGCATAGTGTCGCATCTGCTCGTACTTCGACCAATTCATCGCCCGCTCACTCGGTCGACGCGTGTCGGACAAACCCACCTCGTCCCGCGCCCCAATCTCCACAAACGCCCGCGCAATCCCCACAATCACCTCCGGCGCCACTTCGTCCGCCGAATACCCCGTCGTCAGCCATCGCTCCACCGGCGTTTCCCGGGCAAACGTATTTGTCGTGGCGTTCGGATCACAACCAAGCCACCCCAATACCCGCACGGCATTCGGTATCCGCAATTGTGATTCGCGCGAATGGAAATGCAACGCCCCAAGCAAATGATCCAGCGGCCGACTATCTACGCCCCTCGCCCGCATCAAGCTCGATGTCACTCCCAGCCCGAGAAAATACTTCACCCATTGCTCCTGCATCGGTAATCGATGCAGCGCCACATCCACCAAGGTTTGTCCGTCCGGACGCATCACCTTCGGATCCGCACCACGCTCAATCAAGCGACAAACCAAAGCAAAATGATTCTCATCGTCGAATTGGTACGTCCCGGGTAACGTATGCCCCCGCGTCGCCATTCGCGCAAACATCGGCGCATGCCCGTATATCACCCCCGCATTCCCATCCGCCCCCGCATCCAAAAGCAGCTCCACCATCTGCCGATTCCGATGTGCCACGGCCAAATGCAATGCCGTGTCCCCATGCGCGTCCATCACCCGCGCATCCGCCCCCTTTGCCAACGAATCTCGCACCTTTTCCAATTCGTTTTTCCGGCACGCCGCCAACAAATTCTTGTTCTTCCCCTTCAACTCCACCTTCGGCGGCAACTCCAATATCGCAGCACTCTCGCCTTCATAAGGAGCATCCCCATATACCGCAAATTCACAACGCGACTTGGGATACTTTACTTTGGCCCAATCCACACCGAAATCCACCGCCACCCCAATCTCGTCCTCGGGCACTCCCCACGGCCCCTCCACGAGCCACTTCGACAAACCTTTTTGCCACACCGGTACTTCCGAATCATCCTGCGAAAATCGAGCTTGCAAGGTCACGATCGATTCCCACAAAAGACGCAGCGCAGCCTCGAAATCCCCAGCTTCGCCCACCAAACGCCCCCGAATCCACTCCTTCGCCGTCTCGAAAAATGGATCGTCCTCGTCCGGCGGATCCCGCATCACCTCGGGATCGAGCCCATGCAGCACGATGTACCGCTTTCCACGCAGCTCGTCCGGAAAAACCTCTCCGCGCTCCGACCGCCCAAGCAATTCCACCACCCGCTCGATACTCAACGGCATGCCCCGACGTTACCGCGAATTTTTATCTCGTCAACCGCAATTTCCCCATTTTCCGATCCCCGAAAATGTCGTACCCTCACGCCATGCTCCGCCATTTCGGGCCCCTCACACTTCTCGCCTCCAGCGCCGCCTTCGCTTGCCAATCCACGCATTCAACGCGCTCCCAAAGCAAACTCGTGGCCCCCCCACACCCCCCAAAACCCCAACCACCCAAAAAAAAAAAACCCCAAAAACGCCCCACACCGCCCCAACAAAACACACAAAACCCAGCAATTATTG
>CAYSYX010000701.1:0-2823 GCA_964435055.1 uncultured Polyangium sp. | reverse complement strand
TGCCAATCCACGCATTCAACGCGCTCCCAAAGCAAACTCGACCCACCCAAACCCGCCCCAAGCGCCGACGCAGCAATCATTCAATCGCCAGAATCGCGCCCGTCACGGCCCAAAGAAAACCCTCATTCGCCTGCATTTCTTGCATTACGCAACATGACGCCGGAAAAAGCCTGCGCCCTCACGCCGGGAATTGCCCCCGTCGTCGCGCGCAAAAACGCCAAGCCGTTCGCCCCCCTGGAAGCTCATTGCCCCGCAAATGGCGATGACATGTTTTGCGATCAAATCGCCATCGCCCCAAAAGGCGCCGACGCATGCTTCGTCAGCAATGATCATATCCGCGCCGCCGAGAAACGCGCCGCTTCGACCTCGGTCACGCCGGAAAAACCCGGCACTCCCTGGGACGGCAAAAAAATACCCAAATACTTCGAACGCATCGATGATCACTTGCACCTCACGCCGGACGAAAAGACCCGATTGCAGCAAAATGGCTTCGTGGTCCTCGACCGCCTCCCTTATTCCAATTACGCCCATGCATTTCACGACGTTTTTCAGGAAGAACTCCCGCTGTACGTCGGGGTCGATCCCATTTTACAGGCCGTTTTTCGCGCAACCGACGCCGCCCTCGATGCGGCCGAAAAAAAACGCCTCGTCCCCACGCTCGACAAAATGCTCGGCAAATTGCTGAAACACCTCGCCCAATCCCCGAACCTTTACGATGAAATCACCCGCAAAGACCTCGACCTGTACGTAGGTCTCGCCCGGCGCCTCAGCAAGACTTGGTCCAGTGATACCAATTCCTTCTCCGTTCTCGGGCAAGACAAACCCATCGAATCGATTTACGAAACCATCACCAAAAACAGCGGACTCGTCCCTGTCGAAATCTTCGGCCGCACGCGCATGATCGACAGCTCGCAATACACGCCGCGCGGCCATTACGCGAATATGGACCCGCGAATCGATTTCGAAGCGTATTTTCGCGCCATGACCTGGCTCACCCGCTTCGAATGGAACCTCGTCTCCCGCGACTCCCGCAGCTCGCATCCCGACGCAGCCCCGGACAAACGCGAAACGCCACGTGAAGCCCGCGATGCCCTGGCCCTCGCCGATCTTTTTCGACAATCCGGCGCCCTGGCCGAACTCGCCGCCTTCGAAGAAGTCTATTCGGCTTTCGGCGGCAAACGCGAAGATATCGGCATTGTCCAATTGCTGGACCTCATGGATCGCAATACCATCCGCCCTGGCGACCCGGATGCCCCGGAAAAACTCAAGCAGGCTATTGGAAACCAATTCAAACGCACCGCGCGCACGCACTTCATGCCCCAAGGTGTCAAGGACCTGCCCGTCATTTCCACCGTCATCGGAGCGCGCATCAGCGCGGACCTCAGCCCGCTCGAAAACCTCGTGCACGACGCCATACCCAATCGCTTCGATATCGGCGCCGCCGACGTCGGGTTTGTCTTGGGACATGACCGAGCCAAAACGCACCTGCAAGACCAAATCAAAAAATTCCCCGCCCTCGAACAGTCACTCGCATCATCCCGCCAAACTCTTGCCCAGCGCGCTGCGGCCGACTTCAGCATCCAAGGCACCTATTTGCAAACCATCCTAGCGCTGAGCCAAGCACCTGTCGGACAAACACCTTCGTTCATGCAAAAAGAAGCGTACGCGGATTTTCGTTTATCATCAACGCTCGTCGCTTATGGCCAATTGCGACACACGTTCGTCCTGCTCTCGGGTCAAGGTTACGACGCGTATGGTTGCGCCATTCCCGAAGCTTACGTGGAACCGGTTGCGCCGTTGTATGCAGCTTTGTTACAGCATGTCAAACGATTGCAATCAGTTTCCGGCGGGAGTTTCTCAGGTTTGTCTCGAGTCCTCACGACTTTGTCGAACATCACGAAAACAGAGCTCGGTCGAGGCCTCCCGACGAAAGATCAATCGCAATGGCTGGGCATGGTCGCGGAATACGTGCCCCAAGGAGGGTACGCGGACAGCGGCGAACCGCCGAAATGGACGGGTTGGTATTTCGATATGTTCGAAGATCGCGAACAGGGAGCAACGAAAGCCGCGGACTTCATTGCCGACTATTTTACATTGACAAACACAAATCAAATCGCCTACATCGGAGCCGACGGCCCGCGCCTCGGAGTGTTTGTCGTGGACTCCGGCGGCGAACCTCGCGCGTTCGTGGGCCCGGTCGCCCACGGGTACGAACTCGAATCGCCCCTGACCGAACGTCTCGACGATGCGGAAGCTCGCACAGCACCGAATAAACAATCGCTCTTTCGCGACACATTCGCCATAAAACCGCAACCCGAACCTCGACTGGGACTCGGGTTTACCATGTACGCTTGTTACCCGGATGGAAAACTCGAAATGCGTGTCGTTGCGGCATCGGACAAACCTGTTGGTCCGGTGTCGATCACACTCCGCGATCATCACGCAGATCCCTTGGCCCCATCGTTGACCCGCGATGTGCAGGACGATCTCGTCGTATTTCCGTTCCGTTTTCCTGAGGTTTCAGAAGAAAAACCGACTTCGTCCCGCAAACCCGACGAAGAAACGTACGTGCCCCGGAAAATCCGTTACCTGGTCGAAGCAATGCACGTGCGTATCGAAAACCTCGAGCTCTCCGGCCAAGGCTCCGGTTCTTACGATTGGTTCACGAGTCCCAGCGTTTTCTGGGGCAAAGATTATGACGAAACTCTGCCCCGCCGCGAAACGGGCGCAGTCAATACGTTCGTCATCGGCGAGGATTGAGCCGGGGCTTCACCCCGGACCCGACCAGGGACTATCCGTCCCTGGACCCGGACCAGCGAGCGC
>CAYSYX010000700.1:0-4580 GCA_964435055.1 uncultured Polyangium sp. | reverse complement strand
GGGCGATGCGGAAGACCCGCGAGGCGGGGTGCGGTGGGTGATGCCGGGGAAGGCGAGGTATTGGTGAGCTATGAACGCCTACTACTCGTCTATGACAGGGTAACTCGGAGTCAGTCAATCCAGCGCTCGTATTCCTTCGGAAGAAGTCCAATCATTTTTTCCACCGGAATCGCCCTTGTATTGAAGGTTCGCCCAAATTGATTAAGTGTTAGAGCAAGGCGACGCATTGATCCCAAACCGCCTTTGGCTTTGGGGTTATGTTTCGCAGCCTTGCTTCTCTTGCCCGCCGCCCCCTTCTTGAGTGAGCCATCAGGTGCGAGATAAAGACACCCGGCCACGGCGAAAAATCCTTTGTGGGATGCGATGTGCTGCCTGGCAATGATTTGTTCAGCTACCTCGCCCCATGGGCTTTTCAGGGAACTCAGCGCGATTGCGGCAGAGTTACCATGGATGCGAACCATCCACCACGCCGTTCTGCATATCAGTCTGTAATTTTGGCGCTGGCCACCAGTAGTATTCGTTTGTATGTAGTGGTTTGCGGCAAGCGGCCTACCGTCCGGCTTCTTACTCACCAGACTACCAATAAACGCAAGTGACAACCAAGCCCACATTCCGGCATCGCGAAATATCTCTTCTGCATCCACAACATTGGTAAATACACCTTCGTTCAAGTATTTGCCTAAAGCATACGTTGTGGAAAACGAGAGATCGGTATCCACAGTAAATTGATGCCCGATCTGCTCAGAGAAATTGGGATCTGTCAGCAAGTGCTTGGGTGGATTTGTGAAGTCATCGCCAATAAGCCATTGATAGAACGCACCAAGTCCTGCGACATTCAGTCGTTCAACGTAACGATTCATCAATTTGTGCCCTCCGTTTCGTTTAATACGGCATCAATTGACAATGCCATCTGACCGCGACGGCAGAATGCTTTCACGCAATCATCAATCCATTTTTCATCGTCCTCCACATCGGCCGTACCTTCGTCAGGAGCGCCCGGATTGATCGATGCAAAGAAGCGTACCCATGGGGTGAGCCAAGAACTGGCGTCTTCTGGGTCACTAATTTCCTCGGTCACTATTCGGCGTGCAATTGCGCGGACGAGCTCGGGCAAGACAAAGCTGACGAACATCGGGCTAGCTGCAGCCGCTTTCGCTGAGGAAAAAAGCTTTTCTTCGACTAATAGCACCGGTTGGGCATCGGAACTGGTATCCGACAACTCAAGTTTCCATAGCGGGCCGTCAAGCGGCACGGGGAGAATACTAACCAGACTAGGTGACGAGGTGTCGTCGTCAACAGCGCGTATGTTTTCAGCAGCGGCAAGAATCTTTGACGAATCAGCGTCATAAAAAAGAACGCGAAAACGTATTGATGCGTCCGTTGCCAATTCTGTGAGTGCGTGGGCCTTTATGTCTAATTGGTCAACAGTGCCTAGCTCAAAATATTGAGTCGTCTGCCCAGCCGCCGCAACGCAGCCGACCTTCGTCGCAGGCGGTACATCAAGTTTATTTCGAACGAAGTGCTCGACAAAGAAAGTACGCGTGTTATCCGATCCTGGAACCTTCGCCACCCGGATAGAGATGACATCTTTCCCCACCGTCTCGACTTTTGTCGGATTGTTTGTTCTAGAGATCGTTGGCATCGCCATCCTCTGTATATTTCAGCCGCATCTCAAGTTGCCGGTTTTTGTCAAATCCAGATACAGAAAGGCTTCCGTCAGCCCCATATATTTCAAAGCTGATCTCGTTTCCACGCGGAACTATTTCCTGCACATTAGTTGAAGCAATAACATGCGATTTCTCACTGAGATAGAAATCCGCCGCATCCCATTGGTCGAAAGGTTTACCAAGTTCCGTTGCATAGGCAAGCTCAAGCTTGCACGTCATTGGAAAAACACAATCCTCAACCGTTGCCGGATTGACTCGGACCATTGCGCCGTCATCCAAGGCAAGCAGTTCAAGCTTTCGCTGTTTTGGCGGCGGTGCTTCAACGACGCCGGTGTCGCCACCGTCGGGGGCGTCTTTTTTCTTGGGCTGTTTGGCCTTTGCCGTTTCCTTCTTGGCGGCAATGTCCGGGAAAAACGACGCGAGTGCAAGGTTGTCCTTTGTTGCCGGCGGGACGAGCAAATCCAGCAGCCGACTGGCTGCGTGACGGACGAGCCTTAGAGTGGCTGCAGCATTGCGGTACTGTAGGGCTAGCTTGGGCCGGGAGCCATTCCACTCCCGGTGGGTCGGTTCTTCTGCCGCTGCCAAGAAACGTGAAAGGACTTCATCGTCGATAAGAATCAGAGCCCGGGCCGGTGCCAGCCTTTTAGCTGTTCGGAGTGATTTTTCCTTGTCGACGGCAAGGTCCTGTCGGACAAATAACTCATGTACTTTGTCCTGCTCGGCTTCTTGGAGAAACACACGTAAATGGCCCTGCTTCGGGCCACTTGCAACCGATGAGACCCGAATGGGAAATGACGCCGAAATGATCGCCCCACTCTGGAAGGCGTCGCGCACAACCTGGATCTGACCTGCCGGTAAATGCTCAGGTACGAGCTTGGGCTCGTGTGCCCACCGTTCGTCGAACGTGGCGATCGGCTGTTCATTCAGATGCTGTTTTGCGATTTCGTCGAGAAAGGCTCTGTATGGCGCAGCAAGCCGTAGTCCGCCTGATAGTTGGGTGGCGAGGGCGCTAATCGTGTCGCTCGAAATCTCTTGTTTGTCGACGTAAACAGTTAACGTTCCTCTGAGAACAGGGAAATAGAACTCGTTGATGACCGCTGCCGTAATCGCATCTGGCGTAATCGCCGGATCGGGCATAGGAATCAGGAATGTTGTCCCTGAACTAGCGCCACGTTTGATTTGAAGCTCCTTTTCATACGTGTCGAGAAGGGTGTCGTCCTGTACTGGCATGGCAAGCTCGCCAGGGTCGCTGGTATTGCCCCACCTTGCTTCACGGGCATACCGCTCTTTGCCTATCACATAGTTACGCCTGAACCTGCAACTACCGAAAAGCAGGCGTTTGCCGTCCATTGCTCTGGTCGTCAACGCCGCCACCGTCCTAATCTGACTGGCGACATACATCGTGAGCTTGCCTTGGCCTGCACCACCATTGGCTTTCGACGGTTTGGCGCCCTCGCCTTCGCGGAACCAAAAGGCATTCCAGTTTTGCTCGTCCCCTTCAACAGCTGAATCGTCGTAACAACCCCTTAAACCGATGGTTCCAAAATCCTCGATGACCAAAATGCCAACGCCTGCCGATGTACCGGCAGCATTGGCCATTCCAGCTAAGACCTGCTGTTTGCGGAAGTCATCTGTAAGCAAATCAGCGACGAAAGTGGACGCCCCGGACTCAAGAGTGCGCCATTTGAAATGAACTTGGACACTCGCGTTCTCTAACCGCGCATCAAGAGGGTTCTGTATGCACTCACGGACCAAGATATCGACGCTTGTCCGCTCCTCCTGGGCAAAGTTGTCTTCCGCTGTGCTGGTGCCCGACGTGTCATTCGGGTTTAGCGTTCTGAACTGCCATTTCGTCATTCATGCCCCCTAGATTCGGTCGTTGACCAAGCTGGTCGTCTACAACGCAAACAAGTTGTCATCGCTTTGGTCTTCACCGCGAAACCGGAGCTTCAAGTCGTCCAGCTCACGCTGCAGTGCACGAAGGATTTTTCGCGCATCGTCCTCGGTGTACTCGTAGGAAGCACGATTGGACAAATTCCCGATCAACCGCATATCCTTGATCGTTCTGTTAACTCTATTGTTGGCTAGTTCTACAAATTTCGCTCTTTTGTCTCGCATAGGGCGCTCCAAAATTCAACATACTGCAAATATATTGAAAATGTATCCCCTAAGCAAGAAAAAAAGGAAGGCCCTATGAGGCTTGCTGCGAAAGAATTGCGTAACAAATTCGCGCAATCTTGCTTGCAAGGAAGGATGGCACGGCATTCCCCACCTGGTGGTACTGCTGCGTCCGATTGCCCTGAAAGAAGTAGTTGTCGGGGAAAGTCTGCAATCGCGCAGCTTCGCGGACCGTAAGGCTACGGCACTGTGTCGGGTCAGGATGGATGAAATAGTGACCATCCTTGGAAATATGGCTGGTGACAGTTGTGCTGGGGGCGTCGTAGCACTGGACCCGAAAGCGGTCGGCGAACTTGCCTGTTTCCCAGTTGACATGCTTTGGCGCAAGCCCCGCAAGCATGAATTCAGAATGACCCTTTGGGGACCTAAGTTTGAGCTCAGCAAAGACCGCCGAATAGAAATATCGTCCCAAGTCGGCATCCATGTGGGCTCGTGTTTCTTCGTTGAGCCAAACCTTCAACGCGCTCGAATCACGCGTAACCCATTCATGGAAGCCTTGTCCACCATCACAAATTTCACGCTTGCCATACCGGAGCGCACCGGTTTCCAGTTGAGGTCTTGTTTCCAACGCTCTCAGTTCAAGACGATCCGCCAAGTCGGGGTCCCCCTTTAAACGGGCATCCGTTTCCAATGCCTTGGCTAGACCCTTGACCGTGAGACACCAAGCTTCACCGCCGATCTCGTGACTCAGCTTGCTCCGGACGCGAGGCAACCCCGCCAGTGCAGACTTGACGG
>CAYSYX010000699.1:0-4597 GCA_964435055.1 uncultured Polyangium sp. | reverse complement strand
GCGCACGGCACGGGAAACCGTCCGCGGAAAACTCGTCGACGTTTTGGATCCCACGGAAAATGACCCCGGTCCGTGCGTCCCCGTCGCCCCGCAGTTGAACCAAGCCAAACCTGATGGCTCGACGCCCGTAGCGCCGTGTGTCATTCGTCGCGAAGCGACCATTTTGCTGCTCACGAATGACGCGGAAATTCGCAAGTTTTTCCTTTCTGAAATCGTCGGCGTCAAACCTACGGATCCTTCGCTCGCCGCGCGTCTTGGTGCGAGCGTTTCCGTGGCCGCGTCGCAAGGCGCCTCGACACGTCGTGATTTGCGGGTGCTCGCGGAGAGCACGGGCGATGTGACCATCGGTTATGTCGCCGAAACCCCCGTTTGGCGCTCGACCTATCGCATGGTTTTCGAGCCCAAGGTGGAAAAGGGCACGATTCAAGGCTGGGCGCTCGTGCACAACGACACCGACGAAGAATGGAAGAAAGTCAAAATCGAACTCGTCAATGGTCGTCCCGATTCATTCTTGTATCCGCTCGCCGCGCCTCGTTATGCGCGACGCGAATTGCGTTCGCCCGCGGAAGCCCTTTCCACGGTTCCGCAACTTATTGGGCGTACAGCCGACATGATGTGGAGTGACGTCATCGGCGATTCCTTCGGGGCGGGCGGATTGGGTTTGTCCGGGGTTGGGGAAGGGGGCGGAGGCCGAGGTGAAGGCATTGGTCTTGGCTCGATCGGCACGATTGGTCATGGATCGGGAACGGGTACGGGGTCCGATTCCGGTGAAAGCACAGTACTTTCCGTGGGCAATTTGGCGGGTGTCGCGGAGGCGGAAGGCATGGAATCCGGCGCGCTTTTCCGATATTCGCTGGCGAACCTGATTGATTTGCGTCCGCACGGATCGGCGCTCGTTCCATTTTTGCAGCAATCGGTGTCCGCTCGAAGAATCGTCTGGTTTTCCGGTCCGGGCGATGCCGGTCGAAGCGCCGCGCGAATCAAAAACGATACGAAGCAAACGTTTCCCGCGGGACCCGTGGCGTTTTTCTCCGATGGAGGGTTTGCCGGCGAAGCGCAGCTCGAACGCATGAAACCCACGGAAACGCGCCTCGTCGCGTTTGGCACGGAACTGGACGTCGAGCTGCTCACCGATAGCGACGATGTCACCGAAACCGTGCAGCTCGTGCAAGGGCAGGGCGATCAGCTGGTCGAACATTTCATTCGTCACCATCGTACCGATTACACGATTGAAAATCGCAGCGGCACTCCGCGTACGGTTTTTCTCAATTTGAATATCGTGCGCAACGCGACCGTACAAGGAGCCGACGAATTGGATTTCGACATGGTCTCGGAGAAACCGCTCGCCGTCTTTATCGCGCCCGCGCGGAGCAAGAAATCGCGCCGTATCGAAATCGATGAAGGTCTTTCGCGACGAACTCCCATTGCGTCGTTGGATTCACGTGCCGTTCTGGGGATTGCGTCGTCGCCCAAGATCCCCGCGAGTCAGAAAAAAGCTTTGGAAGACGCGGCCAAACAGCTGAGCGAAGCCGAAGCGCGTGAAAGCGTGCTGCCCAAGCGTCGCGCCGAGTTGGCCGAAGCTCTGACCGATGTCGAACGTGTCCGAGGTTATTTGGCAGCCAGCAAGACCGACGACGATGCGGAGAGGTTTACCGCGTCGATTATGCAATATGAAAAACGCATCAAGGAGCTGCGCGGCCGTATTACCGCGACGGGGCACGAAATCGATGCATTCCGCAGCCGCGCTCGGATGATGCTGGGCAATTTGCGGAAGTAAAGATTCAATCCCTCTCGACCGGTCGTCGCTCGAAGTTCCTCTACCGAACGCCGTGGTTCCGACCGGCTTCCGGAAGTGACCCTGCAAGATCTTCAAAAATGCATGATTGCGCGCCGCCGCATCGGAAATGACGGAATCAAAAGACAGACGGCAAATGGGCGTAACAAATGCGCGACCATTGGCCCACGAGCGGCTAGGTCACCGCGGGATCTTCGGAAAGACGAGCGACTTGAATCGCACGGCGGTGCGAACCGCACCGAGGACAAACCGTGGCAGTTTCACCGCCTTCGTCTCGATCAAACGAGAATCCACGAGCGCCGCCGTTCGGTGATGCATAATGGCCTGATACGGATCCGAGCCGACCATCTTCATGAATGCGGCCCGCGACGGATAATACACGAGCAACACTTCGTCCCACGATTCACCCTCGGGCGCGATCACGCTTGCTCGAGCGTTGCCCATCCACAATGGCTGACCGCCGACTTCGAATAAGAGCGGCATCACCGCCTTGCTGTAGCGCGAATACGCCTGTTTTCCGGTAAGTCCCTGCGGACCATTGGCCCCATAATTCGCTGATGCTCGAAACTTCAGGAGATTCAGCATGACGATCGGTGCGTCGTCCGGTGCTGTTCGGCCGAATTGCTGCATTTGTTCGCGGGTCGGGTTTACGGTCGGCATGGCGAAAATCGAACGTATGCGAATGTGGCCGAGCAAGACAAGCGTGATTTCGATTCGACGTGATGGCGAAAGGTCATCGATCCCGCGCGCAGCGTATTCCGACTCCGGATTGACGCGCAGCGGGAATGGCTTTATCGCGGAACGACGTGTGTTGTTGGGCTTCGCCGGGATACCAGCCGCCGCCGCGAATGACTCGCTCCACCATGGAGTTTGGACTTACGTTTGCACAATTATCACACGGAGTTCCGTAGGGGGATTGGAAGACGTCCAAGGTCCATTCCCAGACGCTTCCGGCCATATCGGCTTGCAACCATTTACCGTCGCCGGCAGGAGATTTCGATCCCACATTGGGAAAATCGCCCAGCGTGCAAGTCGTGTTGACGCAGTTGTAAAACGCCTCGTTGGGGGAGATGGTCATGCCCGACCAAGGGTATTCGCGTTGCTCTTCACCACCTGCCGCAGCGTAGTTCCATTCGGCTTCGGTAGGTAATCGGCCACCATCCCAAATGCAAAATGCAAACGCTTCGTGCCAGCTCACGCAGTTGATGGCCAAGCGCTCGTTCGGACTGGGGTCATCCGTCCACGTCTGGTACTTATCATCGCACTTCAGTTTTCCGATGAACGCCGTCTTGTCGATGGGCATTTCGGAATTCCAGGAAGTATCCCAACCGCTGCCATCAATCAAGGGATGTTTGCCCGCGTCGGCCATGATCGCTTGATTTCCAGTGTATGCCTCGACAAACTTGCGAAAACGTCCCACCGTGACCTCGAATCGGTCCAAACGAAAACGATTCACGGTCGCCGGGTATTTCGTATCATTGCTCCGAAAAAACTTGCCGCCTTCGATGATATTCGAAGCACAACAGCTCTCCGTGGCAATGGCGCCGGGTCCGCATTTGTCCGCCAGTCCTCCACAGCTCGGAGGTGTGCATTCGGTATCGCTACATGACGACCACAAGCACTCCGCATCCGCGGTACACGTTTGTCCCAATTCGAGCTTGCATGCCCCGTTGCCGTCGCACAAATGGCTTGTCCCGACGCACGCCAAGACGTCGTCGGCATTCGGATCCTGCTCATAAATCGGCACGTTGGAACACGTACCGACGTTGTCCGTGACATTGCAGGCTTTGCATGTTTCGGTGCAGGCGCTGTCGCAACAAACGCCATCGACACAATGCGCGTCGGCGCATTCTTCATCCTTCGAGCATACGCTGCCGGGGGCTTTTCCGACGGTACCGGGTGGCGGATCGATCGGTTCTTCGATGCCGGCCAATTGCGCGCACGCGCTCAAAATAAAAATTGCTGCGAATCCCGCCCATTGGTGTCGTTTCACGAGACATACCCTCACTTTCCCTGCCCATCACGATGAGACGGAAACTCGACCAAGCTTGGCCCGACGACGCTCCGCAATGCATTGCGGATGAAAGCTCCATCAAAAATGCTCGCGCCAAACAATGCCGGTGGGACTCAGCAATAGACCGGTATTTGTCGTTTTGGTCTTGGAGCTGGTGGCAACGAGGATGATACCCGTGCCCAGAAGTGCGCCTCCAACGATGAAGGCAATGGTCGAGCCATTGGCCAAGGCGAGCGCCTCCTGGCGAATGGGTTTGCCCACGCTGTCGCAGACATTGTTGGTCTTGCAATGGTTGCCTTCTTTGCTGTCGCCATTTTTGGATATCGCCAGCCCTCCCAAAACCGCACCAACCCCGAGTCCCGCTGCTCCCACGGCAATGCCCACGTACCCGACCGTTCGCGCCGGGGATGCGTTTGTCTCGGCCATGCCGGCGCTCACGGGAGGCGCCTGCACTTCGATTCTAAATGGCTTGCTGCCGAGCTGAAACTCGTGGTTGATATCGATGGAGGTTCGCCATGGAGCTCGACCGGGCGCCGTGACTTCAATCGCCTGCATCCCCATATCGACCGGCACGGGCTGATTCCATAACGATTCGGGGATGTTGGTGCCATTTTGCTTGACCTCGAGGCCCCGGATGGTTCGAATCGGCGCTGAAACGACAATTTCGAGCAGCGGAATACGGGGTTTCAGCTCCGCATGGAGTTTTTGCGCCATGGCCGCGGCGTCTTGGTCCTTTTTGACGTTCGACGGCGCGCCTATGCGTTCGACTTCCGCATACAACGCCGAGG
>CAYSYX010000698.1:2150-4603 GCA_964435055.1 uncultured Polyangium sp. | reverse complement strand
CCGGTCTGTCCGATCACACCATTCTTGGAAAAACACACGATGAAGTACATCCACGATCCTGAGCGCCCCCAAGAGCCCATTCTCGAAGCGTCACCGCGCGAAATCGATGCGCACCGCGATTGGCTTCGTCGTTGTTTACGTTCGTCGTGGAAGCTCGATGATGCGGACGTCGAGGACGCAGTGCAGAATGTCGTCATTGTAGCTTGTAGGCTCATTGCGGAAAAGCGAGTCCGAGGGAAGTATGCCATGCCGCCCGAAAATCGTTTGCAGAGCCTTCTTCGCGTCATTCTCCGGAACTTTGCTGCCAATATCAAGAGGTTCCAACGCAGCACCTCACGCATCTTTGTCGATGACACTTCATTGGCCGAGATTGTCCCCGACGCGCAATCAGGCGCGGACGTGAAGCTCGAAGCCTGCGAAACACTCGGCGCGATTCGTGCCGATGATCAGAATTGCGTCCGGATGCTTGTGCGCATTGCAATGGGCGATGTGCCGGCAGAGGTTGCTCGCGAGATTGGCAGGCACGAGAATACCATTCGGTCGGCGGTGAATCGAGGGCGCAATAAGGTGAGGCAGAAGCATCGGAACGGTCGGCACTGAAACCGGTCTCTCGTTCAATTCGACAAGCTCCGCGAGTCACCAGCCGATTGTAATCGGCCTACGTTTTTCTGCAAATTGAAGGCGACAGGCTCTACGCGGGTTTGGCATGTTGCACCTTGCCGTCCACGCGGCCTTGCGGTAGCTTGCGCGGATGGATCATCGCGCTGTCTATGACCGGTTGCTTTCCCCGAAAAACGAGCGAGCACTCCTCAATCTCCTCAGAAAGGACGGTCTTTTCGCCCCGGTGCACGTGCGTAGTGTCGTTCGTCGCGACCATACCCCGCCCTACGTTCTCATGACCGTCGACGGTAAAGATGACGTCATCGCGCAATGTATGTGCGTTTTCATTAAAGTGGACGAACTCGTCCCTGAACACGGGGCAATGCGATATTATCTGCCGGTCATCGTCGTTGCCGAGCACATCGATACATCCAGTGGACGCGGCGCGGCGATCCTCCAGCACGAATTGCGGCATTTGTATGATATTTTGGATTTCGTCGAGCATGATCCGACTTATCCACAACGCGTGCTCAAATACGCCATGAATAACGCGTCGGATGTGGCATTGCTGCCGCAATCGATTGATCTTGAAGTCTTCAAAATCTTTTATTTCGAGCCGCAAGCGTTTGCTTTGGACTACGACAATGGGGAGACGGCGCTGGAAGTTTCCATCCTGGGACCCATCAAAGTTTGGATCGATTGCCAATCTCGGGAGGAATTCGTTCAGCATCGCATCGCAAACTACGTTGAGGGGTTTGAGAATATCTTCATCGAGCGTTATCCCGCGCAAGAGGAACGAATCCGCGCCGAATTCAACCAGGCCGTCGACAAATATGGCGCCGAATTGCTCGGCCCGTCTCCGTATCGTCGCGTAAAAATTATCAATGAGAGGTTGACGGAGAAAATAGCGGGGCAACGGGGCTGGAACACGAGGGCTCGGCGTGATGCATTCTGACAAACCTTGACGAAGAACCGTTCAGTGACGCGAGCACATTCCGCTCGCGTTTGCCCGGGACCGTGCTACATCGCCTGCATGCGCGCGACACTTCAACCCGTCTACGATGAACTCATCGAATCAGCTATCATTGCGCTGGTGGGCCTCGATGATCACGAACAACGGCTGTTCGTCGATTTCGAGCTTGCGTCGCTGGCTGAGCATCGCTTGGGTGATCGCACGGATCCTCGGGGGATTGATGAAGCCCGACGTGCCGATTGGTTGGCACGTGCCACGCCAGAGGACACCAAATTTGTGCTTCCCAAGGATCACCGGTACCAAACGTGCTTTTGGCTGCTCGTCGACGACAAACGCGCGGGAACGATCGCGTTTTCCGAACCGATGGGCCACACGATGGCCCGCTGTCATAGTTTCTATTTGTTGCCGGAGTTTCGCGGGCGTGGGATGGGGAGTCGAATCATGTTGCGTGTCTTGAGGGCGCTCGTCGGCAATGATTTTCGTTTGCGTCTCGATACGGATTGGACATGGCAGCGTACGGTGAGGTTTTACAGAAGGCTCAATTTCTGGGTCTATCATTGGAAGCGAAATCTGGATTTGATTTGGGCCCCGAATTTGCCCGATACCTCGCATTGAAGTGGGTTTGACGGAAGCCTCTTTATCGATTCCTTACGACGATTCCGAGGTGACCCTCGTTCGCGCGCATCGAAAAGGGGACAAGCTCGAATTGGAGTACGCGCCGTCGGAGTTGGAAAAGGATCCGAAAGTTGGAGAGGCGTATTTCTTCGCGGCGCCGACATTGGCGCTCGAATTGGCCATGCATGGTTGGCCGCTCATTCGTTCAGAGGAACAATGGAGGAAATACTATTATGCAGACAGTGGCCCTCCGGAAGCACTCGCG
>CAYSYX010000698.1:0-2140 GCA_964435055.1 uncultured Polyangium sp. | reverse complement strand
TAACGACTTGGGAGGCGTACGCGCGGTCGAAGGGGTGGATTGTCGAGACGCCGCGAATTGCGGGGCTCGAATACCCGACGTGGGAAGAATTCGAGGCGCGGTGGGCGAAGTACAACGAAGAGGTCGAGGCGAAAATGGGTAAATCCAGTGATGGGTGAAGAAACGATCCTGCAGCGCCTGCTCACGCCCAAATCGCGATAGGTAAACCATAACCATCGTGCATTGGCGGATCCGGAAATGGCCGCGCAATACCATCCACAAGACGCTTGGCAATGACGAGACCGGCGAGCGCATCGAGCATGTCGTCAATTGCAGCACCGCGCGGACGTTTCGCCGAGACGACGGCTTCCGAAATGCCCGCGGACACGAGGAGTTTTCGGCGCTCGTCGAGGCCCACCGAATAAGGTTTTCCGTTCATCTTCTTCGGTGTCTCGAGCGGTTTGTCCCCATTCATTCGCCAAAATGCAAGTTCGGGATGCACTTCGTGCACGATGTTCGCAAGGTACGGGTTGTCACGCAGAAGCCCGTCGATTTCTCGAATTTTTGGAAAGATCGCGAACGATTGTTTGGATATCCTTCGTGGCGGATCGGAGTGTTCGAGGGCTTCTTTGCAAGCGGTTTCGTAATCGACCGCATACACCGCACGACGCGCAGGGACCGAAAACACGGACGAGCGTCGGGCACCGAGAAATGGCCGCACCGCTCGTTCGGCGCCTCGCCCTCCCGGACCAGCGCGTTCGGGGAGGCCGATGGGCATGTCGACCGCAATGCACACGAATGGTCCGCTTTCGATGATATCGGTGAAACGAGCGAATACGCGAATCTGCACATTGGCGAAGTCATCGACTGCCGCAATGGCGGCTATCCATCCGGCGGGGCAACCGTCGATACCAGCAATACGCTGTTTTGTAATGGTCAAGGTCGACTGCACCGCTGCCTCACTTCCACGACAAGGTAACGCCCAGGCCGGCTCGACGCGACTTTCGGGCCTCGAAAAATCTTTCGCGATGTCGATGGCCCGTTCTACATCATCCACGAGGCAAAACCGATTCACGGCAATCTTTTTGGCGACGCCATTAAATGACAAGGGCGAGCACTCGAAGAACCCACCATTGGTGTGCCCTACGATACCGAATCCGAGGTGTTCATTGTTGGGCACGCCAGCCATTCCGGGCATGGGGCGAGCTTTTTGGGGGAGGTAGCCGAGAAAATGAGCGAGTGGGTCACGAGATGCCCAATGATAGCACGGCGATCGGACTTGGTTCGTGCTGAATGGAACCGTGTTCCAGGGAAAACTCGACGCGGGGATTGGTGTCCGTGTTGATGGCGAAAAAAGCCCGCGGTGGGCCGCTTGAGCGATTCCGCCGAGTTCACCCACCGCGGGCAGATGCGAAAAACGATGGTCCAGGCGCGACTTCATCAGGCGGGGTTTCGCAAGGCAACGCTTTCTGCATACGACGACCAATGCGCAATATGTGAGCTGCGCGAGCGCCTGCTGCTCGACGCGGCCCACATCGTGGCGGATCGATTGCCGGATTCGGTGCCCGAAGTTCGCAACGGGCTTGCCATGTGCCCGACGCATCATCGCGCGTTCGAGCAGGATTTCCTAACGATCACCGACCAGTACAAGGTGGTCGTGCAACGCGAGCGGTTACGGCAACTTCATTAGGCGGCGACGGCACGGATGCTACTCGATTTCCACGAGCGGACAATCGTGCTACCTAGCTGGGATCGGGGGAGCTGGCCTGCCGCCGGTGTTCTTGAGGAGAAGGATCGCGCGAGGCGCATGGGCTCCGACTGCGCTTGCGACGCAGGAATCCTTACGATTGCGACAGGGAAGACTTGGTCAGGTTGTAAAATTGCCTTGCGAGCTTTCCCGCACCTGGTATTACGGCTTCAAGGCGGTAGGTTTGAGCTGTGGGCATTGCTGCAATGCTAGCTGATCGACCGTTACTGGCACCGGGGCGTAAAGGATCACATTATGGCTGATGCTAACTACTTTCTGCGACCGTTGTCAGCGCTACAGGCACTGGACAAGGTGCTTGCCATTTCTGCCCCTATCTTCGGGGGCAAACAGGTGACGGTAAGCATTTCGACAAACATAAATCCCCTGTCACTCTCGGTTCGCGACGTTCCTACC
>CAYSYX010000697.1:0-4603 GCA_964435055.1 uncultured Polyangium sp. | reverse complement strand
GGCTTCGAGTTCGTCCGGGCTGAGGGACGCAGCCGGGCGCGATGGATGAATGCGGGCGTGAAAGAGCGCCTCGGTGGCGTGAATGTTGCCGATGCCGGAGATGATCCGCGGGTTGAGCAACAGCCCTTTGATCGCTGCGCGTGATGAACCAAGCGCCGTTTGCAAAACAGAGCCATCGAAACGATCGCGAAGGGGATCCGGGCCGAGGTTGCGCAGCTCTTTGAGTTTCGCGAGTTTGTCCTTCGCGACCACTTGGAGCATCCCGAACATGCGCGAATCCACGTTGTGCAGCACCGATGCGTCGGACAGGTACAGCTGCGCGTGCGATGCGCGAGGCGTTGGATCTTCCGATGCGAGACGGATCCATTTGCCGCTCATGCCGAGGTGCGAGACCAAGGTGTGATCGTTGTCCAAGTGAAACAGCAGCACCTTCGCGCGCCGTTCCACTTCGATCACCGCGCTCTGCGAGAGCGTTTGCGCGAACGAAGCGGGTGAGGTTTTCCCACGCAGCATCCGCGTTTTTTCCGCGACGGCTCGTTCGATGCGCCGACCGTCGAGCCAGAGGCGGAGTTCGCGAGCGTGGTATTCGACTTCGGGGAGTTCGGGCACGCGGTCAGGACAAACGATCAGGCGCCAAAGATCAAGTAGCCGAGCGCAGACAAGATCAGATCGAGCACGATGATCGCGAGGGACGTGTTCACCACCGCCCGGGTCGTCGCCCAGCCGACGCCTTCGCTGCCGCCGTGCGTGGTCAGTCCGGAATGAGCGGAAACGATGGGAATTGCCGCACCGTAGGCCAGGCACTTCGCCAAACAGATGATGAGGTCGCCCTTGTCGATGAGTTGCAGATTGAAAAACGTTCGCGGCTGGATGTCGAACATCACGTAGCCGGTCAAACCGCCGGTGATGAAAGCCACGGCGGTGACCCAGATGATGAGACAAACCGTCATCACGATGCTCGCGACAAACCGCGGCTTGATGAGGTAGTCGATCGGATCTGCGGCACACATGCGCAGCGCATCGATCTGCTCGGTCACGACCATGGATCCGATCTCGGCGGCGATGCCCGCACCGACGCGCGTGGCGAGCATCAGCGCGCCGATCGAGGCCGAGAGATCGCGGATCATCAGCTCCATGTACGTCGCGCCCACCAGACTGAATTCGGGGATGATGCGGGAGAGCTGAAGACCGCCTTGAAGCACGAGGATCATTCCGATGAACCCCATCACGACGGTCAGAAACACCAGCGATCGATTGCCGATCTCGAACATTTGGTTGAGCACGGCGCGTGTGTCCGGACGACCTCGGACGCAGTAGTAGAGCGTCTGGACAAACACCGAGAACAACTCGAAACCCGTGTTCAGCAGGTTGAGCGCTTCGCGACCGACGGCTTGCGTGAACGGCGGATCCAGATCGATGCCGCTCTCTTCCAGACTTGCGGCGGATTGATCGGGTTGCGCGGCCAGATGTTTCACGAGGTCGTCATCAGTTGAGGGTGAACGAGACGAAGTAGTCGACGACGAAGATCCCGGCGGCGCTCGTGACGACCGTCGCGTTCACGGCTTTGCCCACGCCCGGAGCTCCGCCTTTGACGCTCAAGCCGTAGTGACAACTGGACAAACCCATCACGATGCCGAAGATCACGCTCTTGATGACGCCGCTCAGAATGTCGTTCACGCCGAGCAGGCCGCTCGTCATGCCGTTGTAAAACGTGCGCGGCTCGACGCCGAGAAGGCCATAGCCGCCGTAGGCTGCTCCGAGCAGCGCGAGCGTGTCGGAGAAGATCGCCGAGAGAAAAAGCGTGACCACCATCGCGACGAAGCGTGGCGCGATGAGGAACGCGATGGGGTCGATCGCGAGGACGCGCAACGCATCGATTTGCTCGGTCACGACCATGGTTCCGAGCTCCGCCGTGTTGTTGGCGCCGACGCGGCCGTTGATCATGAGCGCCGTGAGCAGAGGCGCGATTTCACGCAGGATCCCGAAGCCCGCGGCCCATCCGAGCAAGCCGTGTGCGCCAAGACGAACCACGACGGGAGCCGACTGAATCACGACGAGCGCTCCGGTGAAGAGCGCCGTCACGATCACGATCGGCGCGGACTTCACACCCATTTTGTACAAGTTGCGCATCAGCTCTTCGCCGTCGATGCGCAACGTCAGCACGCGCCGCAGGATGCCTCCACCGAGGATCGCCATTCCCCCCAACGTGCCGGCCACTTCCAAAAAGCCCGTGCCGACTTCTTCCGCGATGCTGATGTCCGCAGGAGGTGGCCCAATGGGCGCAAGTTTGCGCTTTGGCCGAGGCCGAAGCGCAGCTTGACCGGAGGGGGCCGCAGGGTTTGCCGGGGAACGGCTCATCGATGGCGCCATCTTAACCGACGAACCGCTCCCTGTGGTTCGTCCGGTCGGTGCAGAATCCGACGACACTATGCGTTGACGGATTTGTGTTGCGATGCGTCAAGCACTGCTTGCAGAACACCGAACAGACGTGCGCCGCTGTGTTTCCAGTCGGGTGGGGCAGTTTGCACGATTTCGTTTTCGTCCCAGGGATGATCGAGAGCGGTTTGCAGGGCGTTGACCAACGCGGGGACATCGTTGGGTGGGATCAGCTGGCCGGTTTTACCTTGACAAACCAAATCGGGGATCCCTCCAACGTGGGACGCTACGACGGGTCTTCCGGCAGCCAGGGCTTCCAGCACGACATTGGGAGTTCCTTCCGCCCAGCTGGGTAAAACCAGTAAATCGGCGGCGGCGAGGAATGAAGCGATTTCGTCCGGGCGACGAGCGCCCGCGAAGACGACATCGGGCATGTCGCGAGTACGTTCTGCCAAACGATTTTGCAGTGATCCTTCCCCGACGATGACGAGCGAAATGGGTTCGTCAGCTATCGATCGCAGTTGTCGATAGGCTTCGAGCAATTCGAACAGGCCTTTTTCTCGTTCCAGGCGTCCCACGAAAAGCAGTCTTTTGTTATGGGGCGACCAGCCAAGGTTTTCTCGGGCCTCTTTTTTGTTTCGTGGTGCAAACACGTCCCGATCGACGCCATTGGGAACATGGTGCACGAGATGCGGCGATGCGCCGAGAGCAATCAAGGAATCCACCATCGGGCGGCTCACGGCAACGACGGCTTGGGCTTTATGCAAGCTGTTTCGAATCAAGGGCGCAATCCACGGCGAGCGCGCGGTGACGTTGGCATCCGTTCCGTGGGCTTTGACGATGTAGGGTATGCCAAGCCATTCGGCCATTTTTCCTGCGGCCCACGCATCGGGAAATAGAAATGCGCCCAGAATGAGATCGAAGCGATCTTTCAATTCCGACCGATACGGCAAAAGTCCCGCGGCAAAAAGCGGGCCATTGACTGCGGACACGTGGGGACCGACGCGTGGTAAATACGGAATGCGGGGATGAATGACGGACAATCCGTCGATGATGTCGCGTTCGGGCAAGCGACTCAGGCGGCCCGCACGGTGCCGAGGGGCCAGTCGGCGTGCGCCGGGAAAACTTGGAATACAGGCCATGACGGTCAAATCGACGTATTCGGAAAGAGCGACAAATTGTCGGCGTTGAAAAGGGCAGGCCAGAGGTTCCAGGCGATTCGGGAAAATGCGCGTAATCGCGAGAACGCGGATTCTTCGGCGTTCACCGGATGGATCTGAGCGATGGACATGAGCAGTCATGACACCCCACTTTCAGCATGCAATTTCAATGCAATTCTTGCGGCGATTCCGTGCGGAACATGAAAACCGAAATAGTCCCGATCCGAACGCGCCGCGTTGAAAAAAAGGCCTGATATGGGATGATGGGTGAGCGTGGTTCAGCGGCCGAACATTTCATCGACGTTGATAGGGGAGGCAGAATGGAGGAATGGACATGGCAGTCCGGACGTCTGGGGGTTGTATTGCCGCCGCTCGCTGCGGCGCCGTTCGTCTCCATTGTGATTCCGTGTTATCAAGAAGAAGAGCATATCGAGAATGTCGTCCGTATGGCGGCGCGACAAACCTATTCGCCGCAGCACATCGAGATCTTCGTCGTCGATGGGGGCTCGAGTGATCGCACGCGGGAAATCGTCGAGGCGCTGGCCCGCGAGGATCCGCGCATTACGTTGCTCCACAATGCCGCACGATTACAAGCGTCGGCGATGAACCTGGCCATCGTCCGCTCGCGCGGGGACGTGATCGTGCGTATGGACGCGCATGCCGATTACGACGCGAATTATGTTGTCGCGGCGATTTCCGCATTACGGCGCACCGGAGCGCTCAATGTGGGTGGTGCGGTTCGTTTACGAGCCAAAACGCCATTTCAGCGGGCGCTTTGCGCGGCGCTCGAAAGTCCGCTCGGGGTGGGTGGATCCGCCGCTTGGAATGCGGCGCGCACCGGGTTTGTCGAAAGCGTTTGGGGAGGCGCATTTCGGCGACAAACGTTCGAACTCGTCGGGCTGTACGATCCCGCCGCGCGAACGAATGAAGATGCCGAGCTTTGCCAGCGAATCATCGAACGAGGTGGTCGCGTGTATCAATGCAAGCACGTCATCAATCATTATTATCCGCGTAAATCCTACGGAGCGCTCGGTCGACAATATTTTGCTTATGGCCTCGGACGCGCC
>CAYSYX010000696.1:0-4617 GCA_964435055.1 uncultured Polyangium sp. | reverse complement strand
GTTCGAGTCAATATTTTATTTGCATCGCGATGTCGATTTTTTATTTTTCGTATCACCTCGACGCACCAAAACAAAATCTCTCCTCCTCCTTATATATAGTGGACCCGAGAGGACTCGAACCTCTACATTTCCGCTTAAGAGGCGGCTACTCTACCATTGAGTTACGGATCCCAATTCTTCGAATACACCTTGGGCACCATTGCAATGAAATCATTGCAATCACGACCGTCGGGTACACGATCCCCATTCGAGCTCCATGCATCCATAACATCATTTCAATGGATACACGTCACCCGTTGCCGGTCATGTCCGGTTTTCGGCATCACGCTTTTCAGACGGACAACCCATTGCATTCAATTCGAATGCGCAGATCAATCCCCAAAGCGCCAAGCCTATTTCGGCACAACCCGCCCCAAATCTATTTGTTTGCCCCGAACGAGAAACGAATACACGTCTCCCGTGCGAGGGAATGAGCCCTCGTCAAGACACCCCATCGACTTATCTGCTCGATAATTCAATGGGCTGCCTGGATTCATCCACCCGACAGCCCCAAAAAAGCCGCCAAATCAATAAATCCGCCGCCAAAAACGCCGAAAGCCGCCTGGTTCTCCCGAGGCGGCCTTCGCATTCGTCCATTCTCTATAGACGCTTGCGCTACCGCCTCCGCTCCTCATCCAGGCTACCAAGATTCCGCGAATCACTTCGGAGATATCCAGTCTGCCCGGATTTTGGTGTAGGGATGAACGAGAGAAACGAGATGCATGAGGGTTGATGTTCGCCTTCCGGTTTTCCAAGCAAATTGACGCACAAGCGACCCTGCTTCTGCAAGGCGCTCGGCGCATTCGGCTTGGACATCGGAGGGCGCATCAACATCTGAATACTCGTATTTGGCCTTTATACACGAACATCGATCACTTTGCAAGAAAAAAGTTTCTCGCAATCTCTTTTTTTTTCCACCGCTCGACCCACACCATTTACCCCCCACACCATCCATAAAAATGACGCGCCGCGATGACCCGCGCTCGAGTCGACGGCGTAATTGAAGCTCGCCCGCTTCGCCGAAAATTCGGCACCCACGCTAATTTCGGTGCTTGAGGTAAAGCGCGATGAGTTCGGCGGTCGAACGAACCGCCAGCTTTCGATGAATATTCTCCGTGTGTTTGCGCACGGTTTTCAATTCGATGGCGGGCTCGAGCTCCGATGCAATTTCTTGCGACGATAACCCCTTGCCCAACATGAGGGCCACGATTTCTCGCTCGCGTTTGGTCAAGCACTTGAACGCTTCGGGCAGGAGAAACACCTGAGCATTGTCACCCGTCGATGGCGAAGGCTGCAAATTCCACTCCTGCAGCTTGAGCACGGGCAAGTCCCGTCGGTACTCAAAACGCTTGCCCGGCAGCACGTGCACACGCACTTGCAATACCGACCGGCGCTTCGGATGAGCCAGTTGCCACAAAGTCGTCCGGGCGTTTTTCGCCAATGCCTTTTCCACGAAATCGTGCATCGAGAATCGCCCGCATTCAAGCCCCGCAGGCTCGGCGTATTCACGCGCCAGCTCGTAAGCCCGCTGATTCAGTTCAATGATGTGTCCGTTTGTCCGGCCATCACCCAAACAGACAAACCCCGTCTCATCCTCATCCAGCATTTGCGCGTGGATGGACCGCCCGACGGTAAATGGCAATTGCAGACGCGCAATCGCCTCGCCGGCCGCCGGCGCAAGATCGACCCCAATCTCCGCGGCATTCACCGGAAATCGCGTCCCACGCTCCGTCAAAAGCGCCAGCACCACGTGCTCGATTTGCCCGTCGGGCAAAGGTTGCTTCACGAGCTTCAGCCCCGCACCTTCACCGAGACCGTATTGATGGAGCAGATGAAGGACCTCGATGTTGCTGCGGAGTTTGTCGGGAAGACCATCTCGATCGCTCCAAAAATCACCGGGGCTCGAACGCAGGGCCGGGTAAAGCGAGGTTCTGAGGTTTTCCGGCTGCGTATGCATCCAACCTTCAAAAATCGGCGGCGGAAGGCGCAACGACGTCTGCGTCATGCTCATGGTTTGTCCGTTGACCAAAATGAGCAAACCTGCCGCAACTCCCAGACTGGGGGCGAGAGCGTCGATGATTTTCCCAGGGTCGTCTCCCGGTATGATTTGAGCCAAATGCGCCTGAGATGAACGCACCGTCGTCGAGTCCACGCCATCGTCGAAGTTCATGCCCATGAGCCTCCTTGTTTGTCAGGATGCTACACGTGCAAGATTACCCAAGACAAGCGATTTCTTTTCCGCCGGCGAGGTTGTCGCGGTGGAATGGTAAGTCGTTTGTCCAGGCGTCGCCTTCAACGACCGACCTTCCGTCTCGAGCGTTCGCAGCAGCGTCATCATCGCGTCTTCGGACAACGTCGTGTAGTGCGCTTCGGCGTAAACCGCTTTGCCCACGCGTATCGCGCGCATGACCTTCGTGGCCATCGACGGCCAAATCGTACGTAACTGATGCAGGGTTTTCCCCAAATGCTCCTCGAGCCACGCAAGGATTGTCGTGCCAAGCTCGCGGGTTCGTCGCGAATGGCTCGCTCGGTCGGAAGGACTTGACAGCTTGGGAGTGAGGATTGACAAACAGCTTTCTTTCGTTCGGTCTTGATCGCCTCCCAGATCGTCGCGCAAACTTGCAAGATCATTCGCCAATCGAAACGCATAATCGGCGATTTGTCCCACGCGAACGAGCGCATCCAGGCGTTCGGGCGTGAGCGCTTCGGCCGGCGTGGTCAGCGCGCAAAAAAGAAAGAGCACTTCGACGGCGATGCTGTGCGCCGTATCCGAAAGATGCAGCAGCAACGTCATCTCCAGGCGCACGGCTTGAAAACTCGCGTCGTTTGTCACGTCCGTCGTGAGCAGAAATCGAATTCGTTGTCCCACGGGTGCCGGGGCCGTGTGGACATACCGTTTCTCGATTTCCCGAAATGCTTCACGCCGGGGCAGTCCACCCATGCACAACCAATGCACGAGCGGGTTGTCGACGACTTCGGCGCTGCGTTCGCGCATATTGGCCAGATAATGACGGCGCAAGGCGTCGCGACACGATGCCACCAATTCGGAATGCGTTTCGATGCGCGGAGCGAGCATCGTTTGCCATTGCTTACCGATCGCCCGCAACAGGCGCGCATCACGCGTGGACGGAACGGGCAAGGGGGTATTCGTGTGCGCAATCGCCGTCAGATACTGCCCCGATGTCTCCAGCCGTTTTTGCCATTCCCGAATTTCTTCTTCCGGATACATCCGATCGAATACGCCATTGTCACCCGTCGAAATCGCCAGCATGCACCGAATGGCGATTTCCGCCGCAGGCTCCCAAGACAAACCATCGGGGTTGCCGTCATCCGCAATGCGCAACATCATGTACGCACCCGTGTAGGCATAATTCCGGTCGCTTTGACGAATGGGTTCGTCGGGAAGAAGCAATCCGTCGCCGAGCGCCCGGCCGAGCACTTTGGCGGAGATAGTTCTAATGAGCCATTCGTTCTCCGTATCGGCATCGACATTCGCGGGTCGACGAGCGCGCACGAAGTCTTCGGCGGTGGACGTTGCATTGGGCCCGATTTCATGTATCGTATCGAGCAGCTGCAAAGGCCAGGGCGTGGACGAAGCCAAGCTCGAGGCGGTGCTGCGATCGGCTCCATGCAACATCACGTGCTTCATGGGAAATCGTATGGCACGACGAACTGCGGCGAGCACGTCATGCGGGGCCGGCACGCACGAATGCACGTGCGCTTGACCCACGGGCACCGCGAGGCGCACGCAGCCATTTTGTTGCCCCGGCGTGATGATTGCGTCGTACGTTTTCGACGAAAACTCGGTCCAGCGAGCGGCGGGAACGAACTGCAAACGATACCACGGATCATTGCGAGCACCGAATTCGTACACCTGCGAGGTTCCCAGGTAAATTGCATCGAGCGGGGCGTCTTCGCCGAGCGTCGTCAGCATTTCCTCGAGCGCCGTCAGAACCTCGGATTCGGGCGCACACACGGGAATCGTGATTCGAACGGGCGCGCCGATGCACGCGGTGGGAAAAACCCGGAGCAATTTCCGAATGAACGCGAGGTCATATCCCGGGGCGAATTGCGGAACGTGATCGCGCAAGGCATCATCGACGAGCGCGCCGATGTGCGCGGGCGTGGCTTCAGGCCATAACGTCGACGTCACTTTGCAAGGCACATTCGGCGGCAATGACATTCCCGGACGAACCGTATCGGCTTCTTCGGCCCCTGTGCGAATGACCAAATCGATGTCCGTTTGCCAGGCGATATCTTCGCCATAAGCAAACCAGAATTCGACCCGCATTTGCGGATGCGACACGGAGTCGGTAGCTCGAGCGACCGCCAATGCTTCCTCGACCAAGGCTTCGCGCGCACCTCCTCGTGCACGTAGGTATTCGAGGTTTCCCATTATTCGGCAACGAATATCCTTTCGAAGCAGATGTCCTCGGGTCATGACGTTCGTGTGCAATCGGGCGAATTGCGCCAGAAGGGCATCGAAAAACGCGTCGCTGCGCTTTTGCGCATTCAGGTCCGAGACGATACAAACCACGAGGGTATCGATGTCACCACGTTGCGCGAAGTATTCGGCAC
>CAYSYX010000695.1:0-4637 GCA_964435055.1 uncultured Polyangium sp. | reverse complement strand
AATTCAGTGGGACGTTGGGACACGGGGACGTCCTCGGGGTACCTCAACTATCCGCGCGTCCCACTCTCCCTTAACTTACATCGCCGTCGCCACCAGTCCGTCCTGATTTGCTCTTCTCGAAAGTCGTGCCACCTATCACGAGAAGGCAGTGAGTGAAATACTTGCTAGATGAGATGCGAGCCTAGTGAAAAGACACTAACCGAAATGATTGTCGAGCGCTTTCCAGATGAATCATCGGAAATGATAGGAGAGATTGAAGAGTGCATCAATATCGCACTCGACTTGCTACTAGGGGAAATAAGTGATGTCGACCAGAAATCGGGAGGCAGCTTGCAATAGGGTGATATTAATTGATAGCATTATAATAATAAGAAACCCATGAAAAAATATGCAGCATACATTCGAGTTTCGACAGTGCGGCAAGGAGAAAAGGGAACCTCCCTTTTAGAGCAGAAAGCTGCGATCGAGCGCTACGCTCATCGAGAAGGTCTACTTGTCTCCTCTTGGTTTGAAGAAAAGGAAACAGCCGCCAAGGTGGGTCGCAGCGTGTTTATGGCGATGCTCAAGAAGATCCACAAAGGTGAATTTGAAGGTCTAATTCTTCATAAAATTGATCGCGGCGCAAGAAACCTGAAGGATTGGGCAGAACTTTCCCATCTTAGCGACGCCGGCATAGATGTCCGAGTAGCTGGAGATTCAGTCGACCTGACATCGCGAGGCGGTCGCCTCTCTGCCGATATTCAAGCAGTCGTGGCGGCTGACTATATTAGAAATCTTCGAGACGAAGTTAAGAAGGGTCAACGCGGCAGACTAAAGCAAGGGCTATTCCCTTGGGCTGCACCATATGGCTACATCAGCCAAGGGCCAGGAAAACCTCATGCCGTTGACCCCGCGAAGGCTCCTCTAGTTCGTAGTGCTTTTGAAGCATACGCGACTGGAGAATTCTCAATTAAGACACTTCGGCACCATATGGCAGGGCGAGGCCTCGTGACACCGACAGGGGGGGCGCTTTCCGTGAATAGTATGCACCACCTGCTCACCCGAACGTACTACTTCGGACTTATTCAGGTTCGCAATGAGTCCTTTGCAGGGATTCACGAACCAATCATTTCGGCGAGACTCTTTACTGCTGCTCAGGACGTATTACATGGGCGAGCGAAACGACAAGGGTATGGCGAGCGGTATTATATTTTTCAGCAAAAGATCAAGTGCCGAAATTGCTCAAAGAATCTATATGCAGAGACACAAAAGGGGCATGTCTATTATCGATGCCATCAAGAAGGATGCCAAGGCGTCTGCATCAGCGAGAAACGAATCAGATCGCAGCTCCGGGATATCATCTACAAGAGGTTGGGAGACGGGCGGAACGGGCCACTCATAAGGAAGGCCTTCGATCAAAGAATGGACGATATGTCGAAGGCTTCCGAGAAAGCAGAACACCAAAGCAGCCTTCGTAGGGGGAACCTCAATGCCCAACTGGAGCGCCTGACCGATGCGTACCTTGACCAAGCCATAGACAGACCGACGTATGAAACCAGGAAGCAGCGTATCCTCGTCGAGTTGCTTGCCGGCGCCCAAGCGCCAGTCGGGAAATCAGGTCAATTTGAGACAAGGGTAGCGAAATTTCTCGAACTCTTAGATTCCTTGAGGGATATGGAGGAAGCGGAATTTACCGAGGATCAGCGGCGAACTATCCGAGCGATAGTTTCGAACTTAGTCGCAAGTGGAAAAAGTGTAGATATTTACTGGCGTTCTGGTTTCTCCGCTCTCTTTGATGGCCCAAAACTAACGGTAGGCGGGGCGGCCCACGACACCTACCGAACTCTTTCAGCTGAGGTAGCCGAGAAAGTTGTCGACGAGGTGTTTGATGCAGACGATGGTGAGTGGCGATGGGATGAGTCCCACTAGCCCGGGCAACGTCCCAATGTTCCAACGTCACGTGGCCTCAGCAAAGTGGCGTACCGTCCACTCAGGCAGTAGAAGGTCGTGCAGTCGCTCTACATCGCCGCTTGTGCTGCCCATCGTGAGCCTAGGCAGCACGAAGCCCAACTGACTGGCCTTCTCGTACACGATCAGTCCATGTTGCGACGCCTCAAGAGACAAGACAGGCTCCAACACTCCTGCAGTAACAAGCTCTTTACTGATCTGCAATCCCGGGTCGGCTATCGCCGACGCCAGCGTTCTCGTGTACTCCCTGGCGTGGTCATGTGCCTTTATGACCCTGACCGGTGTCGAGGCACTAGTGATCCCCATACCCGGATTCACGTACAGATCGCCATTCAGAACGAGCGGGGCATTCACACCGCTCTTCCGCAAGTGATGAACATCCTCCTTCGTGAGCCGACGCTCTGAAGTGAAGGTCTTAAGCCGGTACTGATCGAAGTACTCAGGCCAACTACGTGCGGCCACCTCCACCAAGTCATGATCGGAAAACCCTGCCCCTGCTGGATGGGCAACTACATCAATGAAGCCGATGGCATCTGCCTCAACGATGCAGAAGATGAGGTAGTCCGATCTTGCGGAGAAGTAGTCACCTGCTGGTATTGATTCCGTCAGGTGAAAGTGGTGGATGTTCCAGTCGGCCCAGAGAAGGTCGGTACGCAACAGGCGGTTGTCCGAGCTATGGTCATTGCGAAGAATGAGCCCCTTGCTCTGATAGGGGTTGAGATCACCACCTGAACGAGCAAGTTCCGCAAACTTCGCAAGCGCGGCTTCAATATTCGTTGGCAGCCCCGGCTTCGGGAAACGATCGGATAGAACGACTCGCCTTGGCGTTGGGCTGACATATCTCATTCGGAAGTCTAGCCAACGGAGGAGAGGTGAACTGAGGCTTGGTACCTCCTGACTGAACCTCAAGCCATATACCTCAACGAGGTGGAGTGCAATCCGATCGACATCGGCATAGAAGCTTTGAGAAAGTTCTTCCTCACTGATTTTGATATTATTAGTCATACCAATATTTTAGTTCGAAGACCAAAAAATGGGCCAAAATTCTTTGTCGAAGGTGTCTCAACCCGCTATCCACAGCAACTTGCGTTCGAACGTATAACTTGTCCCCTTCGAATACATCGCCCTGTCCTCGACAATAGAGGATGTGCATACCCGCCTTAGTATCGGTATGCACATAACAGTCAACTATGCGTCGCAGGAGAAAATTTAGTTCTCGACTACGGAGTGAAAGACTGAAGTGGGGGCTAACTCAGCGCGAGCTTGCGCCTCTCCTACTCATTCGCCACGCGGCACAAATCTCGCGCATTGAGCGCGGAATTTGTGATCCGAGTATCAAGTCCGCAGTTGCGTCATGTGTTGTGTTCGGGAAAAACATTTACTACCTGTTTCCTGGACTAGGGGAGCGAATTAGAAGAAGGGTAGTTTCAAAAAGCCGCCACCTCACCGTACAGGTCGAACGGGACAAGACATCAGCAGGGAAAAAGAAACTGCAACTGCTGAGTGACATGGCGAGCGGTCGACAAGACGTATGGACGTAGGCGGTCTCGGAGAGCACTATGTGCTCGCGGTATACCCAGATGCGCGAGGTCTCGCCTTTGTTCTCTTCGAGAGTCCAACCTCTCTCGTTGACTGGGGAGTAATGCGAACTACTACAAGGCAGCCGAAGAACGAACAATGCATTGAGTATGTACGACGCTTGGTCGACAGATACGTACCTGACCTCATTGTCATTGAAGACGTAGATCAGAAGGGTTCACGCCGAAGTCAACGTATTCGCGCTTTATATCGATCTCTGCAAGTTCTTGCCTGCGTCACAAACACGGATATCAAGAAATACGCCAGCCGAGATATCTATGCCACCTTTGGTGCACTCGGGGCAAGAACCAAAAATGAGCGCTCACGCGCAATCGCGCCACTCATTCACGACCTGTCGCATCGCCTTCCACCACCTCGCAAGGCGTGGATGTCTTCGGATTGCAGGATGTCGCTTTTTGAAGCCGCCGGGCTTGGACTCACCTACTACAAATCAGCCTAGCACCGATTGCTGACGCAATGCAAGCGGGAAGCAAAATGGGCAGCCACAAGACGGCTGCCCATTTTGTTGCATTGCTCAAGTTATCCAATTGTCTTTCCCCGTGCCGCCTTCTTCTCGATGGCAACGCGCGCGATGGGTGTTTCGTAGTCAAGACCCGCCTCCGCAAGTGCCCGGACAAGGACAGCGATCACACCAAGATGAGATGGCACCGCGCCACTAGCCTTGTAGTTGGGGATCGAGTTCGGATTCAGTTTCAGGAGGCGTGCAAACGCGCGGCCAGAGATCCCTGCGGCCTTGAGTTCGGCTTGAAAGTCGTCGTACTGCATGAGACCGCAAACCTACCATAAAGACACACTAACTAATGTGCATTCTCTTGTGTGCACATTAGTTAGTGTGTATTCTCTCATTTGCCAGATTGATGGGAGGTAGCCATGGCACGGGATGGAGAACAGAAACGTGTCGGGATCTGGGTGCGGGTGTCGACCGAAGACCAGGTGCGCGGCGAGAGTCCCGAGACCCACGAACGCAGGGCACGCGCATATGCAGAGTCTCGGGACTGGTCGGTCGTCGAGCTGTATCGCCTCGACGCTGTGTCCGGGAAGACAGTCAAGGACCATCCCGAAGCCAAGCGCATGCTTATGGACATCGAGTC
>CAYSYX010000694.1:0-4650 GCA_964435055.1 uncultured Polyangium sp. | reverse complement strand
TCCCTTGCCCACAATTCCCTGACCGCGGCCTCAATCCCGCCTGCGCGCAATCCACCGGACCCGCGCGCAATCCACCGCGCGCTTCCTATCCGTCGGCCCGTTGACGCAGCACGTTTTTACCCAGTTCTCCCTCGAATTCTCTAGACAAACGCCCCTCAGTCGTCGATAACCCCGTCATGCTCTGGTTGCGGGCACCACGCATGTCCTTCGCCGCGCGCATTCGCGAACAACGATACCGTCGTCATTTTCTTCGCGCCGATGCAGGCCTCAGCGTCGGGGTCATGGCTTTTACTACCCTCGCTACGGTCAGCACCATCCGCAATGACCTTCTTTTGTATCGGGGAACCTACGTTTTCACGTCATTGATTGGTGTGCGTGTAGTGGGGCTTGCTCTGGGAATTGGAGCCATCTGGCGCTTACATCGCGCAACCAAAGTGCGACAATATGATGTCGCCTTCGCCGTTTGGGTTCTGGCCCTTTCGGTCATGATGGGCATCATTTGCGTCACCCGCGTGCCGTTTGGCGAAATTCAAGGTCCGCTGGTGGCTTTGTGCTCCGCCGTGATGATTTATGGATTCGCCCTTCGCGGCCCATTGTGGCCTCGTGTCGCGGGCACGTTGCTGGTGGGTGCGGGCACCATGCCCATCGTGTGGGGCTCCGAAACCAACGTCACGGCGATCGGACGCACGACCATCACCGCTGGGGTTTTGCTCTGGTGTGTCGTCGGTTTTCTCTCCGCTCGTTTCTTCGAAGAGCAGCGGCGTAAACGATTCGATGCCGAGCTCTTGGAAAAACAGGCGCGCAGGTTGCTCCAGCAAAAAATGGTCGAGCTTGCCGAGGAAAAGAAGCGTGTGGAATCGCTCGCTCGAGCCCGCACGGCCTTTCTCGCCGCCATGAGTCACGAATTTCGGACGCCCATGAACGCCGTCTTGGGTTTTTCCGAATTGCTCCTCGCGTTGCGCCTCGATAACAAAGCCCACGAATACGCCAATTCCATTCGCGACAGTGCGCGCGGACTCCTCGGGTTGCTCAACGACGTGCTCGATTTCGCCAAAATCGACGCCGACAAACTTCAGCTCGCCACCGTTTCGTTTGATTTGCGAGGCCTCGTCAATTCCGTCATTGCCATGATGGAGCCCATCGCGGCGACTCGGCCCATTACGGTGGAATTGCAGGTCGACCACGGCGTGCCGGACTTCGTCGTGGGCGATGATATGCGCCTGCGTCAAGTCCTCGTGAATCTCGTGTCGAACGGTATCAAATTCACCGAGCGCGGTACGGTTCGCTTGCGGATCACAGCCGTCCCGACCGCAACGGACAAACAGCATCTCGTCACGTTCGCCGTCGAAGATTCGGGCATCGGCATGCCCCCGGACGTCGTTTCTCGGCTCTTTCAGCCTTTTGAACAAGGCGATCAAGGCATGACGCGGCGCCATCAAGGCACCGGCCTCGGGCTGGCCATCAGCAAACGCATCGTGCAAGCCATGGGCGGCGATATCGTCGTCGAATCGGAGCAGGGGCGAGGATCCAAGTTTTCATTCTCCATCGAATTGACGGAAACGGCGCCGACCACACCCGCGACGGGCCGTGGCGTCAAAGATGTTCGTGCGACGTTCGCCATTCTGGTCGTCGACGATAACGCCATCAATCGTCGCGTGGCCAGCGCGATGCTGGAACGCATGGGCTATTCCGCGGATCTCGTCGATGGCGGGACCAATGCATTGCTCGCCGTGACGCAGAAAGATTACGACATCGTTTTCATGGACCTGCACATGCCGGACATGAATGGTATCGAAACGACGCACGCCATTCACAAGAAACTCGCCGGGCGCAAAGTGCCGCGTATCGTGGCCATGACCGCGAGCGTATTCGAAGAAGACCGCGAGGCCTGTCGTCAGGCGGGTATGCAGGATTTCGTGGCCAAACCGATCGACCTCGCGCAACTCGACAAAGTCTTGGGACGCATTGCCAAACAACGCTCGAGGACCTCCGTCGCTCCAGGAGTTCCCACCGAGCTCGATCGGGAAGCTTTGCAGAACTTGTGGGACCTGGAATCAGCCGCGGAACCCGGCTTCGTTGCCAATATTTTGCGCGACTTCCTCGATGATTCTCCGCGGCGCATCGAACGAATGCGGGCGGCATTCGAAGCCAAGCACGCGCAAGAAGTCCGCTTCGAAGCGCATGCGCTCAAGTCGGCCTGCAAGAGTCTCGGGGCGACCGAAATGTCGACCTTGTGCGCGCGGATTGAAACGGCGGCTCGAGCTGAGGACTTTTCCAAGTTGCCGGAATGGATTGACGCGTTAACCGCTGAATTCGCCCGTGTCGAACCGCTCATTGCTGCGGAAATCGTCAAACCGCGGGCTCGGTTGGCATCGAGTCCCGACAGCTCAAAAATGAAATCCCGGGCATGAAAACCGGTGCACGTATTCAATGACCGCGGGGCTCGCCCAAAGCAGCAAAATCACCAGCATGATCCGTATTTCCACCGCTTCTTCGTCGCTCCTGCCGTCGCGGTAATGCCACGCGAAGAATCCGGCGACCGGCGCCAACAAGATCCCCATGCGCCCCAGCCACAAGAGCTCCTTTCCCACGACATGGGCCTTGATCGTCCAAAGATAAACAAATCCGACGAGGCATAACGCAAGAATGATCCACCAAAGGGTCGCTTCCGTGTTGCGGGAGAGCAATCGCCACGTGCGTCGTGCCTCCTGAGCAAAGGAAATGGGTTCTTCTTGGCGTTCGGGACCGGCCAGGTCGATACGAAAACCTACCCGTTCGGGGATGTCGGGCGTTTCGAGGCGCACTTCGCCACAGCCGAAGCAATCGAATGGGGTGGTCTCTTTGTCTTGGGATTGACTTGGCGCGGCCCAAGCGACTTCATGCCGCGTTTCACACTTGGGACAGCGAACGATGAACGATCGACGGTCTCGACCGCGGCGAGGAACCTCGCCGAAAATCAGCGGTTCGGTGCGTCGATACTTCATGCCCGATCACGTGGGGTCGGGACGTTTGATCCCCTTGGCCGCTCGTTCGCGGTTTTCCTCGAGCGTATCGAAGTAGCCGAAGATCATTTCATCGATATTGGCGGGGAGGAACGAATTGCGCTTTTTCTCGCGGGCGACCGCGCGGCGCAAGTCATTGAGGATGCCGATCGTTTCCGAACGCAAGACTTGGGCATTCTTGCGTGATTGCGCCTCCGAGTCGGCGCGTTGGCTCAGCAGCGCGGACAGCTTTTCTCCGGCGGCGACGAAGTCCACGGCCCAGTCGTACGCCGTACCTCCATCGATGGGCAATCGTTTGAGGTCGGCTTCCAGCGTGGCGAGGTGTTCTTTGCGTTGTCCTGCGGCGGCGGCTTCGTCGGCATAACTGGCTTGGAGCGACGCGAGGTCGGGGACGAATGCATCGCGCACGCGCTGCGCGACTTCGACGAGCTCGGCATTGGACTTGGGCGAACGAATATACGCTTCGGTCAGGTGCCAAAGGGCATAACCCAATCCGTCGTGTGTATCGTCGGCGGCCGCCAATTCATCCGCAAATGCGCGACCGGATGTGGCATCGGGCAAGGCATTGAGCTCGTCGCGCTGGACGCCGAGCACTTCTTCTTGGCCTTTGCCGGCGCGGGTCAAGACGAGGGCGTCGTAACGCTTGGTGAACAAATCTTCGAGGCCGAGGTAGATATCCGCGAGGTTGAGTCGTAGAAACGTGCGCATGGCGGGCGAGGGTAGGCGGATTGCCCGGGGAGATCAAGGGGAACGTTGGGGAATTTTTGCACGAGGCGGCTCGGGTAGGGCCCTGTCTTCGGTGGTCGAGCCCGCGGCTCTTTTCGCGTTACGGCCGGATCTCACCGCGGCAGCAATACAGCGAGATGTCGTCGCAATACCGCCCGCTGCATTTCATTCCGTTTGCGTACCTCGGTCGACGCGTATCGCTTTATTGCTGCGGCGTGGGCGTAGCGTTACCCGCATGCGGATCTTTTTTGCGCATCTCGTCGAGGTTTCGGACGAGCATCTCGAGCTCATCCAGGTTTCCGGGACCGTCACTTGCGAGCACAACCGAACCGATGACGCTCGCTCGTCCTCGGTATCCGGCGATCTGATGACAAAACGCCATGGCCACCTCGTCCGGGGAAATGCCGTCCGGTATCGGAATGAGGCGCGTCTCGTAGATGCCGCCGCATGATTGGCCATTTTGAAGCTTCTCTTGGACGTCGGGATTGGGCGCAGGCGGCCGACGGCTTTCACATGTAAACGGAGGCGATTGAACCGCTGGTGGATGGATGTGGGTCATGGTTGTCGAAGGCCCGGAGCAACCAAGAATGCAGCTCGCCACGAAACTCGCCAACAACGACAAAACCCGGCGCTCCATACGACCTCGCCTGGAAAAAGTGACGACCAAGAAGATATGTATCACGCGATGACGGGCGTTGAAAAGGGGGATTCGCAGGTGGCTACGGGGCCTTGGGATTGTGGGCAATCGGGATTGAGGCCGCACGCCTTGAATTGTGGGCAAAGGAATTGCGTGCGGGTCCGTTGGATTGTGGGCAATCGGGATTGAGGCCGCGGTCAGGGAATTGTGGGCAGAGGAGTCGCGCACAAGTCCGTTGGATTGGGAGCAAGCGGGATTGAGGCCGCACGCGGTGAATTGTGGGCA
>CAYSYX010000693.1:0-4664 GCA_964435055.1 uncultured Polyangium sp. | reverse complement strand
CGCTCGCGGACGAACGCAAGCGGACCGGCGACGGAGATTCTCGCGCGTGTTGCCCATACGCGGAAACGAAGCCCATACGTTTCCGTGTCGGGGCAAATCAAGAGACCGGGACCGTCGGCGTGACGCACCAAATTCCATACGGCCGTATCATCGATTGGGTTTCCGAGCGAAATCGACTCGCGCGGCCAAGTGATTCCATCGTCGTGGTTTTTGACCGGGCCGTGACGGGCGAGTTCGTCCTGACGAAGGTCTGTCCGGGCTTGCCTCCGTCGGGGGCTTACCAGGGGCGGTGGCGATGATGCATTGGGGATGAATGGGAATTCATGCTCGAGACCGGCGCCGAGGGGACTTGAGCGTTGTCGAGCTACCGACGGGCGACTGTTTGTCCGGGCAGATTCAATTCAACCCGCCGACGAGGGTCGAGAAGTACGTGGGCACGGTGTCCCAGGGATTGGGAAGCGTGTCATTCGTCAGGTAGACAAACCCGGTATTGGGGCGCGCGGCGTTGAGGAAGCTTTGATCGACGGCCGCCTGTCCGTACGAGAGGACCGCAAAGTTTGTCCGGTCCCATAACGCACGCCAATTTCCAATCCCGTTGAGCGCGTCGCCGGCCGGAAGTTGGGAATTCTCATAGGTCACGAGCGTATCGGCCAGGTAAGGATAGTCCGGCGCGACTTCGCTGCCTGGATTGCCCACGACGACATATTCACGAACCGCGGTCGTCGACGAGCTCTTGGTTCGTGCGTAATCGCGGATCCGCGCGTAAAAGTTCATGTGCCGCGTGGTGATGTAGCCCAAGTTGGATTCATAGCCGTTCGTCATCTCGTCGAAGAAGACGCCTTTGACGCCGGGGTATGACGCATAATACTTGTCAATGGCGGCCTTGACCTCGGTTTCGATATCGGGGTGACTTGCGTTGTTCTCCGCGTAGTTTGTCGCGATGTAACCGAGCACGATGACACCTGCATTCGTGAGTTTCGTGATCTCATTGTTGTAGTCGGTGATGTTCGCGGAACTCATTCCACATTTCGTAACATCGGGACCGTTGCACGGATTGATGATCACTTGGATCGGAACGGTCGGATTGGCTTGTTTCGCGCTCAGGATCCGACTCCACGCCGTCGACGTCACCTTCTGGCCGGACGCATTGTATTCGGTCGGATACGAATACAACGGCACGAGCGATCCGACCTTCGGCCGGGTGCACGTAATGAAAGAGACGCCATCCTGACAAGGATGCACGCCCAATTGGTTTTGGGCCGCAACAGCGGCGATCTTAGCGCCCATGTCGCAGTACATGCCATTGAACAGCGTCCAACCGCTGCCGGTGACATAGCCGAAAGAATACGTATATTTTTCATGGGTCCAGCAGGCTTTGCCGTTGCCGCCGTCGACGGAGTCTTTCAGATAAAAACCCTTCTCGCCGATGTTCGCTTTGAGCCCCCAAATCCCATTGAGCCAAAAGCCGTTTGCCAACTCCGCGTCGGTCAAGGCGCTGGATCCTTCGGCGATCACTTCGTTATCATCGAGGACGGCGGAATCATCCATTTCCACCGTGCCGTCGGCGACACAACCGCCGAGACCAAACGCGGCGACCAGGGTGCACGCGGCCAGAGCACGATTCAACAAAGCGAAACGGATAGAAGAAATCGATGTGTTCATGGGAGGCTCTCTTTCGGATGGGTTGGGTGCGCCGTTTTCAGCGCCTTCAACCGGTCCATCGCAAACGGTCCAAAAAGAGAGTCACGGGTTCGAACTTTTTTGTGCGAGTCCGAAGATTGTACGTTGGTGCACGTCTCCAGCTTGTCCGCGCCCAGGGCCTCTTCGAGCCGACAGGAACACGTGTCGACTACATCTTTACGAAAAACGATCGGCGGAGGTGGGGTGATTCGAACACCATGCCCGAAGGCACGCACCGATTAGCAGTCGAGCTCGGCACCAATGCCGATTCTCACCTCCGAAGCATACGTTTGGAACATCAAACCACGGGCGCGGTCTTTCGTGCCAAACTTCGCGGCGGAGAACGGAGGTATCGAACCCCAAACCCTTGGCGGGTCCGCACTGTTTTCGAAACAGGCCTGATCCCTGATCAGTTCATTCTCCAATGGCGAAGAGTAGAGGAGTCGAACCCCGCAGCCTGAGCTGCCCTCCGTGTTCAAAACGGTGCCGAGTCCACACTCGGAATGCTCTTCATGAAAAGCCGTCGCGGAGGAAGGAGGAATCGAACCTCAAACCCGGAACGGGTTCGCACTGCTTTCCAAGCAGGCCTGATCCCTGATCAGTTCTTCCTCCCAAACCAGTTTTCATTTGGGGTTTCGGACCGCCTGCGGCGTCTTTGGCCCCAAATGCCGGTGGACCATTTGGGGTTTCGGACCGCCTGCGGCGTCTTTGGCCCCAAATGCCGGAAACTGTCGTCAAATCGTCTCGCAGTAATACGCCCACACTTCGGGGATCCGACGAGAACCGAACTTGATGTTGAGCGAATTCGGCAGCCAACGCGGCCGCTCGGGTCGCTTCAAAAGCTTCATTCCCGCCTGCTCCGGCGTACGCCCGCTTTTGCGCGCATTGCAATCTCGGCATGACGCGACGATATTCTCCCAAACCGTGCGGCCCCCTTGCACTCGAGGCACCACATGGTCATAGGTGAGATGCTCGCCGTCTTTCGCAACACCGCAGTATTGGCAGCGAAATTCATCCCGCACGAAGACGTTCGTCCGGGAAAACTTCACGCCGCGTTTCGGCAAATACGCGTGGCGCTTCAATCGAACCACGGCTGGAGCACGAATCGTCATGTTCGGCGAACGAATCTCGTCTTCGTACGTTTCGAGAACATCCACCTTGCCCAGATAGCTCAACGTCACGGCGGCTTGCCAGGAGATGACCTGATGCGGCGCCATCCACGGCGTGAGCAACAATGTTTGCGCAGTCATAATCCACCTCGTCCCAATCATCTTTTCTTTTTCATTACCCGATTCTCCAACGAACGAATTCCGGTGTCCACGGAGGGAATCGAACCCACATCTTTATAAGCACGGTTTCTAAGACCGCCGCGTTTGCCATTACGCCACGTGGACGAAGGATTTGGGACAACGGCCCCAAATCTATGAATGAGTGTCGCCGGTGGGACTCGAACCCACACGCCCCTTGCGAGGCACAGGATCTCAGCCTGTTACGTATGCCAATTCCGAACACGGCGACATGTACAAAAGGTTTTCTTTGAAGATCGACGGAACCCTCCCGGGCGGACAAACTCGGAATTTCCGACAAACTCCCATAAAGGATTTCGTCGTAAAACTCCTGGTCTGGGTGAAGGGATTCGAACCCCCGACCTTCGGCTCCCGAAGCCGACGCTCTACCAGATTGAGCTACACCCAGAAAAAAACTGCGCACTTGTCTGGGCGGAGAGATTCGAACTCCCAACCGCCGGTACCCAAAACCGGTGCTCTACCAGATTGAGCCACGCCCAGATAAAATGAAAATGGTGCGCATGGTCTGAGTGGAGGGATTCGAACCCTCGACCTCCGGCACCCCGAGCCGGCGCTCTACCAGATTGAGCCACACTCAGATAATACCCTCGAAAGGAGTTGAACCTTTCTCGACGAGCATATCAGACTCGCGCTTGCAATACCGGCAAGACGAGGGCATAGCCTCTCTGCGAGGAGTCGAACCTCGCCAGTCGGATTCGTAAGCCGACGCCTGGTCCCCCAGGACAGAGAGAAATAAATCGAAAGATGTGCGGTGAGGGGGAATCGAACCCCCACATCAAGAATGGGACTCTTGCACTCGACCGTCGAGCTGCCACCGCATTGGACAATCAATCATAAAAATCGCCTGGACAAACAATGCCAAAAGCGGCGCCCCCGAGGAGGATCGAACTCCCCTCATCCGATCGACAATCGGACCGCTTCACCAGATGCGTACGGAGGCAAATGGCCCGAGACGGGCCAAACCATTTTGCGTCCTCGACGGGATTCGAACCCGTGTCACCCGATTGAGAGTCGAGCTGCCTTGCCACTAGCAATACGAGGACAATACTTGGACAAACATTTGGGGCTTTCGAACGCGCAAAACCCCGGCGCGGCGAGGGGGAATCGAACCCCCATCCCGAGGTTGGCATCCTCGGACTCTACCATTGAGCCATCACCGCAAGTCGGACGTACGGGAATCGAACCCGCCTTCGTTGGGTCACGACCAACCCTCTTCCCAGATGAGTAACGTCCGCACAAGCGCCCCGTTGGGGAGTCGAACCCCATCACCCGGGTTGAAAGACCGGATTCCTGACCGCTAGAAGAACGGGGCAAAATGATTGTTTCGTTTCACGGGCCCGTTTGACGTGGACAAACATGGTTTGGCATGCCGTACCATTGCTCCAACCGTACCCGCAGCTCCAACGGAGGGAATCGAACCCTCATCTCACCGCTTAACAGGCGGGCGCTCTGCCGAGTTGAGCTACGTTGAAATGAGCAGGGGAATCAGCTTTCACCGCCCCTGCAATCATGCGTTTTTCGTATCGTTATTCAATTGTCAGAGACCCGTGCCCGACGAATCGGACATATTCGTGGATCCGGAGGGGATCGAACCCTCGCCTACCGGTTAAAAGCCGGCTGCTCTACCCTTGAGCTACGGATCCATTGCCGCGTTTCTGCGGCACGTGGGTGTGGACG
>CAYSYX010000692.1:0-4667 GCA_964435055.1 uncultured Polyangium sp. | reverse complement strand
GCGCTCGCTGGTCCGGGTCCAGGGGCGGATAGCCCCTGGTCGGGTCTGGGGTGAAGCCCCAGGCCATGCGTGCAGGTCACTCGGCGGCGGGAACTTCGGCGTACGCGGGCTTGCGCGCGGACAAACCGGCGTCGCGAATGAGGGCGGTGTCTTCGTTCTCGCCGGGGTTGGGCGTGGTGAGGAGCTTGTCGCCGTAGAAGATCGAGTTTGCCCCGACGTACAGACACATCATCTGCGCTTCGCGTGTAAGGTCGGTTCGTCCCGCGGACAAACGCACGCGGCTCTTCGGCATGATGATGCGCGCCGTGGCGATCATTCGGACAAACTCCAGCGGATCGACGGGTGGAAAGTGTTCGAACGGCGTGCCGGGGGCACGCACGAGCGCGTTGATCGGAACGCTCTCCGGATGCGGCTGCAAACGCGCCAACTCGATGAGCATGCCGCAACGATCCCGCACACTCTCCCCCATGCCGATGATGCCGCCGGAGCACACCGTGATGCCGGCTTTACGCACATTGCGGAGCGTGACGAGACGCTCGTCGTACGTGCGCGTCGAGATGATCGAGCGGTAGTGTTCGCGCGACGTGTCGAGGTTGTGGTTGTACGCGTCGAGGCCCGCGTCCTTGAGCTTTTGCGCTTGGTCTTCGTTGAGCATGCCGAGCGTCACACATGCTTCGAGCCCCAACGATTTCACGCCGCGAACCATGGAGAGCACGCGGTCGAACGCGGGACCTTCTTTGACTTCGCGCCACGCTGCGCCCATGCAAAAACGCGTCGAGCCGGCTTCTTTGGCACGTTGAGCGGCGCCGAGAACATCATCCACGTCGAGCATTTTTTCCGGGGTGACGTTTGTCTCGTAGTGCGACGATTGCGGGCAGTATTTGCAGTCTTCCGGGCACGCGCCGGTCTTCACGCTGAGCAACGTGCAGAGTTCGACTTCTCCATCGACGTGATGCGCACGATGCACGGCGCGCGCGCGATCCATCAACGCAAGAAAGGGCATCTCGTAGATCGCGACGACTTCGTCGACGGTCCAATCATGGCGAATCGTGAACGCCTCGGTCATGGGCCGAGGGTCTACTCGACTCGGGCCGCGAGGGAAAGATGAAGTCGACGTTCATGCTCGAAGTCGGCCGTTTCGCGCGACGGCATCGTTCTCGCAAAACACGCGTCGGAATACCGAAGGCAAACCCTCACCGAAGCAGGAGCGACCATGTCTCTCGAAACGTACCGCCGAAGCCGACTCGTCATTCTGCATCCTCGCTCGAGCGTGCAAGAGGCAGCGCGAGCGATGGCGGACAACCACATCGGCAGCGTGCTCGTGACGCATGAACACGAGCTCGTGGGTGTCGTGACGGATCGCGATATTGCGCTCGATGTCGTGGCCGCGCAGCTCGATCCGTCGACCATCACGGTGCGCGATGTGATGAGTGACGAGGTGGCGGCGGTGAACGTTGATGAAGATGTGCGCTCCGTATTGGAAACGATGCGCAAACACGCTTGCCGGCGCGTACCGTTGCTGGATGGAGGATATCCGGTCGGCATCGTCACGTTGGACGACTTGATTCTCGACAACCTGATTGATCTGGCCGAAGCGCGATCCGTGATCGAAGCCCAGCTCGAGGCTGCGGCGCGGTTCAAGGCGGAGGGACAAACCCACCCTTCATCGCCCGCGCGCTGGGAGCAAGATGCACGACGTGTACGCGTGCAACGAAGGCGTGCTGCACGCGCGGAGCAGACCTATCGCAAGCTGCTGAACGCGGTTGAACGTCACACGGGTCTGCAAACAACGACCGAAGCAGAACTCGCGGTCCGGATTGTCCTGTCAAACGTTTGTCGTAGACTAACACATGGCAATGCGGAACATCTCGTGGCGCAGTTGCCCTCCAAGCTGGCCCTGCTTCTTGATCGACCGTACGAAGGTCCCGATCGAACGATCACGATCGACCTGATCAAAACGGACCTGCGACAAACGCTGCACCTGATTCCTGACGAAGCGAGCGACGTTTTGTATTCGGTGTGCGACGTGATCGCCGACGCGGTTTCGGTCGGCGAGATCGACAGCGTGCGGGCGGAACTTCCTACGTCGATGAAGGATCTTTTTCCCGAGATGTCGTTTCGCCGGGCCGGTTGAGGCCGAGATGGCTCGGATCACGGGGCCCCTTTTCAAGCGGACGGAGAATGCCGTAGCGTCGCGCCGATGTTGACGAAGAACGGCGCATGGGCGGCGTGCTGTTGGGTGCTGGCGCTTGGTTGTTCGCGCCAAACCGCGGCGACAAACGATGCGGGCGTGGATGCCGGCGAAGACGGGAGTCACGTGATGCCCGTCATCGCGGCGCCATCGACGACGACTCACCCGGCTCTTCTGCCCGACCCCGAGGATGCGACGGTGCCCGCGGCGGAGGCATTACGCAAAGTGATCCCCAAGGTGGAGGATGACCCGCAGCTCGTTCGCCAACGCGACGCTTTGACGGTGTTTTTCAAGGACGAACTGCCTTCGCCTTTTGCGGCGCAATTCGAAGCGTTGCCCGGAAATCGCCAGGCCATTTTGGTGCCCGGAAAAATCGAAGCCGGGCGACCGTTTGTCATGGTCATCGATGCGAATGGGACGCGGGCTTGGACCAAAGACATGCCCTTGGCAGGTATCGTCCCGGGCGTGCGAGACATTGCCATTGTGCGCGGCGCCGAATCCGCGGTGGGCATTGCGTTTTGCGACGCGACGGGAAATCGAGCGGCCTTGCGGATGTGGAATGCGGACGGCAGCATCAACGCGGACTTCGAGGTGATGGATATTCCGCATTGTGAAATGATCTCGGCGATGTTCGTTCCGGGCGTCGGTCATTTGATTGGTTCGACAGGAGAAACGACCGCTCGAATCGGCAGGATTGCTGCGAATGGGATGCGTGTGTGGGATTCCGCAGGCATTGCACTGCCTTGGAATGCCATGCCCAAAACAGCGTTGACCCTCGCCGCGGATTCGGAAAACTCGTTTGTCGTCATTGGCGTGGATGCGGCGGAAAAGGAAAAACGACGACCCAACGACGGAACCCTCATGGCCATGCGTTATGACATGCAAGGGCGAGAACTATGGCCGACACCGGTCACGTTGGGACATCGCCGCGGACGAACCGTGGATCGCTTTCACGTACGCAATGTCGCGCCCGGAAAACTCGAAATACAAGTGGGGGACAAACCCAACGACGTCGTGGAGCTCAGTTCCGACGGAACCTTGACGCCATTGAAGTAACCGCGCATTTCAGCGATTCATGCGCGCGATGTAATCCGCAGCCACATCCGGCTCGATCCCCAAGCCTTCCGCAATGTCGGCAATCGCTTCACGTTCGGACGTGCGCAATACATCGTCCGCCATCGTGATGTCGATTGCCATGAGCAACGCCCCGTGACGCGCGCCATCGGAATCGAGCTTCTGGCGTACCGACGAAATACGTGCAGTTCGTCCTTCCCGCTCGACATCGGCTTCGACGCGTTTGACGACACCTTCGAGCGCTTCATTGCTCATGCGATCGCCGGTCAACTTGAATACTTTGTGCACAAAGAGTTTGCGCTCGTCGTCGCTGAAATCGCCGTCCGCGCTTGCGGCAAGATAAAGCAATTCCACGAGGGCTTCGAGTTGCGGGCCATCCAAGGTTCCGGTGATTTCAGTCATGCGCGCTCGCATACTCGCGTAGCGAGCGCGCGACAAGGGGTGTTGCCCGGTCAAACACGAGGGAAACGTGGACGGAGGTGAGGCTCAGCAATCGTGGCCGTCAGGGCAACCATCCATGGGCGGCGGAGCGGGCGGCGGGGGCGGAGGCGCATTCGGATCGGGCGGCGGGGGCGGAGGAGGTTCCGTGTAAAACGGATTTGTCGATTGATATTCGACGCGCCATTGGTATGTGAATCCATCAAACGAAGCACCGTACGATTCACGGCCGAAGTAATCGCGATCGATTTGCAACGCTTGTTGACGCAAACGCAGAAGAATCGTCTTTCCATCCGGCAAAAGCCCGATGTCGCGAAGACCGCGCCCATAATCACCAACCAGCGGCACGATGTACCCCGACGGCAAATCGATGCGATAAGGCTCGCCGCCAAGGCCATCGGGACGTTTGGAGAGAGCAACCACCGTGCGGTTGTCCGAAAGCTGGACGAAGCGATCGAGACCAATCTTCGGACCTTTGAATCCGCTGTATTTTCCGGTTGACAAGTGGAAATACCCAAATGGTGCGTCCAAACCGAACACGGCGATACTCGCTGTCGCATCGCCCGTCACGCCATCGATGCCTACGGAAACCGTCGCTTGCGCTTGTGCTTCCAGATTGAGGCGCGTGGTGATTTGCACCGACGCATCCACCAGCAATCCTTGACCGTCACGGGACATGGCTAAGCGGGGCAAGGCATTCCCAATGGCGTAGAGCTCGAATCCAAGGCTCTTCGGTTCGATGACCATCAAATGATATTGCGGCCCCTTCGCGTCGGGAATTTGCGTGGGATCCTCGAACATCGTGCGATCGATCCGCGCCATGTCGAGATACGCGACCGCGGTCGAACCGTCGGGGCTCAAGGCCACGGGACCGAATCCGGGGAGGTTTTTCTTGAACGAAATGGTGTCCCCCGCGATATCGATGATACTGACGGGATCGGGGTTCGTCCACGCATCCTGGGGC
>CAYSYX010000691.1:0-4672 GCA_964435055.1 uncultured Polyangium sp. | reverse complement strand
AGGTCGACCTGCACGGAGCTGTCCAGCTTGCGGAAGGCGTCGAAGCGGGAGAGCCCGAGTCTCCGGAAGCGCAAGAAGAAGCGCCTTCCGTCAACGCGGAATCGGTGCCGCCCGAGGTGCCGTGGACGCCGATGCCACCTCCTGCGGTCATTCGCCCGCCATTGATCGAGAAGACGTGGGATCTCGTGGAGGTGCCTATTCACGCATCGCTCGAGAAAGGAATGCGGCTGATGCAAAAAGGCGATTGGGCCGCCGCGAGCAAAGCGCTGTCGATTGCGGTCGCGGGGCTGTCCGAGAAGGATTTCGAGGCGAAAATCATAGGCAACGCCCTTCTCGGGCGGGCTTGTGATCGGAATGGCGACGAACCGTGCGCCAAATCGGCATATACCAAAGTCCTGGACGTCGCGAAAAACTCAAAGGCGAAAATAGAAGCGGCCATTGCATTGCATGGGGATGCTGCGACGACGATGGTCGCGCGCTTGGTGTACGCGCAAGGCGAAGCGCTTTTTTACAAGGCCGAGCAAAAACGCAAGGCGGCTGAGGCCATAACATTTCCACTTTATCGAGGCTCGGGTGATAAAGACGACGTGTTTCAGCATATCGACACCAAGGTCATTGATTGGATAAAAAAGAAGCGGCCCGTGGTGGAAGAGACGGAGCAAGCTTATGGCGAGATCCTCGCACTGAAGCCGGCGCCACCGCCCGCATGGATAGTCTTGGCGGCAGGACGGAAGGGCGATATGTGGTCCGCTTTCGTGTATGAGTTGCAAACCTTGCCACCAATGCCTTCGGAATGGAGCGGGACTGGGACAGTCCCTGGAACGGAGCTCACCTACGAGGAACTTCGGACGGAGTTTCGGACGAAGCTCGGCGCGGCGAGCGCGCCGGTGCGGCAACACGCGGCAGAGGCGTACGAGTCATGCCGAGATCAAGCGAAGGAACACGGTGTCGCGGCGGCCGAAGGAAAACGTTGCGCGGAGCGGCTCACGGCCATGGGTGTGACGCCGTGAGGGCGAGTGTATACTTTCGCCGCGCACATGAATAAAGGCGGCCATGGGCATGGTCGCGTCGACAACGGCCGGCTATTCGAAATGGCCACCGAGACTCCCGGCTTTCTTCCTTCATTGAGCATTCATTGAGCATTGCCGCGCCGCCGCGACCTTCCGTCCGCTCGTACGCATTGCCGGCGGCGATATCGATTTACGCGACGAACTCCCGGGCCGCTTTCATAAACCTCTATCGCGCGTCGTCGACGAACCCAAGCCGGACACGTGTACCGCATTTGAACCGACCTTGCTCCAATGGTGTGCATCCGTTATTCAACGTTTGGCTGGACCGGAACCCAGTGTCAAATGGGTGCGAGAAAGACGAACCCCGCGACAAACTTTTTGCAAAAATCACCTTGCCGGCTCGCGCGACGGCGTGCTACGCTCGCGCGCATGGATCCGAAGTACCGAGGTGAAGGGCTGAGCGCGCTGGGGCCGACGTCGAACACGTCGAGTTTGTCGTTCCCCGGGTCGAATACGCGGATGGAGACTCCGGTGTCGTCGTTGGGGTTTCCCAAGGTGGACGATCATCTGGTCCAGCCCGAGGTATCGCGCGAGGAGGTCATTCGGGGGCGCAAGATCGTCACGATGGGGGCCAATCCGGAGCACGCCGAAGCGCACAGCCGGCTGGATTTCGTGATCGCGCCGCACGTGGTCGAAGATTGCGCGACAGGCTCGGATATGTTGACGCGCGTAAACCAGGGCTCGAACTTCGCGACCGATGTCAGCGTTCGGAAGAAGGGCATCGATCCGGCCACGGGCGTGCGGTATTTGGAAGAGCTGTCTTTTGAGGTGGTCAACGAGCAGAGTGCCAGTGTCGCTCGTGAGAAAGCCGAGGATCTGGTCCGTCGCGGCGTTCGTCGCGTTTTCGGAGTCTTTGTCAAGAAGGGTTATGTCGCCGAGTGGTCTCGGGAAAAGGGCGGTTGGGAGATCCTGCCGCCGAACAGCGAGTTGACCGATCGACTCTTCCTTCGCCCCATTTCCATCGCCGCGCTGCTCAATGCCGCCGCCGCGGAAATGGAAGTTGCCAAGGTCTTGTGGCAAAAGGAAAATCCGGTGCTCAAGACGATCACCGAGCAGGTTTTCAAGGAAGGCCACAAAGAGGGACACAAGGAAGGACACAAGGAAGGACACGACGAAGGGCACAAGCAAGGCGTCCAAGAAGGCGAACTCAAGGCGCGTCGTCAAGTCTTGCTGGACTTGCTCGAGGAAAAGTTCGGCCCGATGGAACCCGATGTCATCGCGCGCGTCGAGGAAGCTTCGGCCGATCAGGTGCGGGCCTGGACCAAAGCGGTTTTACGCGTCGAAACCATTGACGAGATGTTTGCCGTCACGGGGACACCGAACGGCTGAAACGTCTGCGCTCCGATAGAATGCGTCGTTGCATGTTGCATGTTGACGCATTGATTGCGTCCGAGCGATGGTGTATCGCTCGTGGCACCATTGCGTCATGCATTGTCAGGCGCAAAAAAGTCCGTGACGCGCAGCGCTTGCACGTGCCTTGCCCATTGACCCACAACTACATGCGAAGCACGAATGGCACGAGGTTTGCCACTCGCAATCGGCTCCATGAAAATCGACGTGCATCGCCAAGATCGCAGAACCATTCGTGTAACCACCCTTTTCGTCATCGGTGCAGCCGTGATGACGATGATCGCGTCCTGTGGTGGAGACTCGGATTTCGATGAACTCCAAAACGAAGCGGATGCCATAGCGTGGTCGGGGAACGTCGAGCTGCCGGGCAATGACCACAAATCGCGCGTGGTCCAGGCATTGTCGGGCGTGGCGTGTACGGCGCCGGGAGATTGTCCATCGTCGTTTTGCGTCGACGGCGTTTGTTGCGATACTCGATGCGACAACGAATGCATGGCGTGCAGTGCGGCCAAAAAGGGCGCAGGTTCCGATGGAATTTGTGGACCGATTGCGTATGATACCGACCCCGACGATGAATGTTGGGGCGGCGCATGCAACGGCCGCAACAATTGCAGATATTACAACGGGCTCGGCTGCTCGGTGGCGTCCCAGTGTTTGTCGGGGTATTGCGTCGACGGGTTTTGCTGCAACAACATTTGTATGAACGAGTGCGCGGCTTGCTCGGCTGAAAAGAAGGGCGACGGCTATGACGGTGTTTGTGGACCGATTGCCGCAACGACCGATCCTGACGACGAATGCGTCGGCGGCAGCTGCACAGCGTCGGGGACGTGTTCGAATCCGCAAGCGAAATGGGTCAATGGCACCGCGTGCGTTTCGGCGGCGCAATGCGCTTCGGGGTATTGTGCCGACGGCGTGTGTTGCGATAGCTGGTGCCAGGGGGATTGCGTGGCGTGCACGGCGGCGAAAAAAGGCGGCGGCGTCGACGGGACATGTGGAGCCATTCCTTACGATACCGACCCGGATGACGAGTGCTGGGGCGGCGCGTGTGACGGCAACGGCGTGTGCAAACAATACAACGGAGTGCCTTGTCCCAATACGGCAGTGTGTTTGTCCGGGTATTGTGCCGACGGCTTCTGTTGCGGCAACATTTGCACCAGCCAATGTTCAGCATGTTCGACGGCCAAAAAGGGGTACGGGTACGACGGCGTGTGCGAGGTCATTGCAAGCGGTCTCGATCCCGATCAAGAGTGCAATCCCGGTGAATGCGACGGCGTGGGAACGTGCAATCAGCAGCAAACGCTCCAAGCTGATGGGATCGCATGTGCTTCCGCCGCGCAATGCGCGTCCGGCCATTGCGTCGATGGTGTCTGTTGCGATTCCGCTTGTACCGGCACTTGTCAGGCTTGCACGGAGCAGCTCAAGAGGGTTGGTCCGGATGGAACCTGCGGCCCCATTCAATACGATACCGATCCCGAAAACGAATGTTTCGGCGGAGCCTGTACGGGCGACGGCCATTGCAAACAATACAACGGCGTGCCCTGTTCGAGTCCCACGGACTGTTTGTCGAACTATTGCGTCGAAGGCGTTTGCTGCAACAACGTCTGCAATGGTTTGTGCCAATCGTGCAGCGCGGCCAAAAAGAGTGCGGGCTTCGATGGCCAATGCGGGTTCACCGCCGCAGACATCGACCCCGACAATGAATGCATTCCCGGCGAATGCAATGGTTCCGGCGCGTGTAATCAACCGCAAACGCTCCAAGCCAATGGGGCGACGTGTGTGAGCGGAGCGAATTGCGCGTCCGGTTTCTGCGTCGACGGTGTATGCTGCAATTCGGCATGTACGGAGACCTGTGTGGCCTGCACGAACGCAAAAACAGGATATGGTGTCGACGGCACATGCGCCCCGATCCTCTACGATACCGATCCGGAAGAAGAATGCTGGGGAGGCGCTTGTTCGGGCTTCGGCGAGTGCAAGCTCTACAATGGCGTTGCTTGTGCCACGACCGAACAATGCTTGTCGAACTATTGCGTCGACGGGTTTTGTTGCGGCAACATTTGCACGAGCACCTGCATGGCTTGCTCCACGGCCAAAAAGGGATACGGCTTCGACGGCGTTTGCGAACATATCAGCAATGGCCAAGACCCCGACAATGAATGCAATCCCGGCGAATGTGACGGCGCAGGGGTGTGCAATCAGTTGCAGACGGGATTGGCCAATGGCGCGGTCTGCTCGCAATCCGTGCAATGTATCTC
>CAYSYX010000690.1:0-4695 GCA_964435055.1 uncultured Polyangium sp. | reverse complement strand
GACGTTGGGCAAGCGTGTAGCGGCTTCCCGTAGAACCGAATCCATCCACAATGCCCTTCGAAACAAGCAAACCATCGCAAACGGGATCCTTGAAGAGTTCATGGGCATAGTGATCGTCCCGCTGGCGAAGGCGAGTCGCCGACCGACGCTCGCGGTCGAAATCGAAGCTCGGATCAACAAGATCTTGGCTGTCTGGCAAGTAATACTTCATCGACTCTCCCGGCGGTCGTCGAGATGGGTTCGGAGCAGGTAGTTGGAAAGCATGCGAATATGGTTGGGGATGTTCTGCAGCTCATTCCATTTCATGCCCCCCAAGTCCTCCCAGGTCCCGGATGTCCATCGGCAGTAGGGGGCAATGCGAGCGATTTCACGACGTACGATTTGGGCCGCGTTCGGTGCGTTGACGTTCATGGACGCCATGAGCCGATCCATGAGCTTGCCCATTGCGCGTAATCCAGCGCCATGCATAAGCCGACTCTGTGTTGCCGGAATGGCCCAAGCTTGCGGAAAAGCCTCCTTTACGGCCTGCCAATAGATAAAAAGCAACTTGCGAATGCTTGCATAATCGGTTTCTCCGGTGGCAATGTTTCGATAAGAAAACAAGCACCCTGATGCATTCGAGAAGCTGTCGTGCAGAAGCTGTATAATTACGGTATCGGCGACGACACTCAACTTGGAACTGCCCTTCACGGAGGACCTGCGAATAAGTCCACAGAAGGGTGATTCGGGGTCGCGATTGAGTAACTCGCACAACGCGGCTGGTGCCTTGCGCGCGGCAAGGTTTGCCGGGAGTAACGTGTCCACCTTTGGCAAGAGTTCGCTGATAAGGCCTCTTGGCAAGGGCTTGGTCGTGTTGATGCGCAAGAACTGTTCGCGTTGCGTGTCCACGTCGTCGGCCACGAATGCGCACACGGGAATTGGAAAGTCCCTTCGTTTGCACCGGGAAAGGGCCATCGCACGCTGCTGGCCGTCAACGATCCATGCTGGCTTGGGCTGGCCTGCCTTCGGCAGTGGAATCATCAGTGTTCCTGCTTCGCCGAGACCGTCGTCAACCTTGGGGCCGCGTACCTGTTGAAAGACGGTTGTCGAGGCGAGCGACAAGATGATGGCGTTGGGAAACAAGACCTGACCCCCTTCCTGGTTGAGGTAGTCAAGGATGTTCTGAACGTGCTTCCGAACTTCGGGGCGCTGATAACCAATGAGCTCCCCAGCATCATCGCGTGCGACGCGCGAGATGTCAGCGACGGCAAAAAGCTCGTCTGCACGAAGCGTGAACATGTAAACGGGACGGTGTTTGTCCTGGAAGATACGCAGAGCGCGACGCTTGAGCATGTTCCTTCGGATGGTGCGCATCAGCTTCTCTTCGTTTCTTGTTGGAAGAGACGACGAAAGCGACCTTGCTCGCACGCGCGGCCACGGTCACGTAGAGCGCGTAGTAGACGTGTGTGCGTTGCCGAGGAGTCCCGTCTGAGCTCCTGACGGATGAAGGAAATGACGTCCTTGTCGTCAAGCAGTTTCCGCTCCGGTCGAGTAACGGGTAACTGCGCAAGCGCCAGTTCAGTAATTTGAGTACAAATCAATTTCGTGTCGAGCCCATGCTTGGCAGCATCTTGCAAGATGCGTCGTGCGACGCGCGCGTGCAGCGAACCAAGGGCGCCGCCAAGTGCAGGCTGGAGGGCTGCCGAAGAGTGCAACCAGCAGTCTTTCAGCGCGTCGGCCTCAGGGCCTGGGGAGCCTGATACGATCAGCAAATCACCAGGTTTTCGTAGGTATTCGCGCGCTTCACAAAGGTCGTCCTCCATCGCAACAACGTAACGCGGCGACGCAACGACCAGCAGCAGTGCCGTGGGTGTGGAGCGTGCAAGTCCTGCGATAGTGCGCGTGCTTCGTCCGGGCGGATTTGGCACGTTTGCAAGCCTTTTCCACCATGCGCGAGCACTCGTGACGCGTTCGTTGAGATCATCGTCCACCACCGAGTCTGCATGGCCTGGTGAGAACGTCGCCGCATACGCGTGCAGTTGTGCATCGGCTGGCACGAGACCGTACCCTGCTGATGCAACCCAGAGACGCGCGTCGAGGCCCGAAGCTTGTGCGATCGAGGGCAGACCACGCACGATTGACCAATGAGCTCCGATGTAGAGTTCTGCTGCCGGAAGGGTTGCCGAGTCATCGTTTACGAGTGCACTCCACCATCGTGCGAAGTGATCGCCCCGTCCATCCCGTGCACCGCTGAACGCTAGTTTCTGCGGAACAGGAAGCCGTTTTCGATCAGTGCAGCTTGCGACAATGTGCACGGTGCGTTTCACGTTGAGAGCCCTTGGGTGTTCGTCCGGGACACCTGTTCGCTTCCCCTACACCAAAACTGCGTGGCGTCCAAGTAGAAGAAACTGCAGTTCGTACAAGGCGCAAAAAACTGCACCGACGAAAAGTTCGTCCAGGCAGAACGCCCATGCAACCACGAGGCCTGTGTGTGCGCCTTGTTATTCGTTTTCGCCGCGGTACGTCGCGCCGCAGGTACAAGTCTCACGAACCACGACAGCTGAGAGGTTTGGCAGTTTGGGAGCAACTTGCTGCCAGATCCAACGGGCGAGGTTCTCGCTGGTCGGGTTCGATAGGCCATCGATTTCGTTCAAGTAGTAGTGATCAAGACGTGTTCGGATCGGTTCGAAGACCTCTTTGATGTCCGCGAAGTCCATGATCCAACCGCGATGCGGGTCAACCTCGCCTCGTACGTGGAGTTCGCAGCGGAACGAGTGGCCATGCAGTCGCGCGCACTTGTGGCCTGGAGGCACGTTCGGAAGGCGGTGCGCCGCCTCAAAAGTAAACTCTTTGTAAATCTCCATGAATCCTCGTCTACGGAAGACCGATCAGCTTGTGGGTTTGGAGGCTGAGACTCCATTGCGGATGCTCGAGACAATACTGCGTCGCAAGTTGGGTATTGCGCTTCTGCAGCAGTCCATCCATCGGCTGCAAGTAAAAGTGTGTGAACGAAAAATGCTCGTAAAGATGCGGCAACGCGCCTTCTTGTGGATACACGAGCTTGAGCTCGTCACCTGCTTTCAGCACCAGATCTGATCCCGCTTTGGGGCTCACGCATACCCAATCCACGCCGGGTGGGCAAGGTCGCGTGCCGTTTGTCTCGATCGCAACCTCGAAACCTTCAGCGTGAAACGCGTCAAGGAGCGGCTGATCAAGTTGCAGCAATGGTTCACCGCCAGTGCAGATGAGATAGGGTTTGGCACGGCGAGAACCAGACAACGGCCACTTCTGGGCTACAGCCTTGGCAAGACTCTCCGTGGTGGTGAAGCGACCTCCTCCGACACCGTTTGTCCCAACAAAATCTGTATCGCAAAACTTGCAAATCGCACTGGAGCGATCCTCTTCTCGCCCCGTCCACAAGTTGCAGCCTGTGAAGCGACAAAAGACGGCTGGACGCCCAGCACGAGCGCCTTCTCCCTGTAGCGTATAGAAGAGCTCTTTGACCGCGTACGTCATGTGTTCGCGATGGTTTGTCGGCGGTAGGGTGCTGGATCCGACATGCCGTTCTCGGCAAATCCTTTCAACCGAAGCAGGCAAGAATCACACTGGCCGCATGCTTCACCCTCTGGAGAAGGATCGTAGCAGGTGAGTGTAATGCCATAGTCGACCCCGAGTGCGAGACCGCACTGGATGATCTTCGCTTTGGTAAGGTCAATTAGCGGCGTATGGATGCGAAGGTGCTGCCGCCCTTCGACACCGGCCTTCGTGGCCAGGTTCGCCATGATCGCGTACGCCTTGATATATTCCGGGCGGCAATCGGGGTAGCCCGAATAATCGAGCGCATTGACGCCAATGAAGATATCGCTCGATCCCAGAACTTCGGCCCATGCAAGGGCATAAGATAGAAAAATGGTATTTCGCGCCGGAACATAAGTAACAGGAATTCCGTCGCCCATTTCCTCGAGGGATCGTCCTTTGGGGACTTCGATGTCATCTGTCAGTGCCGACCCACCAAAAAGTCGCAAATCAAGATGTGCCGTGAAGTGTTGTTTTACGCCGAACTCTTTGGCAACGCGTTTTGCCACCTCGACTTCGTGCTCGTGGCGCTGACCGTAGCGAAAGGTGAGAGCGTGGACGTCGAATCCTTCGCTTAGGGCGATGGCCAGCGTCGTGGTCGAATCGAGGCCGCCGCTGAGCAGCACGACCGCTTTCGGCTTGTTTTTCACGGAGTTCTGTTCCGTCATTTGTGTCGTTACCGGGGAAACTGAAGGCATGGGCCGAAGGGCGGCGTCGTTCGCGGCGAACGCTAGCGCATGACACGGTGGTTCGTCAAGGCGTGGCGACGGTCCGGATGACGATTTGCTAGGTTTGGCAGGAAGCGATGGTTCGTCGAGGTACCTTGGTCGATGTACGGTATGTTGTCTTTTTCCGCGGGGCCGTCAAAGCGACACTCATGCCGAGAAGGATCTGTTTTGGGCGAGGTACGGGGAGGCCACCCATGAGATGCGTTGCAGTCAGCCCGAACGGGGCGTACATTGCTTCCGCGTCTGAGGGCGGGCAGGTCTGCGTATATCGATGGCCAATAGATGCGCGTCTTCTCGAGTAAGCATTGCGCGATTCTGCGTGTTTACGCCGAGCCGCCTTGCGACAAATCGTCCAATCCCGTGACCAGCTCCGCCATTCCCACGCCCAACCCCCGCGCAATCTTCCATAACG
>CAYSYX010000689.1:0-4698 GCA_964435055.1 uncultured Polyangium sp. | reverse complement strand
GAATTGGGCTTTGATCCGGGCGATACGCGACTACGCACGGTCGTCATGCTGGCGCGATCCATCGAAGGCATGCCGCGGCATTTGTCGATTCACGTCGGGGGATTCGTTTTGTCGGCCGAACCATTGCATCATGTGGCGCCCATCGAACCGGCACGAATGGTTGGGCGCTCCGTCATTCCTTGGGACAAAGACGATATCGATGACCTCGGGTTTTTCAAGGTCGACATCTTGGCCCTGGGGATGCTCACGGCGGTGAGAAAAACCCTGGCGCTCGTGCATGAGCGTACTCGTCCGGACGAACCATTCGATCCCATCGATGCGCTGGCACGAATTCCGGCGGAGGATCCGGCTGTTTACGAAGCCATTGGTCGAGCCGACACGGTGGGGGTATTTCAGATTGAAAGTCGCGCGCAGATGTCGATGCTTCCGCGATTACGACCCAAAAAGTTTTATGACTTGGTCATTGAAGTGGCGATTGTGCGTCCCGGGCCCATTCAAGGCGGTATGGTGCATCCGTATTTGCGCCGTCGAACGGGGCAAGAGCCGGCAATTTCGCCGCATCCATGTTTGGACGGGATTCTGGAGCGAACGCTCGGCGTGCCCTTGTTCCAAGAGCAAGTCATGCAAATCGCGATGGTGGGGGCGGGATATTCACCGGGCGAGGCGGATCAATTGCGTCGCGATATGGCGGCGTGGAAAAAACACGGGCGTCTCGAACGGCATCGTGAACGGCTGTTGCAAGGTTTTTCCAGAAAAGGCATTTCGGCTCGATTCTCGGAGCAGCTTTTCGCGCAGATTCAAGGGTTTGGCGAATATGGTTTTCCGGAATCGCATGCGGCGAGTTTCGCGCTCATCGTGTATGCTTCGGCGTATCTGAAAGTGCATCATCCGGCGGCGTTTTGTTGTGCCATTCTGAATTCGCAACCGATGGGTTTTTACAGTCCGTCGTCGCTCGTGCAGGACGCGCAACGTCATGGAGTCGAGGTTCGTCCGGTATGCGTGACCGTGAGCACGTGGGACCATCAGCTCGAAGTGGACGGGGCATTGCGTTTGGGCATGCGTTTGGTGAAAGGGTTTGGCGAGGGCGCGGCGCGAGCGATTGAAGCGGCACGAAACGAAGAGCCGTTTTCGGGTGTGGCGGATTTGGTGCGGCGTGCGCAATTGCAGAAAAACGAAGTCGAGGCATTGGCGGAAGCCGGGGCGCTCGAAGCGCTCGTGACGAATCGTCGCGAAGCATTATGGCGAGCGCGGGCGCCGCGTGTGGACGGGCTTTTCGATGCCTTGCCGCTCGAGCCCGAAAAAGACGTGGGTTTACCGAAATTGCGTCCGGCGGAGCAGCTCGTGCTGGATTATGGCCGACTTGGTTTGTCGCTTCAGGACCATCCCTTGCGACATTACCGTCCGCAATTGGATTTGCAAAAGACGCTCACGGCCGAATCTTTGAAAACGGTGGCACATGGAACGACGGTGCGGGTGGCGGGATTGGTCATTGGTCGGCAACGTCCGGCGACGGCCAGCGGCGTGACATTTTTTACGCTCGAGGATGAAACGGGCGTGGTGAATGTGATTGTGCGAAAAACACTGTTCGATGAAAACTACGCGGTGGCGCGTTATTCGAAGATCATGGCCGCGGTGGGGCGCCTCGAAAAACAAGGCCCGGTGATTCACGTTTTGGCGGAAAAACTCGAGCGCCTCGATGCGCCGGGCAAACGCGGCGTAAACACGAAGTCGCGTGATTTTCATTAAAGGCGCGAATGGTTCAATTCTTTTGCGCGGTTTCGTGCAGGTACATGCGCAAAAGGGATGCCGTGTACGCGGCGGCCAGGGGAATCAATTCGCGAGCTTGTTCGCCGGCTTCTTTGGCTTTCATGGGTTCCCAAACGCCGAATTTACGCATGAAATAGCCCGGCCAATTGTTGGTTTTATCGTCGCGAAAGCGGCTTGTGTAGGTCGCGAGTCCCACGACGAGGTCGCTCACGGTGCTGCTTTCGGGCAGATCGGGGACATCCGCGGCCAAGAGTTTTTTCTTGTTTCCTTCGACATACCATTCGAACGGATCGGTCAAGTGCGTCGTGCGATGGACATGAACCGGACAGCACATGTCGGTGATCAAATGGGCGACGCGGCCAAGCTGCACGTACCCTGCGGCGACTTTGCCATTACGATGCAGGTCGAGCGCTCGTCGATAGAACTTTTCGCCTTTGTACCGAGGTCCCGGCCAAATGATGGGCAGGAAACCTCCCGGCATGGGCGGTTTGTAGAAATGGCTGAACGACCAATGTTCGAAGATCGAATTGAAGCCCGGAATGTACCAAACGTCTTCGCGCAGAGATCCCAGGATCAAAGGGTCGCGATAACGATGAATCGTCGGGTCGTCGAGTTTTCGAATGGCGAGGTCGAGGACGATGAAGAGGCCGTTGTACCTCATGAGCCATTTCCCGCGTTTTTTTCCAGGGATTCTTTTTGGCTGAGGGCGTTGTCGCAGCGGTCCATGAGGTCCATGAGTTCGCTGTAGACGCGTTTTCCGCCGTGGGCTTGGCAAAAGGCGCGGTTATGGGCGAACCAATTGCGGAGTCCGTTGCGGGGAATTTCGAGCGCATCCATCGTTTCGAGCAAAACGTCGTCGTCGTTCATTGCAGGTCCTTCGGGCATGGATGTATCTTGGGCAAACTTTTGCAAAAGGGCGCGTAACGTCCCAACGGCCAAAGGAATCAACGTTTGGGCTTGTCGTCCTGCTTCACGTGATTTGACCGGTCGGGCCAAACCCGTTTTTTTCAGCATTTTGCCGATGGGCGTATTGGTCGCATCCGGAGCGTGTTTTGCGGTTTCGGCGGCCAATTGGGTTACGGATTGGCGCGGATCTTTGGGGAGCGGTAAATCGGGAATGGGCAAACCGCGAAGTTTGGGCAGGTTTCCTTCGACCCACCATTCGAATGGATCGTAGCCGTGAGCGCATCTGTGCACGTGCGACGGGATGCTCATGTCGGCGATGATATGTGCAAGTCGTCCCAGTTGGACGAACGCTGCGCTCCAACGCTTTTGGCAGCCGAGCTGTACGGCATTCCGATATCGTTTGGCCACTTCCCAGCGGGGTCCCGGCCATACGATCGGGACGAACCCCCCGGGCAAACCTCGTCCTCCGAAGTGACGAAAAGAAGCGTATTCGGTGAAGAAGCCGTTCGGAAAGACGATCACGTCTTCACGGAGGGAGCCGAGGGCGAGGGGTTGGCGATACTTGACAATGCGCGGGTCTTGTGTCACCCGCGCGGCTTCATCGGCCACGAGAAAGAGGCCGTTGCACAACATCGAGAACCCCCAAGTGCGGCGTGATTCAAGTCACGCGGCTTTGCGCGAGCGGCGAGTCGTTGGTGGTGCAACGTTTTCGGTTTGTTTGGACGTACGCGACGGTTTGGATTTGGGCGTGCGCGCTTCGTTGTCGCGCCGCTTTTGAATTTTGAGCTGCACGTCTTCGGGAAGCGACTGGAGGTACTCGGGTGAGAGGGCGCGGAGCATTTCGAGCGGCAAGCTGACTACCAGCTTGTTCGTTGGGATGTGAGCGATGAGGGTTTTCGGCGCCAACCCGCCCAATCGGTCCTCCGTGGGCAGGCGCTTGATGAGGTCCTTCATGATGAGGTCCACTTCCTCTTGCGTCGGCCTTCCGTTTCGGTTCATCGTCTTGCGCTCCTTCATCCAATACGACATTCAGGCTCGAACCTGCGGATCCGTGACCGGATGGTGGCTGAAGACCCGCAGCAGTTCATTTTGCACACGTCGTTGATGACGACAATGAAGCAAAGATACATCACTCCGACAACGCGTACATAGCCTTTTGACAGCGTCTCGAGGTCCCAGCCCATGCGTTTGACCTCGTCACGCACCGTGCGGGTCAACTTCGCCACGACCAACACCAGAGTCAGTTCGGTCTTGTATTCCACGAAGAAGTTTCACGTGTCGGTCTCGAGTCAGTTTCTTGGCGATACGGAACGGATGCATCGTGGAAAGCCGAGTGAAACGTCGAGATATGGTTTGACGTCCAACCTTCACGTGACGCATGTACAGCGAACGACCGTTAATTTTGTTGTGCTTTTTTCTCGCCCCGTGGCGGCATCCGCGGCAAAGATGAGCGTCCATGTTCAGACGGTCGTTGATGTCGCTCGTTGCTGCGTTGGTCTGCGGTTGTGCAGATCCGCCGGCTCCGTCATCAACACAGCCCGCCGCATCGGCGGAAGCTGCGGTGCCCGTGCCGCTGGCGTCTTTCATAGCGCCGAATCCGCCGGCACCGGCTTCGGGGTCGCTCTTGCCAAACCCCCTTGGTTTGCCTGCGCGTCACGTCAAACTCGACCCGGGACGGCGCGTGTTCACGTTCTCCGAAGCGATGTTGTCGCGGGCGCGCCTCGGGTCGACGCTCGTGCTTTATGCGGCGACCGTTGCCGGGCTCGATGGCGAGGATCTCGTCGTCGAAGGTCAAGCGGGGAGTTCATCGTACAAGGTCGGCGGGGCGTACGTCATTCCCGTACCCGACGGAGTGAAGCCCAAGAGCAACGACGTGGTGCTCACCGAATGGAACGGCGTGATGAAGCACGCGATCGTCAAGCGGCCCATCAAGGATCGGATTGCCGTGAAGTTCACGGACATCGATGGTCGAGCTCCCGAAGCGCAGCTCAAGGGCGTGCGTTGGATCGTGCAAACCGAGGGGCT
>CAYSYX010000688.1:0-4706 GCA_964435055.1 uncultured Polyangium sp. | reverse complement strand
TAGAGGTATAACGCTATCGCCTAGATACGTCGCGCATCATCGCGCACATGCTCGCACCTCATGAGGCGCAAGAATTCGTTTGGCCATAAAAACGCCTTGGCCTTTTCCTCGCCTGCATCGGGGGGCGCTACGTCGTGCGTCGGGTTGTCCTTCCGAACGCGTAACGCGAGGTTTTTCGACGTGCACGCCTGAGCGAATAGAGCGTGGATCAAATTCCACGATCGACGCGCGCTACGCCATGCCCATTCACCGCGCGCGGTTTTATCGTCGAAATGCTGGACGAGTTTTTCGATATCCTCGCGGGTAACGTCTGCGATCGGCTTTTCTCCGATATGGGGGCAAACGTGTTTTTCGAGAAAACGTTGATCGCCCTGTACGGCGGCAAGCCCGCGACGGTCTCGATCCTCGTAATACCTCACGACGTAATGCGCGAACGTTTCGCCCTTCGGAATGGGGGCGATGCTGCATTTTTGCGCTTTCTGCGATTCGAGAGTTTTTCGCGCTATCTCGGGGTTCTCCGTGTAAAACTCCGCGGTAGCACGAGCTTTTTCTTCGGAGAGACCGGGTTGCAAATGTATTCGTGCGCGCTTCCCGTCGAGCTGAACGCGCGCAACGAAGTGATCACCTTCGCGGATGATATTTCCCGAAGCTTTACGCGGCATGACGAGTCACCTCCGCGCAAGCTGAAAAAAGACGCTTGGATCTAAAGCAAATGGACGCTAGACAGCCCATGGATCGTGACCTCGTGTATGGAGGTTTGCGGTCAAGTCGTCCGTGGAGTTGTGCAAGCTCCGCGGGCGGCGCCTTTTGTAAGGCTCGCCCAACGGATCACAGCTACGCCACGGCGTCAACATTTTTCGCGAGGGGGGCGCACGCATGACGTTTACGCGTCCTTCGCGGGTTCGGGTGTGTTGTCAGTCGTGTCAAAAGGTGGGGGCGCGTTGTCGGGCGAGCTGGGGGGCGCGTTGGGCGTCGTCGACGCGTTGGGACCGGGTATGCGCGCGGCGTAGGGTGAACCCTTGTCGAGCCATTCTTGGCCGACTTGGGTCAATTCGTATTTGTGGCGCTTGTCGGTCCCCTTGTTTTCAATGTGCCCTTTTTCGAGAAGCCATTTGGTCAGCTTCTCGAATTTACCTTTATTGCCCTTCACGATCTCGAAAAGCTTGTTTTTGCTAATGGGTTGGTTTTTCCGAACGACGATCAAAATTCGTTTCATCCGATCGTTCCATTCGCCGTCGGCAAACTGTTCGACCTTTTCGTCGGCTTGCTCTTCGGCTTGCTCTGCGTCCATGAACGTGATCCGCATTGGACCATTGCCGTCCTCGCGTTCGTCTCGTTTCAGCAGAACGAAAAAGTCATCCACATAATCATCAGCATTTGAGCCCATTTTCTCATTGTGTAGTTTCTTGGGGCCTCGCGGGTCATTTTTATCGTTCGTCACGGTAAACATGACGCCCACTGCATCACCAATGCCCGAAGTCCCGCGAAACTTGGAATCTTCGCCCTTTCCCGCATGATGCAATAGACACACGAATTGATTGGCTTGACTCGCAAGCTCTGCGAGTTTGTCGATGTTGTCGCGAAATTCAGATTTGTTTTCATCCGCGCCGGGAGCGGCTCCGCGTAATGCGTCAATGAGAATGACGTCAAAACCTTTGCTTTCTTCCAAGAACCGCTGGTATGCGTTGGGGTCCGTCAAGAAAAACTTCGGACGCTCGTAGTAATAGATGCTTTCCCGGATTGTCCGATAATCGATGCCCATTGTCGTGCATAATTCGCGCAACCTTTTCTTGTAAACTCGAAGGTTCAGCTCATAATCAAAAATAATCACGCGCAGCGGGCGCTTGACTGGCCATTGTGGATTGTCGAATAATGGCGTAGCCGTAGCGAATTGCAGCGCAAGCCAAATCATGATCCACGTCTTGGCGGTGCCCCATGCGCCAACGAGCGCCATTGGCCGATCACCGTGCCATATACCGAGACCACCGCATATCGAATTGTCCGGGGGATCTTCGGACTCGAATATCTCGCCCAACGAATAGGCCCGTTTTTCTCGTGTTTTCGGCGCTGCATTCGTTGCGGGTTGCGGTTCGTCAGGGTTGACCGATGCTCGAGGTGGTTCGTCGTGGTACGTCTGCTCTTCATTCCATGCGGCGCATTCTTCGGGCGTTGGTTGGTAGTCCGTGCCGTGCCATTCCGCGGTGTACTCGGATTCAGCGTGTCGAGGCGGATTGACGAAATAGGACGGCAAGGGCGAAATGGGAACCTTTAGGGTTTGACCGGGTGCCCAGTCGTATTTTTCGCCGTTCGCGGCAATGGCATCGGGAAGGACAACGAATGACTTTTCACCGCGTAGCGCCAAACCACTTCCAAGCTCGACACGTCCCTTGATCGGTTCATCGGGAGCGCTGTAGAGACGAACCGTTTTTCCTGCGCATACGATCGCGGGGGCCGGTGGTACGGCATAACCTCGTAGCGGGTCGGGGTTGTCCTCACTCGGACGGATCTCTAGCGCGACGATTCCCGATTTTTGGCCGGTCAACAATGCGATTTCAGCGTCGGGACATGGCTCCCAAAGCAAGCGGATCGCGCCTTCGTCGCATGTCGCACGTTCGGCAAAATCATCGTGGATCGGGTGCTTTCCGACGCGTTTGCAGTTCGCGCCGTCATTGCATGCGCACCCGGTTTTTCCCGAATCGCTGCGCACGGGATACAGCGGGAAAATGTGGAATCCCTTCGATGCGATCCAGAGGGCGTTTTGTAGGTTCGCTGCGCTCATGACCGTTTGCCCCGTCCAGACGGTAGCGTGCGCGTCAGGTTCATCTCGGCAATTTCGGCCGGTGACAATTCGTTCAAGTCGACGGGCGAAGCTACAACGGGCGCACGGGGGGCGCGTGGACGTGCGCCTTGCTGGCGTTCCATGTACGCGTGAACGTCGCTCGCGAGAGCTCGAATTCGTTTGCCCACTTTGAACGAAGGGAACGCACCGTCCTTCGCGAGACGCAAGAATGCAGTTTTGCCCATGGGCGCATCTTTCGCGTCGTAATACCTTGGGCCGTCGTTTTTCTGGCCGTGCTTCGTTGCCGTTTCAATGGCGAGCGTCACGATCCATTCCACGAACGGACCTAGAGCCTCTCGAACATGCGGCGGGACGTCATGCGGGGGCATGGTTGGCCCCCTTCGGTGCGTCGGTAGTGTCGACGGGCGCGAGCTTGTCCAGTTGCGTGCTCACGAATGCGAGCGTCGCACGACGTACGGGGAGACCGGCGGCCACGCGTGCGAGCGTGTTGCGCGGCGTCTCTAGGAGTCGATTCGTTTCTTGCTCGCCGTGCGTCTCGATGAGATCGGAGATGCGGCGTCGAAATGCTTCGTCTGCTTTTACTTGGGAGGCTTTGGGCTTCTTGCTTGTTGACATGCCCAGGTTGAACCACCTGGGGGATGTGGCGCGTAAGCCCGAAGTGACATCGGGTGCTTTGAACTACGTTTTAGGGGGGCCGAAGTTCTTGTCAACGTCTGCGCGCACCTCGCGCCATTTCGCAAAACGTGCCTTGGCGGATTCTGTGCGGCATGCATCGTTGTATCGTTTCGCAACGGGCGAGACGTCGCGCCAAACCTTGCCACGGTCGCCAAATGCACCGACCTTGCACGAAAAATACGCGGCAATGGTGGTAGGTTCTTTCCCGCTGGACAAATATTCGACAATGAATTCAGCGGGCAAATTCTTGAATTCGGGCTCGAACTCTGCCAACCTCCAAGCCAAACCAGTAGCGCAACCTTGTCGCATTTTATTGAAATATTCAATTGGATCCGGTAATTCGATCTTTGCTCCGCAGTCCGGGCAAATGCTTTCGCTGGTGTAGACGTTCGAGCAATTTGGACACCGCGCGGAGGGCGGATTGTTTTCGATGTTGACCGGAAAAATACGCATGGTGCTCATAATAGCAAGCACGACATCTGCGCGTTTTTCCATTGTATTTGTTTTTGGATCGAGCAAGACGTGAGTGGCGCTATGGAGAGCACGTATTGTCGTTATGTCGGCGTTTTCGAGTGCATTCATTACCCGATACAATATTTGTTGAATCATTTTGATATGGTCGAGTGAAAGTCGCCCTGAATTGGCATGGTCCTCAAGCAACAAATGCCAGTTGTCTCGGATCGAAAGCAGTTGCGCAACGTCCCCCATATCGTCCAAATCGCACTCGCAAATATCGCCAAGCAAATAGCCGGGATAAAACGGGCTCTTGTGCCAAGGTCCTCGGGCCGGTAGTCGCGGTTTTAATGCCTGCTCATCATTGGCTTTGTGTTCGCCTTCCGGCGCTGCTTCGCGCTCGGTCCCTGCGAAGCTATTCGTGCTCGGATACTTTTTGCAATAATCGGAAATGTCTCGCAGGAGCGCCAAGAAGTTCTTTGCGATGCGTTTGACGTGCGCACGTTCGGCGGCATCATCCGAGGTGGCGTCCTTGGCCTGCTCTTGTTGCGTTGCGTCATCTTCCGAGGGGGGCGCGTCGGGTTCGGTGCTCATGACGTGCGACGATGTAGGAACGGGTGCGACGGGGCAAGTTTTCAGACTGAGACCAAGACCAAGACCATGGTCCCGGTCCTGGTCTCAGTTGACCCGAGAGAACCGGGACCAAGACCAAGACCTCTTTAGAGGTCTTGGTCCCGGTCTCGGTCGCTGGTCTCGGTCGTGGTCTAGGGTAAGCGAA
>CAYSYX010000687.1:0-4717 GCA_964435055.1 uncultured Polyangium sp. | reverse complement strand
CTCCGGCCGTACACCCGGACGATGAAAAAGTCGCGGAATATCCTGCCCTGACAAACCACGCAAACCAATTTCATTGCGCCCGAGGTCAAACGCCGTTCCAACGCTTTTGCCTTGCGCGATTGCCCGATAAAATGCCGTGGCAAACGCAATGGCCGCCTGATCGTCGATTGCCCTGGCCGTGCCGATGACGCATTCCACGTGTTCGGCAATAGCTTCGGCTTGTGCCGCCGTAAAACATGCATTGAGCACGACACATCGTAATGGCACGTCACGCTTGACGATGGCCAGCAAATCCGCAAATACATCCGGACGTACAGCAATGGCGGCTCCGGCGTCGTCTTCGAGCAGGAGTCCTCCGTCAAACCCATTCTTCGGATGCTGGTTTTCCGCCGACGCGAACTCACGCGATGATTCGCCGCTGAGCATGGTGGGCTTTTCCCCGGTGGGATTCATACCATGACCACTGAAATGGATCAGCTCCGGCTCGTGCAAAAGGAGCAACCGTTGCAAGTCCGTCGGGCGCACCGCGAGCTCAGTCACGACGCGAAAAGCTTCCGCGGCACCCGCATGTTCAAGCTCGCGGCGGATGTCGCGCGCTTCAGTGCCCAGGCGCAGGCGCGTCGTGTCACGGCCGTTTGCGCCGAGGAAGAGGATCTTGGGCGGGGTCATGTACGGAAGCGAGCATGCCGGCTCGAACGGCGGAGTTCCAGCGAATTCATCGTAGCCCGGCGCCGAGTGATCGGTGTCGTGGGTCCTCTCTTCGAGGAGAATGCATGTTTCAACGTGATGGAGGATCTCGATCCCGTGACATTCATTGACGCGTCATTGGCGAGTCAACCCGGCGAACTTGCAGATTCATTGCGTCCATGTCCACGTCATGTGTACGGCACGAACGATGCAATGCGCGGGCGCATGAAAATCCATTCCGCGCAATTGTTCCCTTTGGTGCTCGCCATCTTCCCTTCGGCCTGCAAACCTGCGCACGAGACAAACGCCGAGCCGGCTCCCGTAACTTCATCATCGGCAAGCATCTCGGCAATATCTTCGACCCCACCGCCTCGCGGCCCTGTGGTCTCGTGTTTGAGCTTGCCGCCGAAAGAGCGCTCGCGAATGCACGTCAGCCAGGACCGGAAAACCGTCTATTACCTCGAGGTTACGCGGGACTTCCATCCCTCGGCACAACGCAGTGTTCGTTATGCGCAAATGGCGATGGATGTCGCAACGCGCACGGCAAAAACAATCGACGACAATGTCGGACCGAGTGCAGTGGTCACCAAGAATGGACAAATCGTCTTTTCGCGCAGCGAAAGCGGATCGACCGAATATGGCACCAGTCGTCGTTTGTACGTTCGCGATCCGAATCAATCGGAGCCGGTATTGCTGAGTGCTAAGAATGGTAAGGACGTGACACAGTTTGTCGTTGATGAAAATTCGTCGACCGTCATCTACGTGGACGATTCCAAAATTTATCAAGTCCCGCTCGCGGGCGGCCCTCCAAAAAAGGTCGCCGATGGCTGGACCATCGACGCAGTCCTCGATCAGGGCCTGCTCGTCCGGCAGCTATTCGATAGGCGAAATCTCGTCCGCTTCGATGGTAAGAAAGGAAGGGAGTTCAAGACCAAAGATGAAGGGAACTTTGTCGGTGTGAGCAGCGGCTTCATGATTACGATGGCGGCAAATCCAGAACGGTTGGTGCTTCAGGCAATGCCGCTCGAGGGTAAAGATCCCAATGCGAAAAAGGAGATCCCCCTCGATCGCGGAATGAGATCGCTCTATTGGGGGCCTTTCATGCGAACCGAGCAGATCATTGCGCAGTACCACCAGAACAATCGCGTCTTTCGCGTCCAAGGTGCCGATGTGAAAAAGACCTTTACCTCGACGGGCGCAAACCTTGGTGATTACGCGGACCTCGAGAATGGTGCAAAAGTCGTACTTGCGTGTCACGATACCCACAGTGATGACAACTGCGGCTCTTTTGATGAATCCGACATTTGTTTCATCGACCGCGCGGCGGCTGATGAAGTGGTCGATATCCCGACGCATACGGTGCCGACACCGCTGAAAGATGTCGCGGAAAAGTTGGTCACGCTGACGAAGGACGGGGATTGGGCTGGAGCGCGAATGAGGTTTTCCGTGCGGCAGGATGGCGGTTACCAAGTTCAATTCGAATCGTCGCAGGATGGGTCGGTGAATGTCGATGAATTACGCGCTCGTGCGCGTGCGTTGCAAACACGCGTCACGGAGCTGTCTGGAATTCCCACCCTGTCGGTGGGGATCAAATTCGCCAATGGGTTCACCGCAGGTACCCTTTGGCACGATGGCACTCAAAGGTTTTATTCCCATGGTGGCATTGGTCAGGCGGAGCTTACCGATATCAAAGAATATCCGTTGGAAATTCATACGACCATCGTTGTGGGGTTGGATACGTCGATCTGTCGCGGCAAATTGAAAAATATCAGCGACAAACCGCTCGAAAAACTCACCGTGGAATGCTCGCCCGAGGTTTCTTTTGGCCCACGCAAAGCTCCCGGGCTTGGAAAACTCTCTCCACCGATCCTTGCGCCCGGTGTTGAAGGACAATTCATGACGTCGAATTTCGACTATTCCGAATTCCGATCCGACGATGTTCGGGTGGTCGTCAAACAGGGAGAACAAGAAATCCTTCCGTACAATCGGTATGCCGCAAAGAAGGCGCAGGAGCGTTGGGACCAGGCTGTTTCCATCTACAACGCGACCGGGCTGTCTTACATGGGGCGCTTGACGCGAGGTGCAACGGGTGCACACGTATTGGCGAGTCCAGCCTTCCAAAAACTCGATAAAAGCGAACAAGAGAAAGCGTGCGCGAAAGCAATGGACGAAATGCTCAAGCTCCAGCTGCTCGACAAAACCGCTGTGCTGAGGATTCAGGACCCAGTGACCGACAGGTTCCGGTGGCAATACAAGGACGGGCAATTGAGCGAGATTGTCGATTAGCATGGGACCGGGCGCTTCGCCCGGTCTTTTTTTGTGCACAAAAGGGGCCCGGTGTACCGGGCCCCTCGTTGCATTCGTGACGCTCAGCCGGCAAAGGAAAAGTAATCGTCGAGCGCTTCACGAATGGCTGGATGTTCGTGGAGGGATTTGGGATCCATCGGCTCGGATTGCTTTGATGTCCAGTTGATGCCCAGCAGATAATCCCTACCCTTGTGCTTGAAGAAGAACTTGGCACTCGTGTGACGAGCATCGTCGGCGTGACGACCGATGCTTCGTGCCGTGAAGGTTTGTCCTGCCAGATGGATTTCCACTTCGTGTTCCGGCACGTCGAACATCTCGAGTTTGAACAGATCGCGGAATTGGTTGGTCGATACTTGGCCCACGTCGATGAGCACGATCGAGCGATCGACAGCCCCGCCCACGGTGAATCCGTTTTTCATGAACGTTCGGGCAATGTCATCGATCCAAAACCAACGCCCATCGTCACATCGAAAGCTGAAGGAATCGCGAATGTGACGTGCGGACAAGCCGCCCGGCATGAGTTTGTAGCTGTTGAGAATCGAATACGGCACCGCAGGATTGGCCAGAAGTTGATTCGACGAGGAGGCGAATGTGATTTCGACGAGGTTGGTCGAACTGGTGGAGACGAGTGCCGAGACTCGTTCCGCCGAGCCATCGTTTCGCCTTCCGGTGACGATTTGCGTGGGATACCCGTCGAGTTCGGTTTCGCGAATTTCTTTGTCGATGAAATTCGTCATGGCCAACTCGGCATATTTCGGACCGATCAATTGGAGATTTGGGGTGAAATCCAATTGGTTCATGCGCACGACGCCATGGGTGGAATTGGCGCCTTTATCGCTGATCCAAAAGAGGATTTCTTTGGGGTCGTCTTTTTTCTTGGAATGGAAATGCCAGCCTTCGGGGGCGGCCATGCGCACGTGATCGGCGACGACCATGTTCGCGGCCACATAGTTTTCCGCGGGATAACTCGCCATGCTCACCGGATCGCGCACGACGACTTCATTGGAAGTGCACGCAGTCAACACCAGTGCGGCGATGATCGAAAGAATGGGTTTTGTCATTCGTAAATGCATGGTGGAGGCTCCTGTTCGTAGGGTGACGTGGACTCGATACGAGGATGGCCGAGCAAATCTGAAGCCAGGCGTGTTTTGTGGGAAATAGCCCGCGAGGTAGACGAATTGACGCACGCGGCGGCTGCTGACGCGTCAGTGGGTGTCAATGGCGCGTCGAGACAAAGGGAGGGACGAACGGCTCGTCGTCGTTCATTCGCAAGTCAGGCAGGACTTCGTCGATTTCACCGATTTCGAATCGGCACATTGTCGTCAGGTATCCTCGCCATTCGGGCCGATGGTGCTACGTTTTCCCCATGCCCCTCCCCAAAGGCTGCTCGCTGTTTTACCGGTCCTCCAAGAAACGCTGGGTTCTCAGTTACGCCGACCCCGTCCGCGGGCAGCCGCAAAAGGTTTTACCGAAGGAAATCACCCGCCAGCGGGACGCCGAGACGTGGGCAGGTGAATGGCTTCGCGCCGAACATCTGGAAATGCTTGGCCTGCCCACCGAAGTTCGCGACGTGCTTATCGACTTCAAGGCGACCCGTTCGAGCTTCGCAACGTGGCTTGCCGATGCAGGCGTGCCCGACCAAATCCGCAAGCGCCTCATGGGCCATGCCGTGCATGATGTGACGGAAAAGCATTACACGGTGCGGGAGCTGGAACAGCTTGCG
>CAYSYX010000686.1:0-4732 GCA_964435055.1 uncultured Polyangium sp. | reverse complement strand
ATCCGGGTGCCTTCGGTCGCGAGCGCGAATCCCGAGCGGTGGAGACGCGCGCTGGAGGAATCGACGGGCGGCAAATTGCCGTATTACCTCCTTTTGGTAGGAGGCCCGCGTCGAATTCCCTTCGACGTGCAGATGGCGCTGGAGCAGGGGTTTGCAACGGGTCGCATCGATGCGGGCGCCGGCGTTGACGGAGCCGGCGATTGGGACGCGTATCGCGTTTGGGCAGACAAACTCGTGCGGTACGAGACCGGCAAGATGGACGTCGAGCGTCGTGCGCTGCTTTATTCCTTCGCCACGGACGATGCGACTCGTCGCAGCCACGCGGAGCTCTCCGAGCCGCTCGCCGCGTACCTCGACGACTTGGGGCGGATTTTACCGTCGAAGCCTTTGGAGCCCAAACGTTTGTTCGGCCACGACGCGACGACGGCGCGATTATGCCTGGAGGTCGAGAAATCGCGACCGGCGGTCATCGTCACGGCGTCGCACGGACTCGAATGGTTCGACTCGCCAAACCCGCGCGAGGATTGGGGGGCGCTCACGGACGAGGGTTTTTCCGGGACGACGGGTACGGCGCTCGATGCGGCGCGCGTGCGTCAATGCGCGTCGTTCGCACCGGGAGCGGTGATGGTGAGTTTCGCGTGTTTCAGCGCCGGTGTTCCGGCCGAGAGTGTGCATCGGTTGTTGTACCAAAAGGCGCCCAATGCGATTGCCGGTGCCCCGTATACGTCGGCATTGCCGCGGGCGTTGTTGGCGCACCCGAACGGGCCCGTGGCGTTCGTCGGGCATGTCGATCGGGCGACGAGCGAATCGTTTCAAGCGCGAGGTCCGGAGGAGGGTCCGGCGGCATTCATTGATTTCATCCAGTGGTCGCTTGGAGGTCAAGGAACGTTGGGGCAGGCGATGAGCGGTTTTCGGGAGCAATGCGGAGCGGCTGCGGTGAAGCTGGCTCAGACACTTGCGCGGGCGCGGAAGCGGCCGGAAGTTGCGACTTCGAAAGAGGCCCTCGATGCGTGGATCCGATATCACGACGCGGCTGGGTATGTGCTGCTCGGGGATCCCGTGATGAAGTTGGTCATGGCCTGACATCGCGAGCCATTTGTGCAGCCCGAATCGGCGCCGGACGCATGAACAACGTCGTTCCGGCCGGCCAAAAAGTTTCCCCCGCCCGCCGCACGTGTGCTAGGGTCGCGCGCACCCGCATGAACGCCATCGTTTCCGCCCCGCTGATGCCGATCGAGCCGGCCCGTTCGTTCCGCGCCATCGTGCACAATTGCGACAAGGATGTGCCTCTGCTGAGCGGGGATTCACGCTTCGTCGACTTATCGCTCGGACGGGGCGATCAGGTGACGGAGATGATTGTCCGGGACATCTGCGACCAGTATGCCGGGGCATTTACGCACATTGCGCTGGTGAGTCATCGCGGAGCGGGGAAGAGCACGGAAATTCATCAAATCGAGAGCCGCACGGCCGAACGCTTTCAATCGATTTACCTCGAAGCCACCGTGGAAATGGATGCCAATCAAATTGAAATCGAGGATCTGCTGCTCAACGTGGCGATGGCGGTGGAAAAAGAGATGCGGCGTTTGGGCAAACCCATTCCTCGAGAATTGCTCGACCGGATCGAAAAGTGGTTCGCCGAGATCGTGAAATCGACGAAATGGGCCACGAACTACAACGCGGAGATCGCCGCCGGTATCGACGGTAAAATGGACGTGCCGTTTCTGGGCAGCTTGTTCGCGCAAGCCAAAGCGGTATTGAAATACGAAAGCGAATATCGGACCGAGGTCAAGCAGGCGATCAAGAAGTATCCGGGCACGTTACTCGATAGCGTCAATGAATTGCTCGATACGGCCAATCGGCTGCTGGCGCCCAAGTCGCTCCTCGTGATCATCGACAACCTCGATCGGTACGATCCCGAATTCATCGATAAATTGCTTGTCGTGCGGGCGGATCAAATCCGGGCCTTACGCACCCATCTTCTGCTGACGCCGCCGATCAGTTTGTTGCTTCAGCCGCGTTCGGCGCAGCTCGATGATTGTTACGAATGTTATGACCTCTTCACGGTGCGTTTACGCAAACGTGAACAGGGTTATCGTGAATTCGATCCGGATGCTCATGGACGGCGACTGCTCGAGGAATCCCTGGCCAAGCGTATTCATTTGTCCTCGATGATCCCGGACAAACAGCTCGTGGATCGGTTCATCGCGGCGAGCGGCGGGGGCATTCGCGAATTGCTGGACTTGGTCTCCACGGCGGCACGTTATGCGAAAACGGCGCCGATCACCGAAGCGGATGTCGAGCGGGCGATTTCGCGACGTAAACAAAGATTGCGCGATCAAATCAACCTCAATGGTTGGTGGCCGACGCTGCAACGTATTGCGGAGACGAAGAAGCTCGTCGACCACGAGCATTGTCGGACGCTTTTGTATCATCGTTTGGCGTTCAAATACAATGGCGATGGTTGGTACGACATTCATCCGTTGATCGCTGAATTGCCGGAATTCCAGGCGTCGCCATGAAGCGGGATCCCGAATCGTTGCTCGGGACCGAAAACGGTGAAGCGTACCGACGTTTTGTGGAATGGTCGGTGGGCGATGGATTCGACTTGGCGATCATCAAAATGACCGCGCCGGTGGATCGGAATGCGCTCATTGCGTGGACGCGGGAGCGGGTCCGCGGGGCGTGCGAGATCGACCTGAAAATGGTTGGTTCGGACCGATCGCATTTGTGGAATTTGCTGCGGACCGCGCGGGACGAACAACACGCGACGATGCTCACGGTGTACGGACTCGAAGAATCGCCGATTCAGCAGCCTCTGTTGGCGCAGCTCAATGTGGAGCGTGATGAATTGGTGAAGGCATTTGCCATGCCCTGGGTCTTGTTCGTGCACCCGGCGATATATCCGGCGCTGGTGGACAAGGCGCCGGATTTCGTGGACTTTGCAGGCCTGTGGCTCGAGGAAACGGCTCGGTCCACGGAGGGGGCGATTGTTTCGTCGCTGTCGTCGGTGCCGGAGGAGGTCGCGGTCGAGCGGGAGGAAGAAGCTGCGGATGAAATCGATTTGGTGCACACTGCGACGGTGGCGATTCGTTTTTCGAGGCTCGACAAGGCGCGCGATTTGCTTGCGCGGTATGAATTTCGATATGCTTCGAATGCCCCGGAGTTCGATTTCATGTTGGCCCGGTGCTTGCGCGCGATCGTGGACAAGCTTCACGATGAAGCGCTCTTGATATTGCGAGAAAAACTGCTGCCGGCGATTTCGCAATTGGCTCCCAGACGGCTCATGACCATGACGTTTTTGGTCGATATTTTGCGTCGTCGCGGATATTGGACCGAAGCTCTGGATTTGGCGCAAAATTACTTGCTGCCGGCGTTCGATCGTCTGGGCGACACGCGAGCTCGTGCGCTGACCTTGGGTAAAGTCGCGAGTGTTCTCGCGGCGCGGGGCGACTTGGACGAAGCGTTGAGGATTCGACGCGACGAAGTGCTCTCGGTGTATGAAAAACTGGGCGATTCTCGTGAGTGTGCGGTGTCGATGGGCAAGATCGCGGATATCCTCACGATGCGGGGCGAGCTGGACGAAGCATTGTCTATTTATCGTAAAGAATCGCTCGTTTATGAGGGGCTCGGCGAATCGCGTTCCCGCGCGATAACCATAGGCAAGATCGCGGACATTCTTGCCCGACGAGGCGATATCGACGAAGCATTGCGAATTCGGCGCGAAGACGAACTGCCCGTATATGAGAAAATCGGTGATTTGCGGGGTCGGGCGCTGACGTTGGGCAAGATTGCGGATATTCTGCAAACCCGCGGTGAGCTGGACGAAGCATTGCATCTTTATCGCGACGAACAATTGCCCGTATTCGAACGGCTCGGGGATACGCGTTCCAGGGCGGTGGTCATGGGCGAAATTGCCAATATCTTTGTGCGGCGCGGTGAGCGGGAGAAAGCGTTGCTGCTTTACCGCGAGGAAGTATTGCCGGTATTCGAGCGGCTTGGGGATGTGCGTTCGTTGTTGGCTGCGCGGATGAATGAGGCGTGGATCTTGATTCAACGTGGTCGTCCCGAGGATCGGACGGCCATCGAACAACAGCTCGGGCTTGCTTTACGCGAGGCTCGGCGATTGCGAGTTCCCAACGTTGCGGAGATTGAGGGGATCATTCGAGACTTTGGCGGCGATCCGAATGCGCCGCCTTATGTGCAATGACGGCGCTCATTAGATCGCGTGCGATTCGCGACTCACTCGACAACGTACGTATCGATGGGCGTACAACCGGGTCCCCCGCTGACGTTATTGATCCCGGCGATCGTTCGTCCGGTATCATCCGCGAAAATGATCGGCTTGACTTGCGTCGGGTATGGGTTCACGGACGATTGATGGATTTTCGCAAGTCCCGAGGGGCAGACCGGATCATTCCAGCGGAAAGCTGCTTTGCCGGCGGCAGCACCGGTTTGCACTTGGTACGCGAAACTCAACGAGTTCAAGAGATAGTTTCCATTCGGGAAACGCAGTGAGAAGGCCGAGGGGAATTCGGCGCTGGGAAATGCTTCCGCCGTCAGGATGTTCTTTCGGGTCAGTGGGCCTAAGTTTGCCGTGAAGTGCGGACTATAGTTATAGATGGAGGCGCCGTAGCTCGTATCGAGCCAAGCGGGCCCGAAAGGCTCAATGCATTCAGCCGAAGAGCAATTATAAAGGTTGCTCAAGGTGGATTGCGCTTTGACGCGGTTGTGG
>CAYSYX010000685.1:0-4766 GCA_964435055.1 uncultured Polyangium sp. | reverse complement strand
CCAAGGGTGCCTCGCGTGGAGGCGGCGACGTTTGATCCGACGTCCGCTTGTCTGGGCCGCACTCTTGCTCGTGGTCACGACAGCGCTCGCGCTCGTCGGGGGCACCGAATCGATTTCCCTCGAACGCGCGTTCCAAGCGGAAGGTTTGGACCGGACAATCCTGCGTGATGTGCGTCTGCCGCGCGTGGCCTTGGCCGCCCTTGCGGGAGCCGGGCTGAGTACCGTCGGAGCTGCGTTTCAAGCGCTTTTGCGTAATCCGCTCGCCGAACCGTACATCCTGGGCGTCTCCGGAGGCGCGGCGTTTGGCGCGACAACCGCCATCGCGTTGGGGCTTGGCACGGCGACGTTCCTCGGCGCGGCGCTGTTGCCGGTGGCTTCACTCGTCGGCGGGCTCGTTGCGACGTCGCTCGTATATGCGATCGCGCGTTCCACACGCGGCGGTTCGTCAAGTACGACGATTCTTCTCGCCGGCGTGATGATCAATTCGATCGCCGCGGCGCTCATCACGTTTCAAAAGGCCCTCGTTCCTCCATCGCGTGCACAGCAGCTTCTGCGATGGCTCGTCGGGTTTGTCGATTTGCCTCACTTGCCATCGTTGGCAGCCGGCTCGGTGTACGTGGCGATTGGTTGCGCGGTCTTGCTTCAAGATGCGGCCCGGCTGAACCTCTTGGCGCTCGGTGACGAAACCGCGGGCACGTTGGGCATGGATGTGAAGAGGCTCGAACGACGGGTCTTCTTCGCCTCATCGTGCGTCGTCGGAGCCATCGTCAGCATGACGGGACTCATCGGCTTCGTGGGGCTCGTCGTCCCGCATGCGGTGCGCGGCTTGATTGGTTACGACCAACGACGCGTGATGCCGGTATCGCTGTTGGCCGGAGCGGCCATGGTGGTGGGTTGCGATTTGCTGGCGCGCATCTCGTTCCGCTCGTTGGGTACGGAACCTCCCGTCGGCGCCGTGACCGCAATCATTGGAGGACCAACGTTTTTGTTTTTGCTGCGAAGGAATTCGCGCTGACGTCAACCGGCCATTGCGCGGCCGAGCGCGGGCCTCGCCATGCACCGACCAACCCACGCATTGATGTTCGCGTAGCTGCCGGTGTCGATGCCGAGTCGCGCCATGAACGGCACCAGAGAAACGATCGACACGTCGACGAGCGAGAAGTCGTTTCCGAGCATGTACTGTTTGCCCGCCATCTGTGCGTCGAGAATCCCGAGCGCGGTGTGAATGTCGCTCTTGGCAGTTTCGGCGGCCTTGGCGTTGCGTTCATCCGCGGCAAACCGCTCCGACGTGTTGCGCATGAAGCGGAACAAAGCTTCGGTCAGGGTCACGCTGCCCCACGCCATCCACTTGAACGCCACGGCACGCGCAGGACTCGGCGTCGGGAAGAGCCCCTTGTCCACGCCAAACCGTTCACCAAGGTACAAGAGGATCGCGAGCGATTCGAAGATCGGCTCGCCTTCGGCGACGAGCAGCGGGACTTTGCCGTTGGGGTTGAGCGCCAAATACTCAGGCTTTTTTTGATCACCCGCGGCGAGATCGATGCGGATCTTTTCGTAGGAAACGCCAAGTTCTTCGAGCGCCCAGTGGATGCGCGTCGCGCTCGACATAGGCGTGTAATAGAACTTCAAATCACTCATGCGAACCTTCCTTGTTCGAGTGAAGCGAGATTGTCCGACTCGACTTCACCCTGCAAGCAAAGGCTCACTCGCGGTCGTGCATTCCACCCATGTCGTCTTCGATGGGCATGGCCGCATCGACTTCCACAGCGTTGCCCACGAGCGGCAGCAACGGTTCGTCCTCGGTCCATCCAACCGTCACGCTCAGCAACGGCTCACGATCTCGCTTCGTTTTGCTCAGACTCACGGTGGCGGCGATCCCGCGAAGGGTCATCGGTTGAGCCGCAGCACGCTCGTTCGAGATCAACGCTTGGGGGGCTGAGCGACGCGTCTCGAGCGCTCCGGACACACGCACCAAGGAACCGTTTGTCGAATTTGCATCGAGGATGAGGCGGGCGTGTTGACAACCGACACTGCCGAACTTCCCGAACGCATCCACATAGACAAACCGTTGCGGCGTCGGGAAAACGACGTGGAGTTTGCCTTCGGTGCGGAAACCGTAGACGAAATACCCGGCGGGTCCTTTGCCCAGCAACGTGAGCGGAACCTTCGTCGAGCGGACTTCACGCGCTCCGAGCGAGTTCATGTCGACCCAACCGTCGACGACTTCGAGAAATGGTTTGTCCGTTCCCGAGCCGACGAGCTTCTCGGTGCGCATCGGAAATGCGCCGGAACCAACGCGAATCGTCGCGCTCGAATTGCCCGAAACGCCGGCTCCGGGCGCGAGGGAGCCCAGGTTGATGCACCGGCCATCCGATGCCGCGACGGACCCGAATTGCCGATGATCCGCCTTGCTGACTGCAAGCCCCTCGATCGTGTCCGTCGAAGACAAACCTTCGGGAGAATCTTTGGGATGCAACATGTCGGGCAAACGTGTCTCCGGCACCGATCCGAACGTCGTGGGGTTTGCCGCAAACACCGCAGAAGGCACGAGTGTCGAAAAGACAAACGCGGTCGCCAGGAAGGTTTGTCGAGTACGCATCACAAGCTCCTCAAGTACGCTTCGAGCGCGGTGAGATCTTCCTGAGCCAAGTGCTTCGTGTGCCCCATTTTGCCGTCCGAATCGAGGAGCAGGGCGCGGAGCGTCGAGTAGCGCCCGTCGTGGAAATAAGGCGCCGTGCCACCGACAAACCTGAGCGAGGGCGTGTCGAACGTCGGCTTCAAGTCCGCTTCGGCGCGGCTCTTCACGTCGTACTGTTGGCCGTCGGTAAACGCGGCCGTTTCACGGTGACAAGTCGCGCATGCGGCGTTCGCCGAATGAAACACCTCACGCCCACGCTCGACGAGGACCTTGTCCGCATTCGAGTTTGTCTCGGCCGGTGCTTCCATGCTCGTGGCAAATGCGATGAGAGCATTGAGCTCGCGTCGTTCGAGGCCCGCTCCGCCAAGACGCGCGAAGGTTTGGGACAGATGGCCTTCGACGCTGTCACTGGAGCCGAGCCAGCCGTACGGAGCCGTTTGGTTCAAACGCCCAGCAAGCATCGGCGTTTGTCGCGGCCCCTCGGGTGTCGCCCACGTCAGCGCGTCATCGCGACCATCGGGATGGCAACTCGCGCAGGCTCGACCATCACGGGAAATACGGACATCGTTTGTCGCGTGAAACAGCCGTCGACCAAGCTCGAAATCCGGGCCCGAAGACGCCTTGGCTTTGCGAGAAAGCGCTACGCGCAAAGCGGCGGGATCGGCCTCCGTCGACTCTTCGGATTTGTCGGCGAGCGAAACGATGTGGAGCGAGCGATCGAACTGCGAGAACACGACGAGACGACGACCTTCGGTGTCCACGGCCAAACCCGTCGGCCCCGAGGCCACGGGAAAACGACGACGCTCCGACTGCTGAGGATCTGCAGATGCCGCGTCGTATTCGATGACGCTGTCGAGCCCCATGCACGCGACGAACAAACCGCGCGATGCACTGTCGACGACGGCCGCTCGAGGCAACAAACACGCCGGTCGCGGACGCTGCGTTCCGGCCATGATTCGCACATCCCGCTCGACGGACAACGATTCGACGATCGGTTGCGCCGTGTCTTCGTCGATGACGGCGACGGATGCGACCTCCGGAGGACTCTCGTTCGAATCGCCGTATCCGGCGGATCGCTCGTCGATCTGCCCGGGATCGACGAGGACTTGCGGCGCGAGAATGCGGCCGCCGAGCTCCGTGGACTTGGCGAGAGCGTATCCCTGACACGCCCGGCGTTCGATGGTGCTGCGACCACCGAAGATCTTGCTCTGCCTTCCAAACATGACCTCTTCCTCGCCACCGAGGTTCATCGCTTCGGCGCGATGTTTGTCGAGGTCGACGACACTCATCCGCGAACCGACGACGTGCGCCACGAAGGCGCGTTTGCCGTCGTCGGAAACCACCACGGCCCGAGGTTCACGTTGAAGCGGGACTTCGTATTTCCGGGCCAAACTCTTCGTGTCGTACGCACCGAGAGCCGCGCCCCAACCACTCGAAACGAGGAGCGTCGAATCATCGGGCGTCGTCGCCAAAGCAACGGGTTCAGCGGCCGTCGGAACCACACAACGCGATTCGAGCGGTTCGTCCGCGGAGGACATCGGTTCGAGGACCTGGACGGCACTGCGATCGCGAAGCCCCACGGCAACGCGCCCATCCGCCATCACGATGAGGTGCGACGGCGATCCGGCAACGTTTGTCGTGGCAACTTCCTTGCCGGTCGCGACATCGACGGTGTGTACCGAAGCGTCGTCGGCATCGGCGACATACGCGAGCGACCGTTTGCCGTCTTGAACGATCGCTACCGTCGAACTTTGATGGACGACCAGCTTCGCTCGTGCCCCCACGCCCGGACGAACCCGAGCGCAATCATCATGTTTCACGCCGGCGACTTGCACGTCCTTGCTGCCGGTCCCCGCCCCACCACATCCGACGGCTGCTCCAGCTGCGAGCATCACCATCGGGCCCAGAATCAGAATGCTTTTTCGCATGGCGCCTCTTGAACGCTACACGCATGCCAACGTCTTCCCAAGACGCGCTGCATACGGCCGGTCAGAGACGCACTGCGGCGAGAATCGATTCACACGGCCGCGGAAATTCTGCGCCGACCCGTTGCTACTTCAGCACGATTGATCTCGTTCGGCGTGAACGGATGCGTTGCGCAGGAAGATCAACCGACGCCCAACAGCTT
>CAYSYX010000684.1:0-4779 GCA_964435055.1 uncultured Polyangium sp. | reverse complement strand
GGCGGCGGTGGTCGATTAAGCGCAAGTTGCATCAATGATTCTTGCACCTTCGCTTGCGTCTCGGCCGTTCGCGCTTCTCGGTCGAGCATGTACTTGACGAGCATTGTCACATCGAGCCCCGGCGGTGGCGGCGGTGGCGGCGGTGGCGGCGGTGGTGGCGGCGGTGGCGGCGGTGGCGGTTCAGCGGGCCGCCTCGTGTCGACATGAAATGGCTTTCGCGGGACGTCCGCGATATAATATCTTTCTGAATTCGCTTGGATACGATAGAACCTGTTTATCGCCTGAAAGTGATAGTCGCCGCCACCGTACATTTCGACGACTTGTTCCACCGACTGTAATTCGCTTGCCTTCCATAACCGTGGACAAGTCTCCTTGGAGCCATCGGGCAGCGTGCGATAAACGCGAATATAGTCGATTTGGCATGGCTCCAGATCGGCCTCTATATGCTGCCGCGTAAATAGAGGGTGCCCTCCCTTATCTTGCTCAATGGACGCACCCGTCCCATCGAGCTGTTTTCGCTCGCTATCGTTATTCATGGCGCTTCATTCAGTGATGAAGGCGATTGATCGATCGCGCAAGAAATTTGGAAAATAAATAAAACGTTTTTTCCGTTCCGGACTCAAGGGCATACCATTAAAAAACGTCGCAACGTTTATTCAAAGGCTGGGAAATAGCATTTATGCCGCTGTAAAATGAGCCTCATGTCAATTCGTCGTCGTCCTCCACCGTCATCATCTTCGCTCGTGCAACGCAAGCGCTCGGGCGCAAAACAAGTCCGCAAGACCGTCTATTTGGATCCGCGGACCGTTGAACGGCTCGATCGATACGCCTTCGATCACCGTCTCAAGGTCTCGGATGTGGTCGAAGCGGCGGTCGCCGAATACATGGATCGGGTTTATCCGAGAACCAAGCGGCGAGCCGTACCCGAACCGCCGGCTGCTCCCGCACCAAGTCGAAGGCGCTCGACAGCGCCGCCTCCGCCATCGACACCACCGCCGAGCGCACCCGTTTCGTCCCGACGATCGCGCAACAATTCCCCATGATTTGCGCTGCTCGAGCGCGTTTGTCTGCGGCGCGCCTGACGCCGCGCATCTGTTTGTCAAACCAGAGTTCCTTCGCCCTCAAACAATCCGCGATGTTTGTCGTATTATAATAGTACGACAAACCATTGTTCGAGACAAACAATTCACTGTCACGTCAGGTTTGTCTCCCAGGGCGTAGTTTGTCGAACTGCGGTGCGTCCTGATCCGGGATGCCAAACGCCGAACGCACGTTGTCAACTCGAAAAATAGGCGGTAGTGCGAATATTTAATTCTTTCGTGCATAACATATTTGGAAATGGTCTTTGACTCATTGTGCCCAGACAGACCCAGAAAATCCGTTTGATATTTGCGAAACGCGAGATTGCCCTCTTGAGTTCAAGGACTTGATTCGACAAGATCCGGGCAATCGATCTACATTTTGGCATTTCGCCGGCGAGGTATGGTGCTTCGAGGGGCGGGCGACGCTGTTTCACGGTGAGGCTACGTACGACTGCGCGTGATTTCGCGGCGCTCGTGCTCGCGACAAACCTCGAAATCGCCCCGCTACGGTCATGTTTTCGGGATCGTCTCCTTGATTTACCGCGTTCGTGATCCGCGACGAGCCACAAATCGATCCACAATTTGCTTCGCGAGCGCCGCCCCGCGGTTTCGACCGTTGTTTCACGGCGCGTTTGGGATCCATGATTACACAATTGGCTGCCCAACGCGCCCATGCGGCTCCGTGGACAAACCGCGAAATTTATGGAAAAGCCACTTCATTTTCCAGAAGTCACAGGTCGCGCTTCTCCGGTTTTTGCGCGCCTCGAGCTGCGTCCGGCGAGCGTAAGAACGACCGCAAAAAAATTTGCGTCCGGTTTTCAGCCGAGCGGGCAATATGGTACAGAGCCGAGGAGATCGCATGTGCACCCCTGCCGTTCGGGTTCGAGAAGTTAGCTTTCGCGAAGGTATCGCCACGTTCGTAGAGGTGATTTGCAGGCAAAACCACGTCAAGCGCTCGAACGTCGAGGACCTCGTGCAAGAGTCGCTGACGCAGATCGTTGCAAACATTGCGTCCTATCGGCCCGAAAGAAGCGATTTCGACAAATGGGGACGAGGAGTCGCGCGGAATGTGGTTCGACGCCACTTGCGCGATGCGAAGCGGTATGCCGAACGCTTCTCGGAATACCATTCAAATGTGGACGAACATCCGGTCAATGAACCTTCGCCCGAGCGATGTGTGCAGCGTTTACAAGCGCGATGTCGGCTTTCTAGCGTTGCGAACGAACTCACCGCGCAGCAAGCCGAAATTCTCATGCTGCATGTCGTTGACGAATTGTCGCATAAGGAAATCGGGGCGGAATTGGAAATGACGGAAGGCGCAAGTCAGAAATGCTTTCAGCGAGCACGCAATTACATGGCGAGCTGTTTTGACAGAGAAGCATTTTGCGCCATGCCGCCCTTCGATACGAGTTGCAATGATGGTTCCGTGCCGAACGATAGCGCATCGCAATGGTTCAATTGGGACAAATGGTCCCATTACACGGGGCAAGTTACAGCTGCGATTCTTGCGTTCCTGTTGTTTTGGCCCACGACGGAGCCGATGCAACCGCACGCCTACGTCGCCGGCACAATCACGAGGAGCGGTGCTTACGCAATGTATCGGGGTGACAAACCAAGCGTAACGCCTGACAAACTCGACATGTATCCGCACGTCATCGCCGGCAAACCCGAACCTGCATTTTTGCCCAGTGTTCAAGCAGCTCCCGCGCGCAAGAAGGTCGTGGGCAAACCTACGCCGACGCGTCCGGCCATTCCGCGTTCCTGGTACAAGCATTCCGTCAGTTCGTCGGTGAATCGACCACCCGGTTGATTTTGCGGTCCGTTGCGTTTTTTTGCATTGACGGACGGCTACATGAGTTGCACAGTCGGCGTCGATGCTTCGGCTAAGCGCGTTTGTCGTGGGATTTTTGCTATGTTCGTCGGCTGTCGTTCGAGCCGACGAATCAGCTGGAAACTCGCCGACTTTGACGGACGACGAGAAGGACACGTTGTTCGCCGCGCGTGTGGCCAAGGCCGAACGAGCCGGTTTGGCGGGGAACACCAGCGGCGCGGCGGCGGCATATCAGTCGGCGCTCGAAGTGTACCCAGATCCGATCATCAAAGGGCGTCTGGGGCTCTTGCTGGTGAAGCTCGGACAAACCGATAAAGCCGCGCAAGAGCTGCACGAAGCGGTTACGCGTGGCCAGGGGGCGCCGGCGAACGAGCGACAGGCGGTGCTTGCGGCGTACGACAAAGCGCGAGCTGCAACGACATGGGTCAACGTCAACATTTCGCACGCCGGGACGAAGGTGACGTATGACGAGACGGTACGAAATCCCCAACGATTTTCGTCGTTTTGGATGTTCGCGATGCCTGGCGAGCATACGCTTCGCGCTACGCTGGACGGGCACTCAGAAGCGGTCGAAACGTTCACGGCGAAGCCTGGCGAAGAGATCACGATCACGCTGAATTTGGTGGCGTTGGCAGCGCCGGATGAAGTCGCTTTGCGCAAGAAACGACGCGATTTTCCAACGCATATTTTGAGTTCGAACGTCGCGACGGATCGGAATTATTCGCCTGGAGAAGACCCGTTTTACGAGGAACACAAGGACGCAAACGCAGCGAAGAAGTCGACGGGAACGCGTTTTTCGGTGAGTGGCGGAGTCGTGTCCGTGTTCGGCGTGGCGTCATGGAACCCTGCGATTGGCGCTGTTGTTGGAGTTGGTTTGAGGCCAAAGGAATTTCTCTCGTTGGGTCTCGAAGGACGAGCGGCGTGGTTGACGACGCGAGTTGGCGGAGCGCAGATCGCTGCCATGACCGCGGGCGGGCTTGTTTCCGTGTGTGGACATGTCAAGTGGTTTTTCGCGTGTCCGTTGGGGCATCTCGGAGTGATCAGGACAGAGGGGGCGGAGGCGACGTTTCGCGAGCCGCCCTTCAATTTCTTTAGGCCGGGTTTCGGTGGACGGCTTGGCGTTCGCTTTCGACCGACGAGTCAGTTCGATCTTCAGGCGACTGCGGAGGCTCTCGCGTTGACACGCCCAACCCGCGTTTTCATCGGAAACGAAATGATCGTTGATCAGCCTGCGGTCATGGTCGGTACGCAAGTCACAGGATCATGGGAGTTCTAGTCATGAAACACTTCGCATTGGTGTCTGCCTGGCTTGTTCTTGCGGCATGCGCTGTCAATGGATGTTCGTCAGTGCCAGAGGATGCTCGGTATGGATGCGATCCGAACGCAATCATCCCGGATCCTCGATGCATCAAACAACTTTTGTCCGGGCCCGACGCTGGAACGGATGCCGAGGCCGATGCCGAAAATGACGCGTCTCCCATGCAAAACGTCATCGACAATCCAGGCTTGGATACGACGGGTTGGGCGCCTCCGGCACCTTGCAAAACAGGGCATTGCCTCCCGACTCCTGTCGGTAGCGACGCTGGATTGTGGTCGAATGTGCCAATTTCGCTGTGGATCGGACCATTAAATCAAATTCCGTCCAAATGCCCGGACGATCCGACGTTTGGCGTGCCAGACGAAAAGTTCCGGCTCTTCGACGGGCTCGTGGCGCCGCCCGCCACATGCTCGCCGTGCTCGTGCGGCCCATCCGAGGGCACATGCAGCGGCGCTCCCGCGACGCTCGAGCTGCGCGCCGGCACGTGCGGCCAAAACGGCGTAATGACCGTTCCTTTCGACGCACCGGCGAATTGGGATGGTTCGTGC
>CAYSYX010000683.1:0-4779 GCA_964435055.1 uncultured Polyangium sp. | reverse complement strand
TCCGTATCCACCATGACCGGCGCAGAAAAAGAAAGATGTGCCTGACCCGTCATGTTCGTTGATTTCGTAAAATACAAACGCGTTTGGCCCGGACCATCACCACGCAAAATGACGTGCGACGCCGATACCAGCAACAATCCATCGATTCGATAAAGTCCCGCGGGTATGTGAACGATAGCGCCCCCCTGCATGGCCGCCGTATCGATGGCCGCCTGAATCGCCGCCGTGGAATCGATTGTCCCCAGAGGATCCGCCCCGACGACTTCGATCACGGTGGTAACGTCCGGCGCGGGAGCTTCACCATAACGAAACCCGGCATAAGAAAAATCCTGCAATCCGCGCCCTTCACCGTCGACAAACCCCGGCGTCCAATCTTGCGGATACAAACTGCTGCGCCACGGCGCGGCGCCCTGGCCCGCCGATCCTCCGGAGCCGTTCGGGCCGGTATCCGGCGGCGTTTGTCCGCATCCACTGACGACAAACCCGACCACAAATAGCGCCGATGCCGCCCATCGATTCATGGTTTGTCTCCGTAAGGCTTCACAACAAATCCATCGAATACATGTAGTGCCCGTCGAAAAAGACGAGGTTATTCCCGAGAATCCCCAAAATCGTTCTCATCGGACGAACGGCCACCACATCAGTTCCGGCCGACGTACCGTCGGTTCTCCACAAGCCGGATTGAGCGCCGCCATCATCGGCAGTGAAGAATACCTGGCCATTCCAGACATGAAAATAGGTGGAATTGGTGGACGCAGTCGCGCTGCCCAGCGGTCCGCCTCGAATGTCGCGAAGCATTTTCGTTCCCGCCGCCGTTCCATCGGATACCCACGGTTCACGCCCAGCGGCGTCCGTCGAGGCCAGGAAAAACAGTTTGTCCAGCACCGGAGTGATTGTGCCGATCGCGCCGTCGCCGATGACACTGCTCACGTCCATGGTCGCGACGATCGAAGTTCCGGCCGCCGTTCCGTCGCTGGACCAAAGGGATCTTCGGTGCGTAAAATAGAGTTTGTTTCCGAACGCCACGGGGCTGAAGATATCGAACTCCAAAATGGCCGTTTCGAGCGTCAGGATGTTCTCGGTCCCCGCAGCCGTTCCATCCGTCGCCCACAAATCGATGCGGGTGGCATTGCCGATCTGCGTGCGCGTCTGGAAAAACAATTTTCCGCCCGCTTCGACCATCCAGCGCAAGGGCGCCGAAGTTCCCAAGTCCTTGATCACCTCGGGTGGCGACGCATCCGCGGGCAGTCGCATGAGTTTCGATCCGACAAACATGTATTGTTCGCCGGCCAGCGCCCAAATACCGAAACACGAACCTTGCACCGAAGGGATGTCCCGAACCAATTCGGTCACCTGCGTGGTGGAATTGGTTTTCCAGACTTGGCAGGTGCTGCTCGTCGCCGTGGGCCATTGCAGCGAAAAATAGGCGCTGTCGCCGTTGACGTAAGCATCCCCGATGGCCGGTTCTCCGGAAACGTCATTGCCGGGTTTCGGAATGTCAAACGCATTCAGCCCCGGTTTACTGTCCGATACAATATACAGGCGCATGTCCCACGAAGTCTTCGATGTCGTAAAATATGTCGTGGATGGCAGTCGGAAGAACGTCGTTCGATGGGCGCCACCAACACTGTTGTCGAAGCCGAACGTCCCGTTGACGTCGATCCATTGCGAATACGTCAATGTGGGAGTGCCCTCGGTAACCCCGAGAAATTTTTGAACGAACGGCGTCATGGTTCGATAATAGATCCGTGACCCCATCAGCGCGGCCGGGTAGATTTCATTGAATTCGGCGCTCTCGCTCAGCATTGTGCATTCGTGAATGCCCGGGGAAATCGTGACGTTGACTTTGGCGGTCGCCAATGCGCCGAGCTCATCGGAAATCGTGATTTCGAATGAATCCTTTCCTTGGCTGAGGAACGCGCTCGGCTGGTACACGAAATACGGGAATGCCCCGCTCAGCACGCCCCAGGCGGGAGAAGTATTTGATTGGACGAAAATCGAGCCCGAATCGATGTCGTGCACTTCCAAATTCAGCGGCGTTGCACTGCCCGCCGTCACGGCCAAGTCCACATCTTTCACGGTCGGCGAATCGTTGATTGAATTCACAATGATTTGCAGCGTGGCGATGTTCGAATACTGCAAACCATCGTAGACACGGTAGGTGAAACTATCGATACCCTGAAAATTCGGCTCGGGCGTATAGGTAAACACTTGCCCATCCAGCGTGACGTTGCCGTGAGCCGGTTGGGTGACGATTTCGGCTGTCAATGGATCGCCATCGGGATCCCTGGCGATGGTGGGGAACGCGATCCACGTGTCTTCGTCGGTGAAGAAGGTCGTTTCTTTCGCAATGGGAGGATCCTGGGTATTGGTTAATGTAATACCAACGGGCGCGGCGTCGGAGAACACCTCCCCATAATGGACGAGAAACGTGAATTGATCTCGCGCGGCAAAATCAGGGTACGGAGCGTAAATAAATGTCCCCGTATCCGCGTTCAGCGCCCAGAAGTGCCCATTTCCCGGTTCATTTTGGACGACGTATTCGAGCCCTGCATCATCGATAGCGAGCGTTGCGGCATGCATTCGCCCCGACACCTCGTTTTCCTCGACCCCCGTGTATTCCGCAGCGATGGGCACGGGCCTCGAATCGGGACGTAAAGTAAGCCGCGCCTGATACAATGTCGATTTCGAATCGGCCTCGAGCAGCTCTTGCCAAGGTGCGTCCGGACGATCCAAATTCCACGAAATGGTTTGACCGCCGGTCGGAAGGACGATGTCCATTCGCCGGGCGGCCAAGGTTCCCACTTCGACATCGTCGAGAAAAAGCGACGAACCGTCACGCCGCATAGTGAGCGCGCGGGCGTTTATTTTTTCGCTTTCGCATGGATAAAGTCGCGTGCCAAGAAAAACCGATTCCTCCGCGATCTCGACCTGCATCAACATCGGACGACAGGGCATCAAGACTCCGTCACGCGTGCGCGTGGTTTGCTCGAACATCCAAATGCCACCGGATAATTCGGTCGCTTCCGGCGCGGGTGCACAAGCGGAGAGCATCCACGGCCCGGCGGCACACAGCACGACGCGACAAACCTTTTCCCATCGCCCTCGAACCGTGGTGGTTTTCATGGTACCTCGACGATACCAACCATTGGCGGATATTGTCAACCGCTCAGTCGAGCCCCGAAAAGTTTCGCGTGAAGACTTCCGCCACCGCTGCGTGTTTCTCGGCGCGCTCGGCGGCGCGTACGCATCCCGGCGCGACTTCGCGAATACGTTCCCGCCCCGGACGCCAATGCGAAATCATCGCGGCATACACGTCGAGCATCGACAATTCCGAACCGAGCAAAAACTCTTTTGGTTCGAGCGCCTGTTCCATGATTCTCCACGCATCGAGCGTCCGCTGAATCGAAGCTTGTTTCAATTGCTTTTGCGCTTCTTCGGCTTGCACCCAACGAGCGGGAAAATCTCCGACGGTATACATCGGATAAATCGTGGCGGCGAAATACACGAGCCACCGCAAAAATGCTCCGCGCTTTGGATCCCCCACCCGCGGAGCCCATTGCGATTCGGGATGCCGTTCGAGCAGCCACAACACAATCGCGACGCTTTCCGTGAGGATCGTTCCATCGGCCAAACGTACCGTGGGAATTTGCAGCAGCGGATTGACCGCCCGAAGCTCTTCGATGTGCGGCCCATCGTTCCACGGAGCCCCGGAGCGAAATTCAAAAGGTTCGCCCAGCATTTCACACGCCGCTTCAACCACGACCGATCCGCAACCTTTGTACCCGTAAATCGTCAACATGTTTGGCAACGTGGCACAGGACCGAGTCCGAGACAAACGAAATCGTCAACGTTCAACCCTACGAAAATCAATGAGCGCGCAAACGGCACGTCTCGATTTGGGACAAACGTTTTACCGTGAAGTGTTTCTCCAGAGCCCTCGTTCGGTGATCCACGCGCTTAAATCCCTGCATGTCTCTTCCAATGGTCGCGACGCATGCCCCAATTCTCGGCGCGCTTTCACATCGTCGACGAATCGATTGGTGCTCAGCGCCTCCAAAGCGCTTTCCGTGTACAACGCCGGTTTTTTCGTCAGCGTACTCAAAAGACGCACCACCGGCAACGCACGCCGGGCGACACTCAACGGAATGGTCCTCACGCGACTCGATGAACCCGGAGGCCGGGTCAAAGAAACCACCTCCGTTGTCGAAGCCCAACGCCCTCCGACGAGGTAACTTTCCCCCGACCTTCCAATTCGCAATGCGGCGAGCGCAGTTTTGACGACATCCCGCACATCGACGAAATTGAATCCTCCACCCATGCTCATGGCGGGCGGCCGCGCATGAATGTCGATGATGGCTTGGGTCAATTCGGAGACGGGAAAATCGTTTGGCCCAACGATACCCGTCGGATGAATCACCACCACGTCGAGCCCACGAGCGTGATATTGTCGCGCCAAACGTGTTCCTTCGGCCTTTGAATGGCTGTACAACGGCGCTTTCGACGAATGCGTCAACGGCGTTTCTTCGGTGATCGGCGCATCCGTCCAGCTCGATTCGAAGGCGTGAATGGAACTGAAATGCACGAGGCGCTTTACGCCGGCGTCCAAACACGCCGCAAACACATTCGCCGCTCCGGTGGTATTCGTTTCCCATAACAAATGCGGCTTGGGGTGCCGCGTCCCCACGATGGCTGCAAGATGAAACACGACGTCGGCGCCGCAAATGAGCCGATCCATTTGCGCCCGATCCCGCACGTCCGCCTCGATATGCTCCACAT
>CAYSYX010000682.1:0-4789 GCA_964435055.1 uncultured Polyangium sp. | reverse complement strand
GGATACGGTTCCCGGAAAAATGGCGTCGAAACCTCCCGTGGGTTTGGCGGCATAAACGCCGAACGTGAGGTACGCATCGTTGTCCCAATCGCCCTTTTCGCGACGAATGAAATCCGTTCGCCCGTCACCATTGTAATCGAGCGGGAAGATTTCGATCAAATCGCCGCGCATCCAATCATTGAAGAACGGGCCGGCATATTCCTGGGCTATGAATGCTCCGCCGCCCGTCGACGTGTAGGTTTGGAAATTCCCCACTTCGTCATTGTCCCAGCCGCCTTTTTCAAAACGCAGGAAGTCCGAACGTCCATCGCCGGAGACATCCCCCATCACCAAGAATGCCCCGGGATCGAAGCGCATTCGATGCTGGTAATCATAAGGAGCCGCCCCGTTCGGCCCGTCCCAGGAAAACTTCTGCGTCCCCGCCGCGTTGCTGTTGTAATTAAAACGCGTCTCCGGCAGACAAACCCCGAGCGCATCACATTCCGCCACGTTATCCAACAGGCTGCGTTTGGTGAGCCCCGACGTTTGGTAGGTCAAACGATATTGCCGCACGAGCTCCTCGCCCTGGGCCGTCGTGACGTACGTCTTGATCGCGGAAAGCCTCTGGTTCGTTGCGATCTTTTTCCCGGCGACATAAACGAACTCGACATCGGGGCGCGCTTCGTATTCGAATCCGACGCGACGCAATTTCAACGACGGTGCCGAGGCGTGTTTCGTGTATTGAATCGACGACGGATACAGCTGATCGTCGTTCAAAGCATGCGTGACCTCGTAATAGTTGCCGTTCGGGTCCTGCATTTGCTTGAGCGACCAGCTCCGCGGCGTGATGTTATCGCTGAACGTCGGCACGACGTTTGTCTCGCCCATCGACGCGACATTGCCTGTTTTGTCGACGACTTCGAATCGACACGGCCCCGTGCCGCACGAGCCATACGAACGAATCCGCGTGTACGTGGTCAATTCCGTTCGGTATTCCGTACCCGCCGCGCCGTACGTTCCCGCAATGGCGACGAGCCTCTGACCATCCATGCAAAAACGATCATTCGCGTCGCCATTGACACTTCCACGCACGCCGTCTTGCGCCATGGTTCGTGGACATCGCGTAATCGTCGGCAATCCGGAGAGCGACCAGCCCACGCCCACCATGCCATTGCCGCCGCCGCTGCGATACCCGAGCGACAATTTGGGCGCCACTCCGCGAATCCCAGGCGGAAGATCCAATGGAATCGAATACGTCGCCGCACCTTGCGCATCCACATTGAAGTCGCCTTTGAGCTCCCCGAAAGGCATCGTGGGTTGATTGGCCAGCGGCAATGAACCCGCGCCGGTATTGACCATCGCCGCATTGGACATCGGATACACGCGGACTTCCGCCAGCGACAAATAGTTTGTCCCGTTGAGCTGCACCTTTACGTACCGTGCCGAACGATTGGCCGTCAACGGCAGCACCGGCGGCGCTTGCCCCGCGTAATTGATGCTCGTCCACGTGGATGCGTCGTCCGAAAGTAGCAGTTTGAAATTCGTCAATCGCTCCGCACAGCAGTCCGTGCGATTGTACAATTCGACAACGCCCACGTTGTGCGAGGCTCCAAGGTCTACTTGCCACCACGCCTGCGCTTCGATATTCGTGTGACTGACCGAGCCATTGCCATAATTGCCACTCGTAATGCCATCGACCGCTCGAGATGGTACACCACCGGCAATGGTGCTCGATTGCGTGGCGGTTTTCCCCTGCGCCAAGTTCGGCGGGCCAAACACTTGAAGCTCCGCGAGCGTCATGTATCGTCCCGTCGAACCATTCAGTTGTACCCGGACATACCGCGCGCTGCGATTGATCGCGAAGGTCGTTTGATTGACCACCGCTCCGGCAAAAGTGAAATCCTGCCAGTTCGCTTGATCATCCGAAACACGGACCTTCAAATCGCTCAACTGGTCTGAACAGCAATCCGTGCGACCCCACAACACGACGGTGCCGATGAATTGAGGTGATTGTAAATCCACTTGAATCCAAGGATTTACGTCGTTCAACGTATGCGCGATGGATCCGCCCGCCCACAAGCCGTTCGTATTGCCGTCAATGGCGCGGCTCGGGTCGGCTCCATAGGCGATACTCGACGACGTCGCCGTCTTGCCGAGGGCCAAATTGGTGCCGGCAATCAAGGCTTCTTCCGCCTCGGCCACGAAATACTCGTCTTCCAAAAACGCTTCATCGCTCGCCCCGCAACCCGGGGTGACGACAATCGCCGCAAGGGTGCTCAGTAGGAGCAATTGACGAAGCCATTGCTTACGAAACGCCGGGTTTTTCGGATCCGCGGGCGCTGCGTCGAGCAAGGGAGTTGGTTGATTCATACGAGGTACTCCTGTCAAGTCGCACCGTGGCACCAAAGCCTTCGTTGTGACCATGGGTGGAGTTTTGAGGGCACCTGGTAGAAGTTTGATGTGCACGCCAACAGATCGGCGCACGGCGTGAAAGAAACGACGACAAGTCCAATCTTTCGTTCACAAACGGTCGCGACCGACCACCTATGCGTCCGACATGGTCGCCTCGGTTTTTGTCGCGCATGAAACGCGCTCCGATGGTGCCATGGAAAGGTTGTGTCGTGGGCATTGGTATGGCTCGCGGTGTCGGGTTGAAACGCGGAGGTGCTTTTCGAGTTGGCATGATGGGTGAAAAATGAAAAACTCTCGCGCCTCGGTGCGAGCAGACGGTGCATCCAATATGACGAATGGTTTGGGAGGAAAAACGTGATTCGGATTTTCATTGCCGACGATCATTCCATCGTGCGTCAAGGTATTCGGCGTTTGATTGAGCAGCAGCCGGATATGTTGGTCGTTGGCGAAGCGAGCGACGGGCGAGGGGTTCTTTTGGCCCCCGGGCGTGAGCAATGGGATTTGCTGGTGCTGGACCTGTCGTTGCCGAAGGTCAGCGGGATCGAGGTATTGCGGCGAATGCGTCAGGAAACGCCCGACTTACGGGTCGTGATTTTATCGATGTACCCCGAAGATCAATATGGTTTGCGGCTTCTGAAAGAAGGAGCGGCGGCCTATTTGTCGAAAGACATGAACGCGGACGAACTGCTGCTCGCATTACGCGCCGTGGCTTCGGGAGGTACGTACTTGACGCGCAGTTTGGCCGAGCAAATGCGGCAAGGCGATCAAACCGTATCGCTTCATTCTCGCCTCAGCGCGCGAGAGCATCAGGTGTTCACGCTCTTGATTCAAGGGCGGACCGTATCCGATATCGCGTCGGAATTGAATCTCTCGGTCAGCACCGTCAGCAATCACTTGGCCAAAGTTAAAGAAAAGCTCAATGCTCGTACGGTGGGTGAAATCGTCAGTTACGCCCATCGAGCGGGATTGGTGGGCCCGTGAATTGGGTTGTCGGCGGATATGCATGACCACGTTTCGGTGGTTTTGATCCGTTCGCGTAAAGCGGCGAGGTTTGTCAGATCGAGCGATTCGAGGTACGCCAAACGTTCGGTCGGCGATGGTACAGACACTTGCTTTCATTCGGCAAGCCACCGCGATGACCGACTGGCGCCAAAAAGTGCCCGGCACCGTTGAAAAGCCGGTATCCCACGAAACGGCTTTCTGGTATCTTCGTCCCGTGGCCTCGAGTCTGTCCGTTTTTTGCACCGCATTGTTGCTGTTCTCGACGGGTTGTCAACACACGATCCCGCGCGTGTGTACACCCATCGCGCCTGCAGAAAAAATACCCGATCCGCCGTCGCTGCAAGTGTGTCGCGAGGTGAATGCCCCGGACAAACGCGCCTGGCTCGAAGCTCCGGGGGGATCGATTCAGGTCGATTTGGACACCGCCGAGTACGAGCTCGATAGCGCAGTCATTTGGAAATGGATTGGCGACGCGGTTCGCGGTGTGACACTTTATTATGGGCGTTTTCCAGTCCCCAAGAGCAATTTGATCATTCGTCCGCGGTCCGGTCGAGGAGCGATTTGGGGCGAAGCGTCGGGGCGCACTGCGCAGCCGACCGTGAAAATTCAATTGGGCCGACAAACCCGGGCCGAAGACTTGGCCGAAGATTGGACGTTGACCCATGAAATCGTGCACCTCGCATTTCCCAATATGGTGCGCGAGCATTTGTGGATCGAAGAAGGTCTGGCCACGTATGTCGAGCCCTTGGCCCGTTACAAAGCCGGGGTTTTGACCGAAGAAGCCGTGTGGTATGAATGGCTGCACGCCATGCATCAAGGGCAGCCCGAAGCAGGCGACGCCGGATTGGATCATACGCCGACGTGGGGTCGCGTGTATTGGGGCGGAGCGTTATTTTCCCTCGTGGCGGATGTCGAAATTCGCCGTGTCTCGAACAATCGCGCGGGTTTGCGGGATGCTTTGCGCGGCATTAGTCAAGCCGGCGGGTCATTGTCGGTTTGGTGGAAAATCACCGACGCTTTCACCATTGGCGATCGCGCGACCAAAACCAACGTATTAATGACGGAATACGAAAAAAGACGCGCTGCTCCCGCTCCCGTCGATTTGGAAGACTTATGGTCGAAACTCGGCATCCGAATCGAAAACGGTCGCGTCGTGTTCGATGAAAATGCACCGCTCGCCGCCGTGCGCCGAGGCATTGTGAGGGATTGACGAGACCGAAGGGGAGGGGATATGCTCGAGCCATGAACCGATCAACCTTCGCTTTGGTACGTACAAGTCAAACCCTTCTCGTTGCCTCCGCCATAATGTTGGCTGCTTGCAGCGGCAATGGCGGCGGAACCACCGGCGGCAATTCCGGCGGCCAAGGTGGAATTGGCGGGGCCGGAGGCTCCGGAG
>CAYSYX010000681.1:0-4789 GCA_964435055.1 uncultured Polyangium sp. | reverse complement strand
GGAATGGGTGGCGACGGGGGAATCCTGTTCACCACGAGCAGTTCGACGGGAGCTTCAGGCGGCCAGGGTGGTCAAGGCGGTATCGACACCACCGGCTGCGGGGACGGATTGATTCAACCAGGTGAAGTGTGCGATGACAGCAACAACACGCCTGGTGATGGCTGCGCCGCGAATTGCACCGCGATTGAACAGGATTTCGCGTGTCCGAATCCCGGTCAACCCTGCGTATCTACCGTCGTTTGTGGCGACGGCCTCGTCTCGGGTCAGGAAAACTGCGACGACGGCGGCACCAAAAGCAACGACGGCTGCTCGGCAACCTGCCAATTGGAGAATGGTTGGGCCTGCAATACGCCTGGCGCTCCGTGCACGGCGGCGGCTTGTGGTGATGGGATCATTGCCGGCAAAGAAGAATGCGAAGATGGTGGCACGCCCCCCGCGTCCGGCGACGGTTGTTCCGATACGTGTAAACGCGAAACCGGCTATGAATGCGCAATGGCCGGCATGCCGTGTCATCTCACCGTATGCAATGACGGAATCAAAGAAGGCGACGAAGCGTGCGATGACGGTAATGACGTCATTGGGGACGGATGCAATCCGTACTGCGAAGTCGAGCCCAATTGCAGCTTGGGAGCCTGCACGTCGGCGTGCGGCGACGGCTTCATTTTGCCGGGTGACAACGAAGCGTGCGACGATGGCAATAGCACAGATGGCGACGGCTGTTCGAGCACCTGCCAAGTCGAAGCGGGTTTCTCGTGCACGACGGTCGCCGGCGCGCTTCCGGATACGCTCGATGTGCCCGTTGCCTTCCGAGATGTCATTGCACTTCCGATCAATGGCGGCGTTCGTCACCCCGATTTCGAGATTTTCGGCGGCAGTATACAAACCCCAGGGTTGGTCCCCGCCATGCTCGGAGCCAACGGCAAACCCGGATACACCGGCATTTGCGAGGCATCTTTGATTGGGCCCTGTCCATTCGGGCAACAGACCACGACGGCCAATAATTTTGCGCAATGGTATACCGAGGCGGCCGGCGTCAACATCAAGGTTATTTCTAAATTGACGCTCACCAAGCAGCCCAATGGCACGTATTACTTCCCCACGGCGCAATTTTTCCCCGTCGATGGGTTGGGTTGGGTCGCTGCCGGACAAGAAACGGGGCCCGGACACAACTTCGGATTCACGAGCGAGATTCGAACGTGGTTCGAATTCAAAGGAGGCGAATCTCTTTCGTTCTCAGGGGACGACGATGTCTGGGTCTTCATCAACGGCCGCCTGGCGCTCGATCTTGGGGGACTTCATCCGCCGGTTTCGGGATCGTTCACCATTGACCCCGCCATGGCTGCGTCGCTCGGTTTGACCGTGGGCAAAGTCTACGAAATTGCGCTTTTCCATGCGGAACGTCATAGCACCGGATCGAACTTCAACCTGACGCTCGGTGGGTTTGTCACGGTAAAGAGCCAATGCGTCAGCCAATGCGGTGATGGAATCGTCGCCGGCGACGAAACATGCGACGATGGCGTCAACGACGGTACGTATGGGCATTGCAATGCCAATTGTACGCCCGGGCCTCGGTGTGGGGACAAAGTTCAGCAGACTCCGCCCGAAGAATGCGATGACGGCGTGAACCTCACGACGTACAGCTTCACGGGTATGGCCGGATGTGCCCCCGGCTGCAAGCTCGGTGCATATTGTGGCGACGCTCAAGTCAACAGCGTATTTGGCGAGCAATGCGACGATGGCATCAACGCGGGTGGTTATGGCGGCTGCACATCGGAGTGCAAGCTTGGACCACGTTGTGGGGATGGGAAAGCCCAGGGCCCGGACGGCGAACAATGCGATGATGGCAACACCGTGAGCGGCGACGGCTGTTCGAGCACCTGCCAAATGGAAGGTCCCAAGTAACGCCCGCGGCGGCACGGCTCGTTCTTCCGGCCAAACCGCCGAGCGCATTGCCTACGCCCTTCATCGTCACCGGCCCTCCAAACGGTACCGCGGCTTCAAGGCAGCGAATATCGAGTCAGAAACTCCGCGGATAGATCGATCCCATCGATGTCATCGTTTGGCATGCCAAGCGGGACGAAGTTCTTCGTGAGGCAGTTTGTCGGACTTTCGGCCTGCATACCCGGCATACAGTGACCCATGCCCTCGACCGAGCAAAGCGTGACCTCCGCACCGCCCGCGCAATTGCCGTAGGTTTCACAGGTCGCCTTGCCTTTCTGCAACGTCACCGTCGGCGAACCGGTACAACCATCGCGATTCGCCCAAAGCTCGAAGCTCGTGGGAACCGTCATTTCCGCCTTGTTGGGAACGGAATACAGCACGAGTTTGTCCCCGGTCCCGTTGATCATGAATTGCGGAACCGGTCGTGATGGATTGCATTCGGCCGCGGTAATCGTGAGGGAACTCGACATGGGCGCCGATGCCGCAAAAACGTCCGCCATTTTGCACGAGAGCATTTGCGACAACATGCCGCCATTGGAAAAACCCGTGGTGTAAATACGCTGCGCATCGACACATACGCGCGATTTGACGTCGGCGAGCAATTCACGCACGAAAATGGTTTCATCGCGAGTCTTCCCTCCGCTGAAGGAAGTGCAACACGTTCCGGCGTCCCAAGATTTGTCAGGGCTCCGCGGATGCACACTGATCGCCGCATACTTGGCCAACGTTTCATCGATATGCGTGAGCCCGCGCGTTTCCTCGGGCGAAGACCCCAGGCCGTGCCAAACCAGCGCCAATGGCGCTTTTTTCCCCGCAACGACCGTTTCCGGCATCACGAGCGTGTACGTGTACGTGAGTCCATTGGCGCTCGCGATGGTGAATTCGTGGTCACCGGGCGGCAATGTTTGGGCAACGTCGCAATCCGGAGGCGGCGGAGGCGGCGGAGGTGGCGGGTTTTGCGGAGGTTCCGGAAACGCGCCGGGAACGTCGCTGCATGCCGTGGAAAATGGGACGACAAACGCGATGATCGCGGTCAAAAAAGCACGGGAATGGGAGGTCACCATGGTCATGCAAAACAGCGTATTCGAGAAGCCGGGCGGAAAGCAAGTTCAGACCGAGCCACCAGGGCCTTCACAGTCGCGTTGATCTGTGCCATGGTTGCGCGGATGAAGGAGGTCGAAGTGAACGCGATGCCGCTGGGTACGCATTTGGCGTACGTTGACGGCGATCGTGTTTTCGTCCAACTGCGGGGCAAGTTGACCGTCGACGATATGCAGCGGTTGTATGAACTCGGGGTGAGCGTCAAAAAAAACAATCCCCACGTGTTCGTGCTTTACGACGGGCAACAAGGCACCGGCATCGACCCTGACGGTCGCAAGTCCGTGCCCAAAGAGCAACGCGAATTCGTCGCGGACCTGCGGGTCGTGTACGGCTTATCCTTCGCCACGCGGGTCATCTTGAACATGTTGGTTCGGACGCAAAAGGCTTTGTTCAATCGCGATTTGCATACGTACATTTTCGACGACGAACAATCGGCGCGAGCGTTTTTCGAGGAAGAAAGCCGGCGAATTCGGAGCGGGATTCGTGCCGACACACGTGGGAAGCGATAACGCTGGGCCTTCGATGAATACGTCCGGATCTTCGAGATAAATGCAAGGAATTCTCGGGCAAAACGACTTGACCGACGTAGTCGGTTCTGTTGTCATCGCTGCATGTGTAATCGCATTTCGTTATGGGTTTTCGCATGGGTAGCTCGGATTGTAGGGACGTTGTGGGTCGAGCGCGGGATCTGGTTCGTTCGTCTATCGCTGTATGCAATGATCGCATTGACGCAATTGGGCTGTGCGGGGCGATATTCGACGGCAGCGTTGCAAGCCATGGCGCCCGGGGCGGACATCGTGCAGGTTTGTGTCCGAACGCCGAATATCGGCCCTGGTGCACTGGTTTGGGCGCACAACCAACAATTGCGCACGACCGTTTCAGATGAAAACTGGGACGAATTCGAGCGCGTCGCGCAGACGGCGCACGTCATCTATCGGTACGATTCGAATGCGCCCGAGGAATCCGCCGAGCGATTGCCTTGGCCTTATCAAACGATGTCATGCCAAACATTGTCTTCGGCCAAAACAGTCCCTTTGCCAAAAGAATTGCCCGAGGTTCCCATCTCGCCGACCTTACGTGAATCGCTCGCGGCAGCCTTGATGGAAGTGCCGTTTGATTCATTGCGTGCGGAATTGAACGAAAACGCATCAATGCCCAACGGGGCCGAGCGGCGTTATGTGGGGCAAGTCTTTGGAGGTGGCGGACAAGCCATTGATCGCCGGACGCCGCGAGAGCGCATTGAAGCGGTGGGTGAGATGTTGCGTGATGCCGTGCGCTGGGCGATGCCCAAGGTATCGGCGGGCGGGCCCGAAGACGAGCAAATCAGCATCATTGACACAGAAACGGGGCAAGTCATTGGAGGGATTGGCGCCGGCGCCACGATTGGCACCGTACCCGGCGGCGTCTTCATGGCCGACGCCGTCATGAATTCCGACAAACTGCCGGCACCGACTCGAGAATTTCGCAAGGGTGAAGCGATTGGCGAAATGGCTGTCGGCCTCTTTCAAATGGGTGCCGGGACAACCATGGGCGCCACGGGCGTGGGAATGTCGGGCACCGGTGGCGGCGCTGTTGTCGGCGTGCCGATGTGCGTCGCGGGAATCACCTTGGCGGCCAATGGGGCGACGACGTTTCTGCACGGTACGAAAAGCCTGTGGATCGCGATTTGTTACGAACAGCCCGCCCTGGCCGACGCGCAACCTCTGGCCGCCGTGCAACCGAAGGATCCATCGTCGCCAAGCGCGCC
>CAYSYX010000680.1:0-4798 GCA_964435055.1 uncultured Polyangium sp. | reverse complement strand
CCACTACTTCGCGTCCGAGCTGGGCGAAATAAACACCCAGGTTAACCGTCAGCAGGGTTTTTCCGACGCCACCTCGCCCACCACCTACCGCGATGACACGTCTTGTGCGAACCCCTACGGACTCCAGCATCGGTGGTGGTGGAATGGTAGGTGTTATCCGATCTGGAGCGTTGTTGTGCGTTGGCACGTGGCCACGTCTACCACCAACGGTGCACGTCAACCAGTTTTGTGATGCGAATCGACACAAAGCCTACGGCGTCGAATGTTGTGTCTAAGTTTACGCTTTCGCATTCCTTTCAATCACGTCGACTTATGCCGTCAGGTCCTCAATGCATCACGCTTGGCCCACTACGAGCCGCGCATGCGGATTTATCAAATGATCCGCTCGGAAGCGCAATCTGAATACGCTTCAGTGATCTCCAATGGTTACTTGGGGGCCACGTTTGCAGAATGAAACACGCGCATGGCGTAAGTTCCTGCAGGAAACACGACTGTGCGATTGCCTGCGCGCCATGATTGCAGAGCGAGTCGGTAGTGTTTGAGAAAATCACGTCGAGCTTTTTGTGCTTCTTGAAGCTTCTTGGTCTTACCTCGACCGGCAGCAATCGTCGGATTGCGTTGCTTGGTGGGCTCGTAGCTCGTTATCCTGCTCTTGGGGTTGGTTTTGAGGACTCGCGCAGCACCAAGCACTTTTTTCTTTGAAATCGTAGCGTGCACTGAGTTTTCAATATTTGCCAATTCTTCTTTGATTGCAGCACGAAAGCCCTCCAACCTCGTGACTGGAATCGAAGGAGGAAGACTCACATCGTAATCGACATGGAGATTCCAATGTTCATTCTTCGGATTGAAGCAATTGAGAGGACGTTTTGCGTGTAATTTCGTTCCCCCGATATCGTCGGCATGCGTCTTGAACCCAGGCCATTCGTGTGCGAATCGGACCAAACCGGCCTTGACCGGGTTGGCAAGCGTATAAGCTATTTTTTCGACGATCGCTTCGGGAGTGCACAATTCGACGATGCTCGTCTGAGATCGGTTCCAAACGGCTCCGTTCCAATCTCGAATAACTTTGACACCAAGAGCGACGAGTCTGTGGAACATGGCAAGAAACTGCGGCAGTTTCCCATCGGGATCTGAGACGACATAGTGCATGTGCGTGGACATCGCGCAAAAAGCATGCAGTAGAATTCCGTGTTTTCGTGCGGAAACGATGAATGCGTAGAGGAGATACGTATTAATTGTCCGATCGGGGCGAAGAAGACAATATCGACGCTCAATGCGACGCGTGATGAGGTATGTCGTTCCCGGGCGGATAGGGCGTGCTTGGCTCATGGTCTTGAAGCAAGCCAAAGTCGTGCCACATTTATGTGCTGAAAAATTATATATAAATTCAAATGGTTGTGATTGAATGGTTTGGTGTGTTACGTGGCGGCCGCCTGGCGGAGGGGTGGCGGCAGTTGATTTTCGCCAGAAATCTAATTCACAAATGGCCGACAAAAATCCAACCACGGTATGGTTGGCGCAACCTAATTGGTGTTCCAAATTGCGTTTCAGCGAACTCGAGCATTGCATCAATGCGCATTCACTCTGTTCGCTCGACAGCTGCGCAAAACCCGACTACCTCCGCTTCATGGCCATTGTTCGACCTTTTCGTGCCTATCGTCCGCCGCCAACAGTGGCGCTCGAAGTTGCAAGCCCGCCCTACGACGTCATTTCCACCGCGGAAGCCCGAGTCCTTGCACAGGACAAACCGTCCAGCTTTCTCCATGTCTCGCGCCCCGAGATCGATCTTCCTGAAGGCGTCGACGAACATGACGATGCGGTCTATGCCATGGGCGCAACCAACTTGCAGCGCCTCGTGGTCGAAGGAGCGCTCGTGCAAGATACCGAACCGCATCTTTACTTGTACGAGCAAACCATGGGCAAGCATCGGCAAGTCGGGGTTGTCGGCTGTGCGTCCGTTGCCGAGTACCTTACGGATCGCATCAAGAAGCACGAGAAAACCCGAGCGGACAAGGAAGACGACCGTACGCGTCACATCCAAGAACTGGGCGCGCATGACGAACCCGTTTTTCTTACGTATCGAAAGGATGCCGAAATCGATGCACTCGTTGCGTCGTCCGTCGATGGAGCACCGATCTACGACTTCACCACACCCGATGGAGTCGGACATCGACTCTGGGTTCTGAGCCGACAAACGACACTCGACTTGGAAGAACGCTTCGAACAAGCCGTTTCGTGTCTGTACGTCGCCGATGGCCATCATCGGAGCGCTGCCGCGGCACGCGTACACCAAGCATCTCGTGGTGACGGCGGCGAACATGACGTCTTCTTGGCCGTCGTTTTTCCCGACGACCAGATGAAAATCATGCCCTACAACCGCGTCGTTCGCGACTTGCAGTCTCGTTCTCCCGAGACTCTGCTCGACGAGTTGCGCAAAGTCCTACGAGTCGACCCGGTGCCGGACGGCGAAGCCGCAACCCCGACGGAGCCGCGAACCTTCGGCATTTATCTCGCCGGCAAGTGGTATCTGGCGCGGGCGACCATGAGTACCGTCGGCGATCAGGACCCCGTACGATCCCTTGATTGCTCCATCGTTCAAGATCAGATCCTCGGTCCCATCTTTGGAGTCACCGATCCACGCCGAGACAAACACGTTGATTTTGTCGGAGGAATTCGCGGTTATCGTGAACTGGAAAAACGGGTCGACTCGGGTGAGATGACCATAGGGTTGCATCTGTACCCCACACAGATCTCCCAACTGTTTGCCGTCAGCGATGCCGGCTTGTTGATGCCTCCCAAAAGCACATGGTTTGAACCCAAACTGCGTAGCGGGCTGTTCGTCCACGTGTTCTAGCGTGAGCGCTACTTGTTGCTTCCTTCGTAATCTTTGGCCGCGCGTTCCACGATGTCCCAGTCCCGTGCTGCTCGTTCCGCTTCGGCCGTCAATTCTGCCGTGAACAACGTCAATCCCCACATCCCATTTTCGCGATGACGAAAGCCATAACGTGTGCCGCGCGTGGTCTCTACCGTCGCTCGCTCGCCCGCAAGTTCGACTTTTCCGATGCCCGACAAGTCACGTCGCAGTCGTGAGGCAAACCCTTTGCGAACGGCCATTTCCAGCCAGACATCCGCACCGTCTTGCGCTGTCGCGTGCGCTCTGTACGCATCGAGCAATCGAGTTCGCTCGGGCTCGGGATACGCCTTGGCGATACGGTCACTCGCTTTTCGTCGATAGTCGCGAATGCTGTATGCCGCGTGTTGCGCTCGGTCTTCGAGGTAGTGAAAACATGTCCGCACGTCTCCGCGAGACAGGTTGAACGCGATGCGCATGTAAGCCCCTTCGGGAGTGCCGTCGGGAGGAAATCGTGTCAGCGAAAAAAACGCAAACGTTCCTCCAACCACGGCAATCGTCGTTGCCCCCAAGGCGATGACTTTACGGCGGCTTATCGGCATCAGCGTGGTCGATGTCCCATGGAGCGCGCCGGGTCGCAAGAAGAACTCGGGTCCGGAGTTTCCCTCGTCGCGCGATGAAGTAAAACTGCGCCGTGACTACGTATCGAGGGCGTTTCGCTCCATCACCGACAGGTGATCTTCACCTGGGCAGTGCCGTCGCTGCGGTCTTCTGTGCCGCTGCATCGATGCAGGCGAATGGAACCTTGGTGTTGCGTATCGAAGATATCGACACCCCGCGAGTTGTTCCTGGGCAAACTGCACGCATGCTCGAAGACCTCGACTGGCTGGGTATTCGTTTTCAAGAAAGCCCCGCCATGGGAGGTTTGGTTGGACCTTACATCCAATCGGAACGACGCTCTCTGTACGATGCGGCAATCGACAAGCTTGCCGCCTTGGGGCTTGTCTACCTCTGCGATTGCTCGCGTGCCGAGATTGCTCGCGTGGCGAGTGCTCCGCATCAAGGTGATGAAGGGCCTCGATATCCCGGCATTTGCCGCAACCTCGGTATGCAACCACGGTCGTTTCGACGGCCTCCAGCGGTTCGTCTTGCCGTACCAAACGACACTCGGTCGATCATCACGACAACCGATCTCGTTTTGGGTACGCGTACGGAAAACGTCTTCGAAGCAACGGGCGATTTCGTTTTGCGCCGCGGCGATGGCGTCTACGCGTACCAGCTTGCGGTGGTTGTCGATGACCTTGCCATGGGTATTACCGACGTTGTGCGTGGAGCCGATCTTGTCACATCATCTGCACGACAAACCCTCCTCGCAAAGCTCCTGGGCGGCCGGACGCCGACATTTGCTCACGTACCCTTGCTGATTGCGGACGATGGTCGCCGTTTGGCCAAACGTGACGGAGGCATGACCGTTCGCGACCAACGTGCCCAGGGGCGAGATCCTCATGAGCTTGTTCGCGCGATCGCGCAGGCGTATGGCCACGATCTTCAAGACGCCTCGCAGCCGCTCGAGGCGCTCGCGGAGCACCTTCGATGGTCGCGTATTCCTCGGCATCCCGTGCGTGTGGGAGAACTCGTCAAAAAGCTTGATTTTTGAGGGTATTTTTTCAACCTCGGTTACGATTTCCACCCATGGTTGCCCCGAAAAATCTCCTCGGGACCGTACTTCATGAACGCTATCGCCTCGTCCAGCACTTCGCTTCCGGGGGCATCGGACATCTGTATGTCGTCGAGGACGAACGCTCGCGTGGCCCGGTGAAGCCTTGTTTTGCCGCAAAAGTTTTGCGCCTCGAACATCTCGACAACCCCGTTCTTCACGCTCGATTCGCACGTGAAATCGAAGCGACTTCGCGTGTGAATGCCGCTCACGCACCGTCGATCTTGCAC
>CAYSYX010000679.1:0-4805 GCA_964435055.1 uncultured Polyangium sp. | reverse complement strand
AGGGAGCGTCTTTGCGAATCTTGGCCACAGCAATTTCGGGAAGCACCGTGTAATTGGCAAAGGTGGACGTGCCCATGTAAGGGTGCACCATGGTCCCGTCGATTGAAAAACGGCTGGTGCCATCGGGCATGAGTCCCTTGCCTTGCGTCGAACGAATCGCCTGGCACAAATTGGTCTTGCGGGACAAACAGAATTTGCATTGACGGCATTCGGGCGTGTACAGCGGAATGACGTGATCACCTTTGGCCACCGATTTTACGCCCGGCCCGACGTCGACGACGACGCCCGCGCCTTCGTGACCCAAGATGCACGGAAACAGCCCTTCCGAATCCTTTCCGGAGAGCGTGTAGTCGTCGGTGTGGCAAATACCCGTGGCTTTGATCTCGACAAGCACTTCGCCTTCGCGCGGTCCGTCGAGGTCGACGGTTTCGATGCTCAGTGGGGCGCTTGGTTTGTGTGCAACAGCTGCCTTGATTTTCATCGGTTCGTCCTTTCAGCCAAACGCCGCTTCGGGCGCGCACGCATCGTTAACGCTTTATGCGTCGACCCTGCAAGCAAAAACGTCATCGTTCAGTTCGCCGCGGAGGTACAACCCCAGGCGACGGCCAATTCACGCGTTCGGACGTTTTCCGGTACGACTTCCAAGAACCATTGACGCCAAGTTGCGTCGCGTATTTTCTCCGCCCGTTCGATGAGGCGTTGATAAGCAACCGAAATCGCTCGTCGCGCGTCGGCTTCCGGCCCCACGGATGCAAGGGATTCGGCCCAAACGAGCCGTACGAGCGATTCGCCTTCTTCGATACCACCCAATGCATCGAGAATCTTAATGCCTTCGCCGGCCGGACCTATCGCTGCGCGGGGATCACCTCGAACGAGCGCAATTTGCGCCGCTACGGCATAAGCATGCGCCCGCACGGGGCCATGATTCGCCAGCAATTCAATCGCCGCATTGATTTCACGTTCCGCCGCATCGATGTTCCCGGACGCCAAGCGAATGATTCCCAAATACAATCGGGCTCCGCCTTCGAGACGACGTACGCCTTGACGCGCATACATGGTCAGCGCTTCCCGCTCGACCGCGAGGGCTTCGTTCAATTGTCCTCGTCGAGCCAGAGCCAACCCCAAATTGAGTTTGGCTTGCGCAACCAAAGGCACGAGGCCCATACGCTCCGCATTGGCCAACGCATCTCGAAGTGCCGATTCGCTCCGCGCCCAATCACCAAGCTCATTGGTGCAAGACCCGACGTTGATTCGTTGCACGGACGCATTGCGATAATCGCCGACTTCCTCGAAACGTTGCGCCGCCGCTTCGAATTCCCTCACGCTCGTGCCCGCATCACCCGCATAAAGCGCCCGCCATGCCCGCGTCCGATGCACCGAAGCCAGAACCTCCGGGTCGATCGCGATGATGCGTCTCTCCAAATCGTCGAGCGCCGCAAACAATATCTCCACTTCCGCCTGGTGCCCGACCATCAAAAACTGCAAAGCCACTCGCGCCACCGCAATGACGTGCGGAGCTCCCATTTCACCGTGCGCGCCAAGCGACTTCAACGCATTGAAGACCGCAAAAAGCGCCGCGTCTTCCCCCAAATTGCCCGCCGCCAAAGCGACTTCTCCCGCCGCGCTGTACCAAAGCGGACTACCTTGCGGCAAAAACCGCATGGCGTCCAGCCCGGCTTCGAGCGCTCCGCGATGATCGCCGCGATACTTACACGCCTGCGATTCGAATAAGCGCAACGTTCCCCGCACTTCGCCTTCGGGCGCCGTGGCCAATCCGCGTGAAACCCAAGCCTTGACGGAATCGAAATCGCCCGCTTCGAATGCTCGTTCAGCCGCCAACGCCGCCCAAGGAACAGCTCGATCATCCGCCCCGCCCAAATACAAATGCTCGGCCAAAACCGCCGATTCCGTTCCGCCGATTCGTTCGAGCCATTCCGCCAATCGCAGATGCAATCGTTTTCGTTCGGCATCCGCAAGCATTTCATAAGCCGCGTCGCGAACCCAAGCGTGCGTCAAGGCAAACTCCTCGCCCCAAGGCGTACGAATGCCCCGACGAACGATCCACCCCGCCGACAACAATTCGGCAATCCCCGCCCGCTCGTTTTGCCAAGGATCCACGCCCGGTGTACGTACGGCCGAACTGACGAGCGAAAACAATGGATTTTGCCAAAAAATGCGCCCGAAAACGCTCGCCGCCGACAACAAGCGTCGCGCGACATCGGACAGAAAATGCAAGGCCGCGCGAATCACATCGGAATTCGAACCGGACAAAGGCGCCGACGAATCTCGAGCAAAGCAACGCGCGAACACTTCGAGGCGCATGGGCGACCCCGCGCCGTGCTGGACGATCTGCGAAATGCGCGAAGGATCCGCATCGACGGGCCAAACCGATTGCAAAAAAGCCCGCGCCGATTCCGGCGATAAAGCGCTCAGAGGATACGCCTTGCCCCTCGTTCCGGACGCGAAACGTCGCGCTTCGGTATCGGTGGCCAAGATGAACAGCGGCCGATTTCCAAGCGACGCGAGCGCACCTTCGAGCAACGCGAGGCTTGCGTGATCCGCCCACTCGAGGTCTTCGATGACCAGCAATACGGGACGAACCGCAGATTCGGCTCCGAGCCAATCCTCGAATGCCCGACGCAATTGATCACCCAAAAGGCGCGCATCTTGCCGCGCCGCCCGCAAAGGAACGCTCAAGTCATCCGGAAAAGGTATATCGGCCAGTTCTCCCAAGAATTCCACGATTCGAACGGCGTGTTTTTCATCGAGGTGCCGGGCCAAGTGTTGAAGCAGTTTGTCACGACGCGCGGCAGGTTCGTCGCCACATCGAATCGATGCCGCATTGCGAATGATTTCCGCAACGACGCCCAACGAAGCGGCTCGAGCATACACATCCGCTGAGGCCGTGAATATCGTGACGGGTCGAACGATGCCTTGGGAATCGACAATGCCCCCTCGCCCGTCAATCGTTCGCAAGACCTCCGCCAAGACCGTCGTTTTTCCAATACCGGATTCACCGACGACAACCAACGACGCCGGTTTTGCCCCCAATACGGCGCTCGTGATGAGCTGCGTGATTTCCCCAACTTCGCGCTCGCGCCCCACACACGTACGCTCCAAACCTCGCAATGGTTCGGGCACCGTCGACGGCGTCTTCGCCGCCACGACCGCTTGCACCAAATTCGCCGGCAGCTCCTGCGTCCGCGCCCCCGTCGCCGCATGCGCTCGATACCAATGATCCAGCGGCATCGTCAGATTCGTCGCGCCAAGCGGCAACGTCCGCATCTGCTCTTCATCGGGCAACTCGACGTTCGTCACTTCAAACGGATCTTCAATGAGCGATATTTCGTCGGAAATATCAAAAGGCGCGCCACCTTGAACCCACGGCGTCTCGGCATCGTCGAGCATTGCGATTTCGGCCGCCACGGCCGTGCCGTCGGCCGGTCGATGCGCCGGATTCGAAGACAACATCCGCGCAATGATTTCATCGAGCGCCGCGGGTACGTCAAAACGAACATCCAGCGGTCGTGGAGGCTCCGGGGCGCGCATTTTCGCGAGGAGCACCATCATTTGGTCGGCATCGAACGCCGGTCGTCCGGTCAAACATTCGTACAAGACGCACCCCAACGCAAACACATCGGCACGCGGATCAATCGTCGGAGCCCCAATGATTTGTTCGGGCGCCATATATCCGGGCGTGCCGAGAAGCGTACCGGTTCGCGTCGCGGGCCGCGTGGCTTGAGGACGTGCAATACCAAAATCCAAAATCTTTACGCGTGTAATGTCTCGATCCGGCAAAAACAGATTGCTCGGCTTGATGTCCCGATGCACAACGCCTCGCGCATGAGCCGCGCCCAACGCCTGCGCGACGCGCATGCCCAAGGTGACCGTATCCGCGACGGACAACGGCCCTCGTTTGCAACGCTGCGCCAGGTCTTCGCCTTCGAGCCACTCCATTGCGAGAAATAATTCGCCCGTCGGCGTCGAACCGTGCGCGATGTACCGGACAATCCCCGGATGATCCAGCTCGGCGAGCACATAACTTTCCCGAGCAAAATGACCGGCAAACCGAACCCCATCCGCGTGGAGAACCTTGAGCGCCACGGGCAAACCCGTCGTCCGATCGATCGCTCGATACACCACGGCCATGCCCCCGGAACTGGCAAGCCGCTCGATCTCGAAACGGCCGGAAATAAGCTTGGGGGCATTCACGGCGCGAACATAACGCAACCCGGTGGCGAACGTAAAGAGCTTTGCGTGAAACACGCATGCGCGGTAATTCCCTTGCGAGCGGTTTCGGCGTGACGTACACCTCGATCATGTACGCCACGTTCGCCGATCCCCGGACAGACTTCGTCTTCAAGCGCATCTTCGGCGTCGAGTCGCGCAAACATCTGCTCATCGCTCTCATCAACCATCTGCTCGAGCTCCAAGGCAAGCACCGCGTCGTCGACATTCAGCACACGCCTCCCGATCAACACGTCGACATTCCCGAGCTCAAGATGTCCATCGTCGATGTCAAGTGCACCGATGCCATGGGACGAAGGTTCGTCGTGGAAATGCAGATCCTCAAAATCGAGGGATTTGAAAAGCGCGTCGTCTACAACGCCAGCAAAGCGTATGTCATGCAATTGCGCTCCGGCGACGATTACCCCGTCCTTTGCGACGTCGTCGGTATCACCATTTGCAATTTCAACTTGTGGACCGACACCAACTCATCCGGCGCCTACAAAGTCCCCATGCTCAGCCGCTGGCGCATGCAAGAGCAACATTCCGGCGTCACCGGTTTGTCCCACGTCCAATAC
>CAYSYX010000678.1:0-4806 GCA_964435055.1 uncultured Polyangium sp. | reverse complement strand
CCCGTGACCGCTCGCGCCGATGAATAATACGCGCTTCCCGTGAGCGATCCATCGAGCGCGGGCAAACCCACGAACGAAATGGGCCCGGCCAAGGGCAACAGAGGCGTTTTCAATCCGGCGGGCAACAGCGCATATCCATCATTGCCAAGCATCACCGAAACCGTCGCCTTCATGCGATCCGGCCCTTTGGGACCCGGCGACGGCGGCGTGACATCCATCGTCAACGCTTGATCGAGCGTTCGATCCATCGAGATGTACACATCCGACGTGAGATTCCCCGGTTTGACGCTGACGCCTTTGACCATGCCCATCGCGTAGGCAGTGAATTTCGGCGAATTCCCGGTCGTTTCGAGGCCCGCCAACGCATACACGGCGCGGTTGCCCGCGTAACTCGTGAGCTGGAATTCGTAACCGATTTCTCCGGGTGAATCCGGCAAAATGACGGAACTCGGCGCGGGCAATTGAAACGTCCCCGTCGGATCGGAGCTCGATAAAAATACATACGCTGCTTCGCGTTCATTCGGACCCGGGGCGGGGATGTTGAGCCACGGGGCTTTTTTGAATTCGTTTCCGCCCTGCCAAACCAGTTCTCCCGTGATTGCGCCGGGCATCGAAGGTTTGCCCCCGACCGGCGGCGGATCGCCCATCGTTGCACAAATCGGGCTGAGCACCGGATCGAGGTACACCGTGACGGTATCGACGGGAACGTCGACGAAGGAAATGGGGCTGTGGCATCGACCGGCAATCGTAATGGTGCGCGGCGTGTCGAGCGTGGGGCTCGAAAAAACGGCTACGCCCGTGGCATCGGTCAGCGACGTCATGCCGTTTGCCATGTCCGTACCGACGATGACGACCGAGCCGGGGACGGCGTCGCCCGTGTAATTGTCGTACACGAGGACCTTCAGGTTTCCGGCCAGAGGTGCTCCCGACAAACCGCCCTTGAATCCGTTGGAACTGTCTTCGTAGGTGTATCCATCCAGAACGTTGATGGTTTGTCCGTCCCCGGGATCAACGGAAATGGGTTTGGCGCCGGGGGTGCCTTTCGGAACCGTGCACGTGAGCGACGTGGGCGAATTGACCGTGAGCATCGAGCAGGCCTTGCCGCCGATCTTCGCTACGGTTTTGTCCGTGAAATTCGTTCCTTCGCCGGCGATTTCAATGATGGTTCCTCCCGCCACGGGACCCGTCGCCGGGATCGCCAGCAGCGCATCGAATGCATATCCGCCGGGAAGCGATCGTTTCGTCGATTCGTCGTCGCCTTTTTGCACCGTGAGCGTGACCGCGCCTGCTTTGCTCGCCGGGACGTTGATCTGCATGCGCGTGGGATCGATGGGCACGATTGTCGCCGCGTCCGCTTCGACCTCGCCAAACCAGACGCGTGTTTTGGAGGAAAAACCATTGCCGCGCAGGAGAACTCGATTGCCGCCCGTGAACGGACCGTGGGCCGGATCGGCACCGATGATCGCGTAGGGATCGGTGACCTTCGCGTCGGGCGTCGCGTCGATCTCGAAACCGCCGTCGCCGAAGTTGATCGTGTCTTCGGGATTGTCTTGGTCGGTTTGTCGTCGAATGCCTTCCGGTGCGCCGGCGATGCACGCACCTAGTACAAACGCTGTCGTGCCGAAGGGAAGGGCGAATTTGAGCAGGCGAAGGGATGTAGCGCGCACGTGCCCAGTCTACGCGCGGAGGCACCTTCGTGCGACCCCTCAACAACCAACGTTTGCGTTGAGGTCAAACGTTCTTGGCGCCGACGAGGCGGGCTTGTTTTTCAGCGAGGGCCCGGACGTCTTCGAGCTCTTGCTCGGGAAATGCATCGGCAAACTGCACCGCGACGGCGTAAGGCCACATATCGGACATTTCGACGCTGCGCCGCTCATCACGCACCACACGCCCTTTGGTCACGCGCGCTTGGCGAACATCTCCCGTCAGGTACAGGTGCAACGTGATGTCGTCGCCGATGTTCAACTTCGCCACCGTCATGAGCAGCACGCCCGTCACGCTCAGATCGCGGATCATCGCCGGACGTTTGACCCCGTTGCCTTGATCGACTTCCGCCGGGAAAAACGCTTGGTGGCGCAGCGCTACGCGTCTGTCGGACGCGGAAGGAGGCGGAGCATCGGAGCTCGTTGCGTGAACTTCAGGATCTTGACCGCTCATCACCAACACCTTGTCATGTTCGCGCGACGAACTGGCGCTTGCGTGATGGACATCATCCCGCGCGATCGGGCGTTCTGACAAGGGGGCCGCTCCGTTTTGCAACGACGGGCAACCGACTCACGGCGTTGGCAAGTTTTTCCTGTCTTGGTCGTTGATGTACCGAGCAACCGTTTCGAGCAGCGAGTTGACATCGAAGGGCTTCTTGAGAAACGCCGAACAGCCGAGCGCCTCGAGTTGGTGTCGCATTTCCGCAGCGCTCATCATCACCACCGGGATGTGCGTCAAACGCTCGTCTTCCCGCATCAAACGAAGCATCTCGGGACCATCGACGATGGGCATCATGCAATCGAGCAACACGAGGTTGACTGGTCTCTCGCGCAGGCGCGCCAAACCTTCACGACCATTGGCGGCGGTGACGACTTCATAACCTTCCACGGAAAGCAGATCGCCGAGCACATCGACGATATCGAACTCGTCATCGACGATGAGGACGGTCTTCACGGTTTGTCCTCACGAAACAATCTTCTCCACCGGCACGAGTCGACCCTCAAACCTCGGCTGGATACATGGAGACGGATCGGTGAATAATCGTGCGGCCCCGCCTGCACTTTTTGCGAAATCACGTAGCGGCGCATTCGACCGGTCCGGACCTGTTCGCTCAACACGACCACGTTGTTTGCCGGGCCGAGGGCCATGCTCTCGCGGACCGGCGCAGGTGCGCTCTCCGCCAGCACCGTCGTGCATCCGAGGCTCGTGAGTCGAGCGAGCAGGGCGGTGTAGAAGCGCGGGAGACGTTCGGGGTACACGAGCATCGAGGAAAAACCGTCGATGCCGTCGATGAACACTCGCTTGATGGCTCGTTGCTCGACGCGGTCGAAGATCGTCCACGCGATCGCGTCCACCGACGTCTCGATCGCGGGAAACCACAACGTTTCCAAGCATCCGCGCGTCTGCGATTTGGACAAACGCAGCCCGATTCCGTCCGCTTGGTGAATCATTCGTTCGGGCGCTTCGCGAAGTCCGACGTAAAGCGCCCGTTCATGCCGCTCGAGCCCCGATGCCAGAAAACTCGAGCCAAGCAGGGTTTTTCCCGTCCCCGGCGGCCCGATGAGCAATGTCGTCGATCGTTCGAGAACGCCGCCGCCGAGCGTTGCGTCGAGCCCCTTGATGTCGAACGTCAAACGCCGCGCGGGCAGGGTTTGCTGGTGGTTCGTGGGAAGCGGCAAGGATTCGATCCTCGGGTAGCCGTGAAGCCCGTGGGTATCGAACTCGATCGTGTGCATGCCGAGCGCGTAGGACGTCCCGCGCATCTTTTCGACCGTCAATTCCCGGACCACGCGAGCGCCGTGGACTCGTTTGTCGAGGCGCAAAATGCCATCGACCGTGCCTGTTTCCGGCTCGGCTTCGGCGACGGGTGTCAACAGTGAAAGCAGCAGCGTCGTGCAGGAGGTCAAACTTGCCGACGTTGCCAAGCGCAGCAGAAACCGTTTGAAGGACGTGGTTGTCGGGGCAAACTCTTTGGCGGTGTTGAGGCCGTCGATGACCAGAAGCGACGCTGAATTCTCGCGAATGGTGCGGGTGAGCAGGTCGAGCAGTCCGTCGAGGCCCGCTTGTTCGAGCACGCTGTGGCCGCTCATGTAGACGATGCGTCGCGAGACGAGTTCTGGATTGAAAAACGAAAAGCAGGCGAGGTGCGTCAACATGCGCGCGTGTGATTCGGCGAGCAGCGTGACGTACACGGCGTTGAAGCCCGCGGCGGCGCGATGAAACGCCACTTGATTGGCGAAGATGGTTTTTCCGGAACCGGGCCGACCGACGATGAGCTGCACGCTTCCGGGCATGAGGCCTCCGCCCAGGATGAGGTCGATGCCGCGAATTCCCGTGCCGATTCGCTCGCTCGTCGGTTGAGGTAGTGCTTCGGTTCCCATCGCTGTTCGTTGCGATGCCGTGGAGAAAAGGAGCGTTGCGTCGGGTAAAAATCCCGCAGCAGCGTTGACAAGCTCGATGACGCAAGGCAGGATGCGCGCCCCGTTTGGCCGGTACTTCGGCTTGACGGAATCCACACGCTCTCCCGGCATGCGCCCACGCACGTGGGACTTCGAGATCGGTGCTTCTTTCTCGCGCGAAAAAACGAGAAGGAAGTTGTCTCGAGGATGGGGAGCGGAGGCAACAACCGAAAGGATTGCGTGTCATGTCTGAATCTTCGATGTCCAGCGCCGCTGCTGCCGGCGCGTTTGTCCCGCCCGCAGCCGGTGAATTCCCGCTCCCGCTTCGCTCGTTGCTCGATGCCGGCGTGCACTTCGGTCACCAGACCAAGCGCTGGAATCCGAAAATGCGCCAGTACATCTACGGCGCTCGCAACGGCATCCATATCGTCGACCTCGATCAAACCGTGCGTCTCTTCAAGAAGGCGTACGACTTTGTCGTCGACGCCGTCGCGCGTGGTGGTCACATCCTGTTTGTCGGGACGAAGCGCCAAGCTCAAGACATCGTCCAAGAAGAAGCCCGTCGTTGCGGCATGTACTTCGTGACGAACCGCTGGCTCGGTGGAACGCTCACAAACTTCCGCACCATCAAGCAGGGCCTCGATCGTCTCCGCACGCTCGAACGCATGAAGGAAGACGGGACGTACGAGCAGCTTCTCAAGAA
>CAYSYX010000677.1:0-4807 GCA_964435055.1 uncultured Polyangium sp. | reverse complement strand
GACCTTTGTAGGGTTCGGCGTTGTTTGGATTGACAACCTTGGCCACCGCCGCCGGAGGCAAAGGAACACCCACGGCAAACGGCGGCGGAGGACCGGCGGGAGCCGCAACGGAGGCCGATGGAACGGCCGACGTCGTCGATGCAGCAGGTTGAGGTGATGTGTTCGAGCTGTTGTTGCAGGCGCTCGTAACCACGAGTGCTGCAGCACCGAGGAGGGACAGGCTGTGGCGCATGGGGATTAGCGTGAAGCGAGAGCAGCTTCGACGGCAAGTTGAAGCGACGTGGTGGGCCAGAGACCGAGCACCACGACGAGAATACCAGCGAGGACGAGGGCGGCTGCGACGTACCCGGACTTCATGGGCGTCGCAATCGGAGCACCCGGCGCAGGCTCGCGCATGTACATGAACACGAGCACGCGCAGGTAGTAGTAGGCGGACAAGACGCTGTTCACGAGCAAGACGATCGCGAGCGTATTGAGGCCCGCGCCGATGGCCGACTTGACGATGTACAGCTTGCCGAAGAAGCCGGCGGTCGGAGGCACACCGGCGAGCGACAAGAGGAACAACGAGAAGGCCAAGCCGGCCGCCGGATGACGCTTGCCGACACCGGCGAGGTCTTCGTAGCTGACGGCTTCGGCACCACGGCTTCCGCACCAGATCAAGGCACCGAACGCACCCACCGTCGAGACGGTGTAGGTGAGCAGGTAAAACAGGATGCTGCCTTGAGCATCGTCACCCGCGCGCAAGGTCGCAACCACGCCCACGAGCACGTAGCCCGCGTGCGCGATGCTCGAATACGCGAGCATGCGCTTGACCGACTCTTGCTGACCCGCGATGAGGTTCGCGATGGTCATCGTGAGGACCGCGAGAACCGCCACGATGGGAGGCCAACCGGCCGACCACGAATCGAGACCGCTCTCGGCGAACGCACCGATCAAGACGCGAAGCATCATCGCGAACGCTGCGCTCTTCACCGCGACGGCCATGTAGGTCGTCGCCGGCGTGGGAGCGCCTTCGTACGCATCGGGCGTCCACATGTGGAACGGCACGGCGCTCACTTTGAAGGCGAGACCCGCAAGGATGAGGGCCGCGGCGGCCACCGACATGCCCACGTTGGAGACTTTGCCGCCGTTCGCCATCGCGGACAAACCTGCGCGAATGCCCGCGAAATCCGTGTGTCCCGTCGAGCCGTAGAGCAACGCTCCGCCGTAGAGCAAGAGCGCCGCGCCAAACGATCCGAGCATGAAGTACTTCACGGCCGCTTCCGTGCTGCGTAACGAAGCTCGGCGGAAACCGACCATCGCGTACACACCGAGGGACATCGTCTCGAGGCCCAAGAAGAGCGAGAGCATGTCACCGGCGGCGACGAGGATCATCGCGCCCACGGTCGAGAAGATGACGAGCGGATAGAACTCACCTCGGTCGATGCGATGTTCCGGCATGTACCCGCCCGCAAGCAGCGCGGCGAGCGCACCGCCCAAGCAGAGCACGAACGAGAAGAACAACGTGAATCGGTCGATGATGAGCCAAGGAGCAAGCGACGAAACGCCTTCGAGTTTGTCCGGCCCAACGAACCAAATCGCGGCGGCAAACACGGCTCCGGCGAAGAGCGTGATGGCCGTGATGATCGAAAGTTCACCGGACGGTCCGGACGAACGATCGTCGTGTTGGTCGTAGTGCCGTTTGCCAAAGGCTTCGGCGAGCATCAACAGCACGCCGCCCAAGCTGACGACGAGCAGCGGCGACAAGCCGAGGAACATCTCGGGTTTCATTGCGCCACCTTCCCTTCACCGGCGGGAGCGTTTGCCGCTTGCGCGCCGTCTTTGTTTTCGGCCGACGGCTTCTTTGGAGCGCCCTTCATGAATGCAGGTGAGAACGTGTCCTCACGCAGCAACTGCGCGTCCGTGGGGTGAGCGAGAGCCACAGCTTGCCCTGAGACGACCTTGAACTGGTTGTGATGAAGCTGCACGGCTTCCTTCATGCGCTCGGTGAAGATCGACGGGAAAAACCCGATCACGAAGATCATCACGACGAACGGTGCCACCGCCAAAGTCTCGCGTACCGTCATGTCGGGCAGGTTCTTGTTCTTCGGATTCTTGAGCGGTCCGAAGAACATCTTCTGCACGACAGAGAGCATGTAGACCGCGGCGAGAATGACGCCCGCCGATGCTCCGATGGTGTGAATGCCGGCGAAGGTGCCAAGTCGTTCGGAGAGGTACGTGCCCATGATGACGAGGAACTCGCCGATGAAGCCGTTTGTCCCGGGTACACCGACCGAAGCGAACGTGACGATGAGGAACACCGTCGCGTACACCGGCATGACCTTCGCAAGTCCACCGAACTCGTCGACTTCACGCGTGTGACGTCGGTCGTAAATCACGCCGACCAAGAGGAACAACGCACCGGTCGACATGCCGTGGTTCACCATTTGAAGCACGGCACCTTGAGCCCCCGTCGGCGTTGCGCTGAAGAGGCCCAACATGACGAAGCCCAAGTGCGCGACGGACGAGTACGCGACGAGGCGTTTGACGTCCTTCTGCTTCCACGCGACGAGCGCGCCGTAGAGGATGCCACCGAGGATCGCGACGCCGGCGAGGTTCGCCGCGAGGCTCGACGCCGGTCCCGGGAACAACCCCATCGAGAAGCGCATGTACGCGTAGGTTCCGAGCTTCAGCATGACCGCGGCCAGAATGACCGAGCCACCCGTCGGAGCTTGCACGTGCGCGTCCGGCAACCATGTGTGCAAAGGCCACATGGGCACCTTGATGAAGAACGCCAGCGAGAACGCGAAGAAGCACAGGCCCTGTGGCGAGGAGATGACCTGCCACATGGACGCGTGCGGCGGCGGCCCAGCAAGCACCACACGGGACAACGCGAGGAAGTCGAACGTGAACTCGCCGGTGAGCTTCTGGTTTGCCCAGACCAAGTAAACCATGGCGGCGAGCATCAGGACCGAGCCGGCCATCGTGTACAGGAAAAACTTCACCGCCGCTTTGATGCGGTCGACACCACCCCATACGCCGATCATCAGGAACATCGGCACGAGCATCAGTTCCCAGAAGACGTAGAAGAGGAACAGATCGAGCGCGACGAACGCGCCGATCATCGCGCCCTGCAAAAGCAGGAAGGCGAAGCAGAGTTCCTTGATGCGGGTCTTGATGGAACCGAACGATGCGTACGCGGCGATTGGCGTGACGAACGTCGTGAGAAGCACGAGCCACAAGCTGATGCCGTCGATCGCCACGTGGTAACGGATGCCGAACGCCGGGATCCATTCCTTGATGTACTGGAAGTGCCAACCAACCGACATCGGTACGGTGAGCAGCCAGAGCGACGCGACAAACCCGACGCCAAGCACGAGGTAAGTGAAGCCTCGAAGCAGCGACAACATTTGCCGAGGAATGAAGAGCACCGCCGCGGCGCCGACGAGCGGCAAACCAATCAGCAGGTTGAGCAGATGCGGCCATTCGTTGGGCGCGACTTCGCTCTGCACAGGCGCGCTCGAGGGCCAGAGCCACACGACGAACATCGTCGTGAAAGCTGCGAGCAGCGCGAACCCCGTGCGTTGTTTGGTCGATCCTTCACGAGGAAGGAGCGCTCCGACAATGCCCGCCAAAATCGCCGGCCACTGCTGAAACACCAAGTCAAACGGGTTCATTGGCGGCCTCCCGGAATGAGCTCATGGATCTTGTCCTGAGGGATCACGGTGCCCGGCGAGGGAGCTCCCGGAGAGTTGATCCCCGGTACGTTCAAGCCACGCCCGGGACGCGACAAGGCAAACGTTTGCGTTGCTTCTTGGGCAAACGCGTTCCGCACGTGAAGTTTCACGTCCTTCTTCTCACCAGGATTCAAGTTGACCCGTACCTCACGCGTAGAACCGAAGTCCTTCTGTTCCGCAGGACCAACGCCTTCCCAACGGTACGTATATCCAAACCCACCGGATGCCGAGATCACGACCTCGCCGGACGCACGCACCTTCGACTCGTCAACTCGAGCTTCGGGATGCGGCACGACGAGGAACCAACCGACACCGGCGAGACCAACAGCCATGGCCGTTGCATACGTCTGCACGCGACCGGTCTGGAACATCCGCAGAACCGTTCCCACGGCGCCAACCACGGCGGCGCTGAGCTTCGCGAGGATGCCGTCGATGATCCACTTGTCCGCCACCGTGAAGATGTCGGCGAGGGCATCGACCATGCCGATGACGGTCGCTTCGTACAGTTCGTCGATGCGCCACTTGTCGTAGATCAGCTTGTACAAACCAGGCACGGCCCGTTTGAACTGTTCTTCCGGACGACCGCGCTTGTTCAAGTACACGACCATCGCCGCACCCGTTCCAGCGAGGAACGCGGCAACACCGGGAAGCATCATCACCCACATGAGCCGATGTGCTTGCGCTTCTTCATAACGCCCCGTCACAACATCATGGGCTTTGCTGAAGACCGGCTCGAGCAAGTGACCGAGCGGCTCGATGTGAATCGGTTCGGCCATGAGGAACCCGGCGAAGGCCGCGAAAGACGCGAGCACGACGAGCGGGATTGTCATGGCAAACGGTGACTCGTGCGGCTTGGGACCTTCGAGCGGCTGGCCGTCGTCATGATGATCATCGTGGTGATGATCGTCGTGACCATGCGCCGCCTTGTATCCCGCCACGATCTTCCAACCGCGGAATTCGCCGTGGAACGTGAGGAAATACGAGCGGAACATGTAGAACGCCGTCATCGTCGCGGCGAGGATGCCGACCCAGTAGATCGCCGAACCGAGCCACGTGGGCCACGTCCAAAGCGGGTCCATGCGGCCGAGTTC
>CAYSYX010000676.1:0-4808 GCA_964435055.1 uncultured Polyangium sp. | reverse complement strand
GAGCAGGACTTCAAGGGAATGGTCCTCTTCAACGACGGCGACCATTTCTGCGTGGGAGCGAATTTGTTCCTCATCGTGATGGCCGCGGCGAACAAAGATTGGGAATCCATTTCCAAGTTGGTCAAGGAATACCAATACGCGACGCAACGCATGAAGTATGCGCGTGTGCCGGTCGTTGCGGCGCCTTGGGGCATGACCCTCGGCGGCGGCCTCGAATTGTGCTTTGGTACGGCGGCCGTTCAAGCGGCGGCGGAAACGTATTCAGGCCTCGTCGAAGTCGGCGTTGGACTCATTCCGGGCGGCGCGGGTACGCTCAATATGCTTTGGCGCGCATTCGAAGGCATTCCGGAAGGCGCCAGCATCAATACGCTCGAGCTCGTCACGCAGGTCTTCAAAAACATTGCGTTGGCGAAGGTCGCGACGAGCGCCGATGAAGCGAAGGCATTCGGGTATTTCCGCCGTACGGACGGCGTTTCTTTCGACAAATCACGCCTTTTGACGGAAGCGAAAGGCCGAGTGCTCGGATTGGCGGCGTCCGGTTATCATCCGCCTGCACCACGCGCGTACAAATTGCCCGGTGACAGTGGCATTGCCACCCTCGCAATGATGGTCGATACTCTCGTGGCTGCGGGTCATGCGACCGAACATGATGCGAAAATCGCTGGAAAACTGGCCAATGTCTTGTGCGGCGGCGCCGGCGGAGCATCCCGAGAAGTGACCGAAGACGAAATTCTCGAACTCGAGCGAGAAGCATTCGTGAGCTTGTGCGGTGAAGAGAAGAGCCAAGCGCGTATGCAAGCGATTTTGATGACCAACAAACCCCTGCGGAACTAGGTGACGACCATGGCGGACATCGTGATTGTAGAGGCGGTTCGTTCGGCTGTGGGCCGAGCGCATAAAGGCGCGCTCGCATTGAAGCGTCCCGACGAACTGGCGGGCGAAGTCATTGCGGGCTTGTTGGCTCGGGTTCCTCAGGTCAAACCGAGCGACGTGGAGGACGTGATTCTGGGCTGCGCCATGCCGGAAGGCGAACAGGGGCTCAATGTAGCTCGTGTTTCGGCTATGCTCGGAGGTTTGCCGCAGGAAGTCTCGGCCATGACCATCAACCGCTTTTGCTCGAGCGGTTTGCAAGCCATCGCGCTTGCCGGTTCGAGTGTTGCGGCGGGTTATGGCGATATTTTCGTCGCCGGCGGCGTGGAAAGCATGTCGATGGTTCCGATGACCGGAAACAAGCTTTCGGCGTCTCCCGAGGCGATGCATCGATTCCCGTCGGTTTATACGCCGATGGGCATTACGGCGGAAAACGTGGCGAAGAAATTCGAAGTTTCCCGCGCCGATCAGGATGCGTTTGCCTTGGCCAGTCAAAAGAAGGCCGTTGCGGCCATCGAAGCGGGCAAGTTCAAAGATGAAATCGTGGCCGTCAAAGGCGTTCGTTTTTCCGGGAACGATCGAATCACGTTCGACTTTGCGCGTGACGAACTTCCCCGCGGAGACACGACGCTCGAAGGTTTGTCGTCATTGAAGCCCGCATTCGCGGCGACCGGATCGGTGACGGCAGGCAATAGCTCGCCCTTGTCGGACGGTGCGGCGGCGGCGCTCGTCATGTCCAAAGCCAAGGCCGACGAGCTCGGCGTCAAGCCTTTGGGTTATTTGCGGATGTTCGTCACGGCCGGAGTCGATCCGTCGATCATGGGTATCGGCCCGGTGCCTGCCGTGCGCAAGCTCTTGGCGCGCAGCGGATTGACGATCGATCAAATCGACGTCATCGAAATGAACGAGGCCTTCGCGTCGCAATCGGTGTATTGCAAACGCGAGCTCGGCATGTCCGATGAAAAGCTCAATGTGAATGGTGGAGCCATTGCGCTCGGCCATCCTTTGGGCTGCACGGGTGCGAAACTCACGGCCACCGCGCTTTACGAATTGCGTCGTCGAGGTGGCAAATATGCCATTGTGACGATGTGCATCGGCGGCGGTATGGGCGCGGCGGGTCTTTTCGAAGCCGCGTAAAATCGACGTAACCGAACGTAGCCCCGTGCAGGCGCCTCGAGCGCTTCACGGGGTTTCGTTTTTCGAACCGTCACAAGCGTTCGAGCTTTTCGCCGTATGTGCTAGACTGGCGAAATGCATGCATAAATGCGCATGCAGGCTTAGATGATGCTTGGAGGTTTGTCATGTTGAAGAACGTCAAGGGCTGGGCATTGATCGGAATTGCTTCCTTGCTCGTTGCCGGCTGTTCCGGCACGGTCGACGGCGGTGGTTCCGGAGGTTCGGGAGCAGGTGGAAACGGTTCCGGTGGAATGGGCACCGGTGGAATGGGCACCGGTGGAATGGGCACCGGTGGAATGGGCACCGGTGGTTCAGGCGGAGGCAGCGGCATTGCGTGCGGTGGATTCTCAGGCGTGTTATGCCCCGCGACGGAGTATTGCGATTTTCCTGACGACATTTGCGGCGCCGCCGATGGCCAGGGGGTTTGTCGCACACGTCCCCAAGCTTGTCCCGAGATCTACATGCCCGTGTGCGCTTGCGACGGCAAGGTGTACAGCAATGCATGCGACGCCAATGGCGGAGGATTCGACGTCTCCAACAATGGAGGATGTCCGCCCCCTGAGGCGACGTTGTTCAATTGCGGCCATCTGTTCTGCAACTCGGCAACGGAATATTGCAACAAAACGCTGAGCGATGTCGCAGGTTTGCCGGACTCTTACGGCTGTGCGCCATTGCCGGCGGCGTGTGCGGGCGGCGCGCCGTCCTGTATGTGCATCGGCGACCCGTGTGGTGCTCCCATCGCGGGAACCTGCGCCGCTTCGGGGACCGGCTTTATGGTGACGTGTCCGGGCGGGTGATTGCCGCAAATGCATAACGAGGATCGAATTCGCTTCGATCCTCGTAGGACGCCTCGTAGGACGCCGGCCATTCCATCTGCAATTTACGGTTCGACGTAAACGTCTTGCTCCGCCGCCGCGTGGGCCGGAGCCGTTGCCGGTGTTTTCGTTTCAACGGGACGAACCAATCGCAAAACGACTTCCGGCAAGCGCCAATGCACCACGACGAACCCCGCCGCCAGGGCAATGAACAAAGCGAACGGAACTTTGAGTTTGGCTCGCCAACCTCGCGATTTTTGAACCAGGGGCGCGGGTTCGACCGTCGCCGTTTGTCGCGGATCCTCGGGCAACCACGCGGGGCTCTTCCGATTCACCATCTGCGGAACTCGAATCGCGGGTGACACCGACGGCGCGCAAGGCGTCGGCTCGAGACCCGCCAATTCTTTCAAACTCGAAGCCGTTCGGCGAAGCATTGCTTCTTCGCCTTCTTCCGGTTGACCGAAGGTTCCCAAAAGTTCGTCGACACGTCCGGGTTCGTCACTTGGAACATCGAGCGGTTGGAACGCTTCGCTCACGTCCGAACCTGGTTGCACGAGGATGGCTTGCGACGGCGCTTCGGTGTGCAGCAGATCCGACGACAGTTCCTCGGGTTCGTGCGCGACGGCGACGCCGTTTGTCTGGACAAGATTCACCGCGTTGGGCAGTGCCGACGGAGTGACCAGGATGTACTCCGAGCTGTGCAACGCCTCCTCGGAACTGGGCTCGTCTTTGGCGGACGATGAACCGGCCACCGGAGCCAAACCGACCAACGTCTCTTCGTACTTGGGTGCCGATTGGGTTTGTCCGTCGTGGCAATCCGCGAAGTCTTGCCCGGTCACCCTCGCGACGGGGTCTTCCGGCGCGGATGGGGCAGGCGTTTCGACGTGCCCGTCGGCGACGGGTTCCACTCCTGCCGAAGCGAGCGTGATTTCTTGCGGACTGCGCGGGGTTTCAACGCGACGAACTCGTCGTTGGGTCGACACGGCGCGCGGGGCATCATCGGATCGCGGTGCGCGCAACGATGGGTCGATCTGGACGTCGCGTGCGGATAGCTGCGTCGGATCACACGATGCCGTGGATGTGTTGGGCGAGTCAAACCCCGGGGTCAAACCATCGATGAAGTCGGCTTTGGGCTCGACGGCAAGCGAGTCACCCTCTTTGCACGTCGGCGTTGCGCCGAAGACGCTCGAATCGACATGAGCTTCGGTGGCGATCGTTTCGAGGCCCAGCCCCGGCGTCGTCGGCGTCACATGAATCGCGAAGGGATCCGAATCGACATGCTGCCCGAGCAACGACGGCGGAGGCGTCAGCGGTGCAGCGGGAAAGTGCGGGACGATGAACGTGGGCCTGGGCGGTTGAGGAGGTTGGGCGGCGATGAGCGGCGCGATCGCTGCGGCAACGGCGGCCGGAGCTTCCTTCGCCGCCGTACGAGCTTGAACGTGCAACGCCAGCGTACCCGACTCGATGGCGCGTAGGGTTTCTCGAGCCAAACGACCGAGGCTTCGTTTGCCGGCGGCGCGGTTCATCGGGACGAGAGCTGCTTCCACTTCGGCGGCAAACGCGTCGACACCACGTTCGAGCGCCACTTCACGTGGGCGCGCAACGGCGGCGAGGCGCGGGGTTGGTCCTGTCGTAACCGCGAGCAAGCGCGCGAAGAGTTCGCGCATCGCTTGGGCCGCTTCCGGCGCGTTCACCACCTTGCCTTGTTGCGTGACGACGACCGCGCCTTCTGCGGAAAGCTCGATCGCGGTATCCGGCACGTTCAGCGGCAAACACCCAATCGTCTCGCACAGTGCGAGGATGAAGTAACCCGCGCTTTCCGGCACCATGTTGGCGTGGCGCGTCGAAGCGGCGACAAGAATTTGCGGAAGCGTCACATGCGATCGGTTCACGACATTTCCCTCGGTAGCAGGGTGCAGGCAGCGAGCCGGACACGGAGTCCGGGAT
>CAYSYX010000675.1:0-4841 GCA_964435055.1 uncultured Polyangium sp. | reverse complement strand
CGCCTTGGCCTTTCTTCGCCGTCGAACACGCTTCGCAACCGCCATTGCAGGCCGCGTCGCAACAAACGCCGTCGACACAGAAGCCCGAACCGCATTCATTCGCCATCATGCACGGCGTCCCGGGTGAACCGACCGGCTGACAAGCCCCGGCCGTGCACACAAATCCGCCAATGCATTCATTCGAGTTTGCACACGGGTTCTTGCATGCGCCGCCCGAGCACACGTACGGAGCGCAATTCTGGCCCATGCTATCCATCACGCATTGGCCCATGCCATTGCAGATTTGCCCCGTGACCGTGGTTCCTTGGCAGGTGCTGGTTCCACAGGACGTACCTTGCGCATACAATTGACACGCGCCCGCGCCGCTGCATGCACCGGTTTGTCCGCAGCTCGATGCCGCTTGCTGCATACATTCGTTGTCGGGATCGGATCCCGTCGCCACCGGGCCGCAAACACCATCGGCGCCATTGCCCTTTTTCGCCACCGTACACGCTTGGCAAAGTCCCGTGCACGCCGTATTGCAACAAACGCCGTCGACGCAATTGCCCGAAGCGCATTGCGTACCCATCGTGCACACGCCGCCGTTCGCAACGGGCATCACGCATTGACCCATGACGCAGACATAACCCGATGCACATTCCGCGTTTGTCGTACATGCGCCCTCGCACGCACCGTTGTTGCACGCGAACGGAGCGCAATCTTGACCCATGGCCGCAGGTAAACACATCCCGAGACCATCGCAGGTTTGCGCTTTGAGGATCGAGCCTTGACAAACGGGGCTGCCGCAAGACGTACCCGATGTGTACAGCTGACAAGCGCCCGCGCCATTGCATTGACCCGTTTTGCCGCACGTCGCGGCGGCATCTTGCGAGCAATCGTTGTCCGGATCGAGGCCCGTGGAAATGGGTCCGCACGTGCCGTCCGCGCCCGCGCCTTTTTTGCTGGCCGAACACGCTTGGCAAAGCGTGGTGCACGCCGTATTGCAACAAACGCCGTCGACGCAGAATCCGGATTGGCAATTCGAATTCATCGTGCATTGCGCGCCATTGCCCAGAAGTCCTTGGCACATATTGCCCACGCACGAGAACCCATTGGCGCAATCCGCCCCGGTCGTGCACGTCGAATTGCACATCCCGTTGCTACAATTGTAAGGCGAGCAAGACGTCGGCGTGCCGCTCGTCGTACACGTCCCCACGCCGTCGCACGTTTTGGGTTGGACCGACGAACCCGTGCACGTCGCGCCGCAATTGGTTCCGGAAGCGTAGAGCTTGCAGCCGGCGGCACCATTGCAACTACCGTTTGTCCCGCACGACATCGCGCCTTGATCGGTGCATTCATTGTCGGGATCGGTGTCCACAGCGATCGGACCGCACACGCCATTGGCTCCGGCGCCTTTTTTCGCCGTCGTACAAGCTTGACAGGTGCTCGTACACGCCGCGTCGCAACAAACTCCGTCGACGCAGAACGCGCTCGCGCATTGCGCCGCAACAGAACACGCGGTTCCATTGGCTCCCGGCGACACGTCCGAGAGAATGCGCAAACGGACGCGTTCTGCGCCGTAAGGCTGTTGCGGGTCGAAACGGTAATAAACGAGGCCCTGTTCTTGCGATTTGCCGTTGGCCAACGCGGGCGTGATTTCGTTTTGCAAAACATCGTTGGCGATCACGAAGCCCATTGGGTCTTTGTTCGTACCGGTCGACGAAACTCGCGCACCGTACAGGTCGAAGAAGTTCACCGTGGTTCGATCATCTTGCCAAACGACCCAATATTGCGTTCCGTCCCAACCGACCGTCGGACGGGTTTGCGTATTCGTAGCGCTCGAGATGCCGATACCAACGACATCGAGCACGGTCCCGGCCGCATTGACGCGCGCACCGCGGACATCGGTCACATCGTTCCAAGCGACAAACCAATCCGTTCCGTTCGAAGCGATCGCCGGATTGCCCTCGGCTGCCCCGACGACGGCGGACACGGGAATCGCGAGCGCTCCGCCGTCGAGGACGACGCCGGCCGGCGTGATGCGCGACGCGAAGATATCGTTCGAGTTCGTCGGTTTCGTCCAAGAAACGAGGTAGTTTGTCCCGTTGTAAGCAATGGCCGGGACCGAGCCGCCGCCCGTCGAGATTTGAACGCCCGCGGAATCGAGGACCGTGCCGCTGGTCGTGACGCGCGATCCGCGAATTTCGGTCGAACCAAGGTCGCGCCACACGACAAACCAATTGGTCCCGTCGGCCGCGACGGCGGTTTGGTATTGGACATTCGCCGCCGTGCTGATCGGAAGTCCCATCGGATCGAGAACCATGCCGGTGCTTGAAATGCGCGCACCATAAACATCGTCGAGACTCGGTCCCGGCCGGCCATCACGCCAAGCCACGAGCCAATCGGCGCCATTGGCCGCAACCGACGGCGCAAACTGCGACGTCCCGGTCACGGTTGAAATGGCAATGCCCGAAGGGTCGAGCACCGTGCCGGTGTTGGAAATACGGGCGCCATAAATGTCCGCATCCGTCACCGCTCGATAATCTTCCCACACGACGAGCCAGTTTGTCCCGTTGTACGCAATCTTGGGATTACGTTCCGAATTGGCCTGGCGCGACAACAAGGTGCTCGACGCGTCGACTTTGACGAGCGCATTCGAAACGCGCAGACCGTAGATTTCATTGCTGGTGCCGGCGCGGGAATCGCGGAACGCCACATAGAAGTTTGTCCCGTCATGCGCGGCGCCGACGTAATCACGGGCTCCTGTTTCGGTCGTCAACGTCGTTGCCGGAACGAGAACGGCACCGCCGGAACTCACCCGCGCCCCGTACGCATTCAACTGATCATCCCAAAATACGCCGTAACCATTGCCGGCGAAAGCAATGGTGAGCCCCAGAGGATCGCTGTTGGAATTTCCCGAACCAATGGGGAATCCGCCGAGAGCATCGAGCAGCGTGCCATTGGCGGCGACACGTCCGCCGTACATCGAATTAGACGCCGAGTAGCTATCCCACGCGACGAGCCAATTGACGCCGTCCGAGCCCACCGCGATTTGTGAATAACCGCAGGTGATCGTATTGTTGCAGACGTTGATGTCCGTGGCATCGAGCACGCTGCCCATGGCATTGACGCGACGACCACTGACGCGATTGTACGTCACTCCGGAATACAACGTATACCCGACGAAGTAATTGCTCCCGTTCCACGAGACGACCAAGTCGCTGAGAGAATAGGGCTGATTCGCCACGGACACCGCCGACGGATTCACCATGCCGTTGGTCCCGACAAAGTTGCCGCGAACGTTGACCGAAGTCTGCCGATGCACGATGAAGTAATTCGTGCCGTCGAAGGCAATGGCCGGCATATCCCGATTGCCACCGGTATTGACGGCAATCCCATCCGGATCTTGCACCGTTCCCGCCGCCGTCACGCGCGCCGCGTAAATGTCGAAAGAACTGATGGTCCGGGAATCGGCCCAAGCGACCATCCAGTTTGTCCCGTCCGTGGCCACCGAAGGCGCATATTGGACATTTTTGGCCACGGCAATGGGAATGCCGGACGTATCGAGCACCGTGCCGGCGGACGATACGCGAACGCCGTAGATATCGGTGTTCGTGCCGTAGCGGTAATCGGTCCACACCACGAGGAATTGCCCGTTCGCATAAGATACGACCGTCTCCCGTTGGTCGTTGTTGGCCGGCACGTGCACCGGCGTATCAATGGCAATCTCGGCGCCGATGATCGGATCGAGCACCGCCGGATACGCGCTTGATTCCAGCACCGCTTCGGGCACGCGCAACACAATGCGCCCCGCGACGAAATCCGCGTCGACCTGCGTCCGGACGCCCTTGGCGTCGACCCACGTCGCCACACCATAACGAATACCAACGCCGGATGCCGAATCGACGAAATGCAAGCCCTGTTCGGTTTCCCCGACAAACGTCTCACCCGTCACGGCGATCTGCACTTCGAGGTCGCCCGAACCCGCGGGACGCGAACCGAATTCGAAACTCTGCTCGACGCCTTCTTCTTTGTTCTCCAAGTGTTCGACCACGGCGCCATGCGTAATCGCCAACGATAAATCGTCTCGAACCTTGGCCGACGGCGCGCCATCCAAACGCTGCTCGCCTCGCCGAATGGTCTGCACCGACGCTTCGAACGGCACCGTCTTGGAATCGAGACCGCTGCTGTTGACCGGCCAAACCTTGAGGTTTTCCGCCGTCGCTTGGACGCCGTACGTATCGTGCCCGCCGGTGAATGTTTGTCCTTCCGCACGATAACCGAAATGCGTTCGGCGCATGACCGTGGCCAAATCGACCGGCGGTGCCGGGGCGTTTGTCGAAGGAACGACGGGCGAAGCGTTGGATTCACTTGGAACGGCTTCCGGAGTACGTTCGGACGAACAGCCCCCCAAAGTGATCAGCAGCAGGCCCTGGCAAATCAAGCCGAGGGTGGTGCTGCTGGGCCGCTGGGATGCGGCCCGGGTTCGTCGAATAGATCGCTGTTGCATTGCTCCCACCAGAGAAAAACCTCGCGGCGAATCGGAAGAAGGGCCGCGAGGCAGGGTTTGGGGCGCATCCAAGTCGAGGGGTGAACGGGTGTCAAGAGGGGTTGTCCGGGCACCGGAAGAACGGGCATTTCGAGGCGGCATTCGGGATTCGAGGAAACCGGGTGTCAGGCCGAGCATGGTTGGTGCGAAGCGTTCGCGTGGTGTATACGAGACAAACGCGAGCTACTTACACTTCAGCGAGGCCATGTTGCACATACCGCTGATGCATTCTTCGTTGAGCACGCATGGCGCATCGACGGGTTTCTTTGGTTGGCACGTCATTGACGAACAGTAATGCGTAGTCACGCAGTCC
>CAYSYX010000674.1:0-4841 GCA_964435055.1 uncultured Polyangium sp. | reverse complement strand
CCTGAATATCAGGCCATCGACGCACCTCCGCTGCATCTGGTGGACGCGACGTTTTACGGCGCGGATGCCGGCGGCATGACGACGACCGTCACGCTGACCCCTCAAAATCCCGCAGCTGCAGCTACGGACTTGGTGCAGACGACGTCGAGCGTGCGGCTGCGTTTCGATCGTTTTCTGCTGCCCGGTGAAGTCATTCGGCAGTCGATCTGCTTGCAGGCGCTCTCGGATGAAGTCTCGACGCTCGACCAATGCACGCAGGGCGTGTTTCTCGAGCCGAGTTACGATCCGGTGAGACGAACCGTGACGTACCGATTGCCGCCGATGACGGCGCTCGTTGCGGATACGAAGTATTGGCTCACGTTGCTCGCGCCGATGGGGACTTCGGAATTCGGCTTTCGAGCGTTTGACGGTGCGGCGCTCGAGAAAAACCTCGTTCTGCAATTCTCGACGACGAAGACAAACCCCCCGGGCGGGCCTGTCGATCCGGTGCTCGACGACAATGCCAAGCGCGCGGCCTCCGAAGAGCTTTTTTGCTCGGCAAATGCGTGTGTTGCGTCGTGCGGCATGGACGACGCGTGCAAGAGCAAGTGCGCCGTCAGAAAGAGCCTGACTGCAGGTTGCGGTGGCTGTCACGGTCCGCTCGAGAACGGCGGCAGCGCCATGGGACTCGATCTGAGCGCGCCCAATCGCATCCCTGCGATCATCGGTCGCGTTGCGAATCAGACGCAAACGGGCGGCAACGCCGACGAACCCGACATCAAATCACGTCGCTTCGGTCGAGCCATGCCGCAGATCGAACCGGGTGATCCGGGCAATAGCTACTTGCTCTACAAGATGCTCATCGGACCGACGTACGCGCGTTCGAGCGCTGCGGCCGGCATCGCTCCGGGAGAACTGGATCGACTCCGCGCCTCGGTGGTCGTCGGCCTTCCGATGCCTCCGTATGATCTGTACGCAATTCCGGAAGCAGCCGTCGACAGCCTCAGCGCCTGGATCACGACGGGCGCGGCGACGCCGACGACATGTCCGTGAACGAGCCTGAGCATGCAGCGTGATACGCTCGCTCCATGACTTGGCTTCGACGAGATTTGCACTCGATTTCCCGGGCATTTTTGCTGCTTCTGACAATTCCCGTGGCGGGTTGTGAGAGCGAAGAGCCGGTTGTTCCGGCAGGTCCCGCAAACACCGAAGTGTTGACGCCGACGGCGCCTCCATTGCCCGGACAAACCGAATGTCGTGTGGTGATGACCAGGAACATTCCGCTGCCGCCGGCAATGCATGTCGCAACGTGTACCCCGGTAACGTACGAGACAAACCCACCGAGCGGCGGGGATCATTGGGGGCAGTGGGCGGCGTTCAAGAAGTACACGCTGACCGTTCCGCGCGAGATGTACGTCCACGATCTGGAGCACGGCGCTGTGGTTTTGGCGTATCGCTGCGATGGAGAGTGTCCGGAGGTCGTCGCGGCGCTGGAGAAAGTTTTCGATGAAGCGACGGGCGATCCGTTGTGTTTGTCCGCGGGCAGTACGCCCAAAGCTCGGCTCGTGCTCACACCGGATCCAAAACTCGATACGCCGATTGCGGCGTCCGCATGGGGCGCGACGTATACGGCGACATGCATCGACACGGACTCACTCGCGAAGTTCGTTTCTGCAAACTACGGCAAAGGGCCCGAAGCGACGTGTTACGCAGGCCAGGATCTCGATGTCGTTGGAGTTCCGGTATGTACGGGCATGTGACGACCTGACGTCACCTCCGTTGACAGTGCCGCGCACCATGTTCATCTCGTTCACTGATGGATAGCAGCACGTTGCCATCTCCGTTGCCTCACCGGTCATTCGAACGTCTCGACCGTGCGGGACGAGGTGGAGCCGCCGAGGTTTGGAAAGCCAAAACATCCGCAGGTGCGCTCGTTGCGCTCAAGATCGCGCATGACGACGCGGTTCGAAACGCACTCGCTCGCGAAGCGAAACATGCGTTGCTGGCCCTTTCACCGCGTATTCCGGCGCTCGTCGATGTCGGCGTCTTGCGTGACCAGACAAACGCTGCGTTTGTCGCGCTGGAATGGGTCGAAGGGCAAAGTTTGCGGCGGTGGATAGCCGCCGCCGATCACCGGCCGAACGATACGCTGCGCATCCTTCACGACGTCGCGGAAGCTCTCGAGGACCTGCATGGCGTTGGCCTCGCCCACGGAGATCTCAAGCCGGAGAACATCATCATCGACGAGCTGGGGCGCGCCCACCTGATCGATCTTGGTCTTTCAGGTTCGGCATTCGAAACGGTGATTGAAGGAGCCACTCCTCGCTACTTGGCTTGCGGCGATGCCGACTTGGGTGATGCACGGGCACGCGATCTTCTCGCCCTGGGCATCGTCGTCGCCGAGATGATGGACGCATCCGTCGTGAGCGCCGAAGTGCCCGTCGATGCGGCTCGGCGCGCGTCGCTCCCCCGCCCTTTCGACGCCATCTCGTCCGCGTTGCTCACCAAAAATCCAGGCGCTCGCCCGTCCGCACGATGGGTGTCGGAAACAGCGTTGGCTTTCCTTGGTACCCAAACAATCGATCCCGAAGCAGAACGAAAAGCCCGCGACGTTCGACGCATCCGATCCGCATACCTTGCTGTTCGTCGAGACGACTTGCACCCGGATGTTGTTGCGGGTTCCGGCACTGCGCGATGGCTCGCCGAGGCGCTCGAACATCTGCGGCACGTTCGCGCCATGTTGGAAGCAAACGAAACAGCTGAGACTCGTGTTTCGAGGGAAGCCGGGCCGCTCGATGTGGATGGGATCCTGCGTTGGCTCACGACGCTGGTGGGCACGGCGGCCACGACGTGGCCGATGGAGTCGTTGCGATCCGTCGATGAGTCGACGTGGGCCTCGGCGCTCGAGAGGCTCGCGTCGCAAGTAGCTCCGGAAGCGTGGACATTTGCGCATGTCGAAGCCGTTGTGCTTGGACAAACTGCCTCCCTACGCGACGTCGCGTTGTCGACGCATGCAGCGCTGAGCGCGGAGGACATTGCACAGCTCGCCTTGGCGACGTCGACGGTGCCCCCGGATCAAGCCGCGATTCGACGCGTCGAGTGTCAACGTGATGCGCCACCGACGCTCGTGTTGGCTGCCGCGGATGCGTTGCGTCGTTCCGGGCAACTCGGTCGAGCGCGCCATCTTGCTCTTCACGCACGCGCGCTTGGCGCACCTGGAGCGAACACACTCGCCGCCGACATCACGCGTCGAGCGGGAGATCTGGATGCGGCGCGCGAGCTCGCCTCGGCTGCCGTTGCCGCGGATGCAAACGATCACGCAGCGCGTGCCGTGCTTGCCCGCATCGCCTACGACGCACGTCGATCCGACGAAGCAGAGACAATCGCGAAACAAGCGGCGTCCAGTGCGGCGGAGGAAGTCCTCGCGCTCGTTGCCGCTGCACGCGGACAAACCGATCGCGCACGCGCGAGCATTCGTCGAGGTGAAGCGATCGCGCGTTCGGATGAACAACGCGCACGATTGTCCGGACTGCGTGGCTACGTGGAGCACGGCGTGGATCCAAGTGCCGCACAACGAGCTTTCGCCACAGCGGTCGATCACGCGGCACGCGCAGGTGCGATCATCGAAGAAGCGACGTATCGCACGGGCGAAGCGGCATCAGCTGTGGACGTGGGTGACCTCGACACGGCACTGACCACGGGACGAAGAGCCGCGCTGCTGTGGGAGTACCTGGGCAAACCTGCACATGCGGCGCGAGCACTCCTCGCCGTCGCTGCCGCGTATGAAACCGCCGGAGCACGTCACGATGCGATTCGGGTCGCCAAGGAAGCGATTGCTCGAGCCAAGGAATGCCGCGACGCGCACGCCGAAGCGTACGCATGTTTCGCCATCGCCGATGCATCGACGCCAGGTTCGGACGAAGGCCGGCAGGCCGCTGAACAAGCTCGAACTCTGCTCAAAACCTCGACGGGCGAAGCCGAATTGCGCGTGAACGCGCGGCTCGTTCGCCACGCCCCGGATCGTTTCACGAGCGCGTATTGCGAAACGCAAGACAACGTTGCCGAGTCATCACACATCGAAACAGGTGCACGTCTCGACTGGCTTCGAGCGCGCTTGGAACGTTTGACGTCAAACGATGAGGCGCCCAACGCACGCGTCGCCGAGCGACTTCTGACGAACCTCGTTGGGCTGGCGGATGCGCGAGCGCCCGTTGGTGCACGTGGTCCTGCGCTTGCTGCGGGCTACACGTTGGCCGCGCGTTTGGGCCGAGGCGACATGGCTCTTCGATTGCTGGCTTCCCTTGGAGACGCCGCGCGCGATCTCATCGCCCGCGCTCCCGCGCACCTCGCGCCATCCATTCGCGCGCTTCCTTGGGTCGCCAATGCCGCCCTCGTGCCGCAAGAAGGACTGCATCACGAACAAGCTCGTGAACTCGAACGACTGATCACCGCGTTGAGCGAACGAGATCGTTTGCGACCGCTGCTGGAACGCGTCGTCGATGCGCTCGTGTTGTGGACCGGTGTCGAACGCGGATTGCTTCTGCTGCGCGCCGGAGATCGCTTGGTGCCTCGAGCCGCACGCAACTTGGCTCGCGCCGATCTTCGCGGTGAGCAAATCACGTTGTCGCACACGCTCGCGCAGCGTGCGCTCGAAGCGCTCGAACCGGTTGTCGCCGTCGATGCGACCGGAGAACTGCCGTCCGTGCACACGAGCGTGCATGCGCTGAAGCTCCGCAGCGTGCTCGCCGTGCCCCTCATCGCGCGAGGTGAAGCGCTCGGTGTCGTGTACCTCGACGATCGCATTCGCAAGGGAGCCTTTGGTCCGCGAGAGATTGCTAGGACGCGCGCAGTCGCTTCGATCG
>CAYSYX010000673.1:0-4850 GCA_964435055.1 uncultured Polyangium sp. | reverse complement strand
CCTCCGCGCTGCTCGTCCGCACATGGCTCTCGTTTGTCCGCAGAACCATCCTCGGCCCCTCGCCCACCTACCTCGGCGCCGGTCTCATCGTCTTCTTACTGACCGTCTTCGTCGTCCAATATGCCTACCGAACGCCGGCGAGCGGTGCTTCGAGTTTGGTTGGGCGAGGTTTCGCGACCATTGCTTTTGGCGCTATGTGGCTGGTTCTTGCGCTCCAATTGATCGACCTATTTTCAGAATCGTCGCGTTTCATCGTCGGCATAATACTGTTCGTCGCTTTGATTGTCGCGAGCCGCCGGCCCAAACGAACCATTACCTCGCCTTCGCCATTACGTTTTTTTCAAGACCCCCGCGGTGCCGGAGCGTTCGTTTCGCCATTGATGTTGCTGTGCGCAGCGGCCATTGCGTATTTTTCTCCGTCCTCGAGCCTCCGCATTGCCTGGCAAACGTTATCCGAATCATCGATGCCCGCGGCCCAGACCCTGGGCACCATCGTCGGCGCCGCATTTGCCTTGCTCGTCGCCGCGGGATTCGGCGCGATCGCCGGCCGCAATCATCCCGCGTGGCTCGGGCTTTTTGCAGCAGTTCCCGCCATTGCCGCATCCATTCTCGGCGTATCGGTTCCCACCGGCCCGGTGCCTTATGCCGCGTCTTTGCGCCTCGAAGAACAAGCCACCAACCTCGCCGCTCAATGGTGGTACGGCAGTCAATTCACCGCCTGCGGGTTTTACATGTCCGCGGGTTTACTGATACTCGCGGGCTTGTTCGCCGGAATCGCCGCCTGCCGCGAAGGATTACGCGAAGAAACGAGTCGTCGGCAAACCATCATTGCCACATTGGGTCCCCTGCTCTTGACGGCTTGCCTTGGATACACCTTGTATCGCCTGCAATCTCGCGTCGGTCGTGACGAACGGTACGACCTGGTGTTTTTCCCGGCCGCCGTCGCGTTGGCTTCTTTGTCGATTGTGCATTTGGCTGCGGGCGCAAAAGTCGTAGGAAAATACGCCGTCGCCGCTTGTGCTTGCGCCCTTTTGGCCATGGCATCGTTCGCCTTGGCTCAGGCCTTGCCCGCCGGGAGCAATACGAGCGTCCTCGAATTGGCGCCTTTCGAATGGGTGCTCGCCGCCGAAAACATCCCGCCCAAGCAGCTCTTCTTTTTCATTCCGGCCATTTCATTTTTGTTGCCCCTGGTGCTCGCCTGCCTGATCGCCTTGCGCGGCCTGTCGTTTTCCTGGAAAAACGTTTTGCTCCCCTTTGCGCCCGGATTTGTCGTTCTCTTCGCCGCGTTGGGCGTCACGTCGAAAAACGCCCAAGACCAACAACAGCATCTCGCGACCATGTTTCGCGCGCTCGTCCCGAATGACGTCACCTTGGCGAGCGGGCCTCCGCAAGCTCTCACATCCTGCAATGACGTCAAATACGACAACATTCTCTTTGTCGGTCGGCAGCAGGTCACGCTCGAGGGGCAAACCATCGCCGCGACGAAAGATCTCGAATCATCGAAGACGTGTGCCGACATTGCTCGGCGATTCAAAGGCAAAACCCCTCGCCTCGCCATCGACGAGAGCATTCCGTATCGCCAAGTGAGCTGTTTGCTCGACGCATTCGGTCAACAAGATCCCCGCATTTGCAAAGTGGTTTTTCTGGGCCGCTGCAAAGCGGGCACGCATATAGCTCCGCGCTTGCGCGAGTATGAAAGCGAGGAAATGCAGAGCGAGCTTCCGGCGTGCACGGAACAAATGCAAGAAAATGTGCCCTTTTGCAGCGAACGCAAACTGGATGTGCCGGGATGTCGCACGTCGGCCGATTATGAGCCGGTCGCGGCCATGACCACGGAGAACATCTTCGTGCACGGAGAATACACGCCATTTTCATCGAGCGATTGGCCCGCCAAACCTATCGATGATCACGGCCAATGGCGCCAAATGCAGGTTCCCAGGTGGGGTGACCCGACCCTTGGCGTGGCCGATGATGTCCCGATGCGTCAGCTGATGGCCTTGCTGTTGCTCCCCAATTTCGGCGAATACCATTTGCATCCCTCCCCGACCGTGCCGAATGAATTGCCTGCACGTCCCAAAATCACGACGCCCTTGGGCGTGCGTGTGTTGTTGGACGTAAAAGGCGAAAACGAAGACTTCGGAAAACCCTTGTTGACCGCCCTCGAAAAACGCAAAGACGACTTGCGTCGGTGCCTCGAGCCCGACGCATTGCCGTGGTTGTTCGATAAAGGTTCCGCGCATATCCAGGTCGAACGCAATGGCACCATCAAAAACGTTTGGCCCATGCACCATGCGGACGCTCGTTTCGGCGGATGCATAACAAAGATTCTTCGCGACATACGCGTGGAGCCCATTACCGAGCCACGCTTCTTGAATGTGGATGTAAGGATCAGCGAGATTTTGCCGGTAACGCGGGACATCGGAGGCCCCACGCCGACCAAAGTCGAAGTTGACCCGCCGAATGAATCGCTCACGCGCGACATCAGCCAATGGTCGTATTCGATGAACTACGCTCTGGTCGGCTATATCGAGCAGCGCAAAAGCGCAGTACAATGCTTGCTACCGGCGTTGTTTGCCCATACCAACGTCTTGGGCGAAGTGGATATCACGGTGGTGACGACGCCCGAGGGAACACGCGTTCGAGCGACGTCGAAAACCCTGGACAAAGCCATTGTGACGTGTTTCGAGGAGCACGCGCAAAAGCGCCTGAAAAATTACTTCGGGATAAAATTCAAATTCCTGCCCCAATCGTACCAGTATTACAACATAACGGTTGCCCCTCGGATCCGAGCCGAGTTTTCCACCACCATCGCGATCCAATCACCGTCGGACTACGACCTGTGAGGTATTTGAAATGAAATCGAATGCATCTTCGTTGGTCGGATTCGCCTTGTGCATGGCGTCGACGTTGGCATCTCCGGCGGCCCATGCCTTCTGCGGCTTTTTCGTCAGCGGCGCGGATCGCAAATTGTACAACGACGCGACCTTCGTCGTCTTGGCGCGGCTCGGCGAACAAACCACGTTATCAATGCAAAACAGTTACCAAGGGCCCCCGGAAGACTTTGCCATGGTCGTTCCGGTGCCGGTTGTTTTGCACAGTAAGAAGGTAATTGCTAGACACAAGACCGGTCATGAACGTTCATAAAATCAAGTACTTACGGTGCACTGCGGACGCCCTGACCCCACCCTGGATCCCATGGTGTGACGTTTAATGTCCGATCTCGATTGGACGACGAAAATGCACGGTGATAACGTGGGCGATATGCGGGCGAGCGATACGAAGGGCAGCAAAGGGCATAGAGGCAAGGCAATACGTGCGAGCGTGCAATCTCCGAGCGCCGCGCGCACGACGGGTCACGCAGGACCAGCCATAACGCGCGTTTTGGCGTATCGGCGCGTCAGCACTTTGGAGCAAGGGAAACAAGGCAATTCACTCGATTTGCAACGCGACGAGATCCGCCGTTATTGCGAATATGCCAAACTGCCCGAGCCGATCGACTTCGAAGAAACGGAGTCGGGATCCGCGGAAGCACAAGAGCGACGCGAGCAAGTCGCAAAGCTTCTGAAGCAAGTTCAGCGGGGCGATCTCGTACTCGTGAGCAAGATCGATCGTTTTTCTCGCGATATCGTTTTTACGATCAGCTCGGTTCGTGAGATCATAAAACGAGGCGCGCGATTCCTTTCCATCGCGGAGCATTTCGATCCATCGACGCCCGAAGGCGAGACGCAAATGGCGTTATGGGCGAGCATCGCGCAAATGGAGCGCGCACGTATTCGTGAGCGTACGGAAGGGAATCGAAAGCGCTTGCGGGCCATGGGATACTTTGTCGAGGGCAAGCCTCCATTTGGTTATGTTCGTGCGCAAGGCGAGCTTCCGAATGAAAAACCAAGGCGACTTGAAGTCGAGCCGGAAAAAGCAAAGATTGTCCGGGAAATGTTCGATCTTTGCATCGCAGGAAATAGCGCGGTCAAGATTAGCGCGATTTTGCGCGATCGGTATCCCGACGTCCTGAGCTTCGAGAGCGAATGGATCTTGAATGCATTGAAGAATCGTGTCTATGCGGGAAAGCTCGCATTGACCGCGGTGAAACCCAAAGGACACACGAGCACGATACGACGCCCCGCGGAATGGGTCGACGCTCATGACCCAATCGTTTCGATGGAGACATGGTTGACGGCGCAAGATGCTTTGGTGAGTCGCCGCGCCTATGGCGCCGTACCGAGGAAGGAATCGAAAACCGCGAATTGGATCATGCGTGGAATCGCGCGCTGTGCGATTTGCGGATCGGTCATTGCAGCGGCGCCGAATTCGAATACGAAAAAGCGAACGCATGCGGGCTATTACGTCTGCCATCGACGATTGAAATGCAAATCGGGAGAACGATGCAAAACAGCGCCATTTCATAAGCAAGCCGAGACGGACGAATTTCTGTTGAACGAAACGGAAAGACATTTCGAGAAAATACGCGGCGAGTTAATGCAAAGCCCTGAGCCGGTACGAAATCCGAATGCGGATCAATTCGAGAGCAAGCGATCGGATCTCATTGCCGCGCGTGAACGTTTGCTCGCGCTCGTGATGGCAGGAACATGGAGCCTTGAAGTCATCGATCGCAAAGCGAAGCAGATCGAATCGGATTTGATGGCCCTTACGATTGAGGAACGGCGCAGCACGATCCAAGAAACGGACGACACGATCGAAAATCGAAATGGTGCGCGACAATGGATCGAGAAAGTCGCGGCGCGATGGGCGAAGATGGATCCAAATCAACGACGCGCGGTCATTGCCGCGATGGTCGATCGGATTGTCGTGGGTACGGACAAGATCACGATGCAATGGGCGAATGCCGCGAC
>CAYSYX010000672.1:0-4859 GCA_964435055.1 uncultured Polyangium sp. | reverse complement strand
CTTCAATGAAGTGTTCGTCCCTGCCGAACCGCGGGGAGCGAAAGTGGCCTGGACCGAGGTTTGTGCGGCATTGGTACGCGACCCTCGTTACTCGACGTTTTGAAAGTTGAAAGAAAGGACAGGTGAAACCATGAAACTCTCAAGACGTGCGCTTCTCGGAGCTTCGCTGGGACTCGGCCAATTCGCGCTTTTGGATCGTTTTGGTCTCATTCGCGAGGCCAAAGCAGCGCCGCCCGGTCCGACAAGATTGCTCGTGCTCTACCTGCAAGGTGGATTTCGACCGCATACGTTTTTCGTGCCTCCGATGTCGGAGACCGATGTTGCGACGATCATCCCGCCTCCTTCCAGTTTCGTGCAGGAGCCCATTAACTTCCTGGCCAAGGACGTGGTGGATTTGGGTATGGGCACGGGAGGATTCCCGGGACTACGCATTGGACAAACCTGGAACCCGGCGGATCCGAAAGATCGTACGGGCTTCCAATACACGCCGTGCGGTTATGGCTGGGTCCATTATGATCTGGCATCGCGAACGACGGTGGTTCACGGCGTCGATCAAGGCGCCTTTGATCACCTTGGGGCTTATGTCGCGGCGATGTGCGGCGTTCCCGGTGCGTCTTATCGTGCGCCGGCGTTTGTCTCCGTCATCGCGAACCACCTCAATCAGCAATTCGCGGATACGCGTCCCCTGCCTTGCGTGGCCATTCGTCCGGACGGTTTTCCACTTGCGGCGGGCCTTCCTGCAGCAGCGTCGCCGATTCTCGTTCCCTCGCTGAGCGGCCTGGGCGCGTATTTCTCGGCAGATCCGGCCGTATCGAATTGGTGGACCGGGCACGAAGTACGTACGGCGACCGATGTTCCACCGTTTGGCGCGGATACACCGACGCGTTCGATTCAAATGACGGACCTCGAGCGCTTCACGCTCGAACGTACGCGGGCATTACGCACGCGTTCGTCCGCGGGAACGGATGCGTTGCTGCAACAGTATTATGACGGCTACGCGCAAACGAGCCTGACCTTGGCGCGGGATGTGGTGAAGGTGCTGGAAGGCACCAAAGGAGCGGAATTCCCGAAGCCCGATTATTGCCCGTACAACCAATTCGACGTCACGTTTGGCTTGGCAAACGGCGGCGTGAACTTGGCGAGTTCGTCGGAGATGATCCTGCGGCTGTTGAAGAGCGACATGACTTCGGTCGTGTATGCATTCCTCAACGAGGTGTATTACGACACGCACACGGGCGAAGCAGGCACCGGCTCGGGCACCGCGAGGCTTCGGGCGGAGCTCGACATCATTGCGCGTTTGCTGGGCGAGATGAAGCAGACGCCGGCACCGGGTCAACCCGGAAAAACGCTTTACGAGGACACGTTGGTGGTCATCATGAGCGAATTCGGGCGCAGCTGGTCGCGAGGTCCGGATCAGACGGCGAAAGAGAATTGGCAGTATCCGGACGATCACTTCAACTACACGAGCGTCATTCTCACAGGCGGCAATGCCGGGCCGAATCGACAGATCGGAAATTTCGACTTGGCACCGGAAATCAAAGGACAAGCGGTGTCGATTCTCGAAGAGAGCGGCGATGTGACGCAGCGAATTCCCAAAGCCGCCGATGTCGTCGCCACGATTTGCGGCGCTTTCGGCATGCAAATGGGTAAGGATTTCTTCATCCCTGGAGGTTACGGCCAGATCCAGGGAGCGATCGAGATCTGAAGCTACCGCGGTAGATCCGAAAGCCACGGACAAACGTCAAACCAACGAAAATCCGCAGGCAGCTCATCGCTGCCGGTTGAGCGAGCCAAACCCGAGCTCGTCACGTGGCTCCGTTCTTGCTACCGCTTCCGGCATGACCGAGCCACCGCAAGGCAAACCATTCGATCCGTCGTTCTTGTCCGTCGACCACATTCGACAACGCATGACCTTCGAGGCCATCACGCTGCTGGTGCTCGGCATTGTCGCAATTTTCGCCCCCATTGTCCCATTACCTTATGCCCCCATCATCCTTGGCGTGTTGCTCATCGCCAATGGGCTCGTCCGCGTCGTGCACGGGTTTGAACATCAATATCGCCCCGGCGTTGGTTGGCTTGTTTTGAGCTCGATGCTGTATGTCGGTGCCGGCCTCACGATTCTGTGGGCCCCGTTGATCGGCGCTTGGTCCCTCAGTGTCACGGCGGTGGTGGGAGCCCTTTTCGTTTTCGGCGCCGTCGCCAAAGCGGTCCGATCGTATCAAGTGCAGGCAACAGGCGGAACGGGCTGGCTTTTGTTTGATGCCATCATCAGCGCATTTCTCGGCATTTTGCTCCTGACGGGTTTGCCCGGATTGGCGTTTTGGGGCCTGTCCGTCATCGTCGGCGTGGATCTCATCATCGGCGGAACTACACTGATCGGCCTCCTGAGCCGTTCCAAAGGCGCCCCGTCGCGTTGACGGAGCACTTCGAAAAAGCCACGGGTGCAGGGCTTTTCCAAGCTCGCTGCACCCGCGGGAAAACGTTACCGTTCCGTACGGATCAGAATCGAGTACCGGGACGAACCCGTGATTCCGACGGCGGCGCTTGCACCGATTTCCTCCCCTGCATACCGGGAGCCGAATCGTTTGTCGCAAGCAAACACGACGCCATGCAAATCACGACCGATACCGTCCACACGAACGCGGCAATGAACGTGCACGCCAAAGGCATGCGCGTTCCAGCTGGATCGACGGGCAACATCGTTTGCGTCATAAATGCCTCCTCAAGGTTCGGATCCATCAAAACACGCCGATGAAAGCGCAATTCCTGCCCCCAGGAATATTTGAAGAATCCGTTGGATTACGCGCACTCGAAACGACGATTCACGTTTCGTCCAATTCGTCGTACGAGCGGCGGCAAATGTAATCAGAAACAGCGAAGAAAGCCAGAAAAATGGCTCGTGCGTAGGACACGAAATGTCCGGTCGAAACAAAGACGTTTCGCAGAATGAATGACGGGTAACCGACCGGTCACCGAAGTCGAGTACATGGCGCGCACTGTTCGTTGCTCATGAGTTTTTATTTCAAAAAATTTTCGTCGGCTGACGATTTGGTCCCGTTGCCGATACTTCCCGCCGCCAATCCCCGCTTGCCGAACCGGGAGCACCGCACCGAGCATCAACGCCCGGACTTGGTTTTGTGTTCCCAAGTCGATTACGCGTGGTCCTTCCCCTGCACCCCTTTCGCGCCGACGCACGTCTTGCATGCGCCGCATACAACATCATTCACATTTTCCGCCACTTTCTCCCAGGCACGACTCTTGATATCCACGCTCGCCGACCGAGCGTCGGTTTGACTCGGACGTACGCGACGCATCGGCGGGAGCATCCCATCATGAAACGACTCTTGGCCATCACCACGATTCTCAGCGCGCTCATTTCCAATGCATGCAGTTCACCCTGCGAGTATGGCCCAACCCGACACGTCAAGGCCCGAGTCAGCGTCAAGCAGGTGCCGCAATCCAAAGCAGCCTGCAACAACGATCCGGTGGAAATACGTATCGATTGGGATACGGGCTCCGATTGGATACGAACAACCGATGATCGCGATATGCCGCGGGCCTGTGCTGCGACGCTGGGCTTGGTGGACGGCGCCGAGCTGGAAATCCTGGTTTCCGACTACGTCAGCGGTGGCTCGTCGTTTCCCATTTCCCCGTGCGAACGTTCTCACTATTCCATACCGAATTTCTTTTTGGACGCCTGTGACGCCGCCTGCAATGAAACGTCCACGGTATGCCCAACCGAGCCGCCCTTCGTCAACGATCCTTGCGCGGGAAGTTTGTCCTGCCATTACGGAGATCCCGTCGTTTGCCCTCCCGCACCAGGCTGGACCGGTTTTTACGAATGTGTCGGAGGCATTTGGACCTACGTGAACAAAGACAATTGCACGCTCTGCGCCGAGTCATGCGCTCCTACGTGTGTGACTTGCGCCGACGCGACCCTCGACGTACCGGTGCCTCCCGACCAGATCACCTTTTGCAGCGACACCTCGGCGATGTTGTACGACGCCTTGTGGACGTGTACGTGTGTGCCCGGCAATCCGTGCGAATCGATATGCAATACGCCGCCGGACTCGGCCCTTTGCACGGGCGGTACCGTTTCGATGGCCTGCTCGACATGCGTGATGGTCGAAGCCGCGCCCAATGGCTGCGCCGACGTGCTCAATGCTTGCAGCGCGGATTTTTGACTGAGTCACTCGCCCTCGGCTCCAAGCCTTGCGCATTGGAGCGAGGCAAGACGTTCGCCGCGGCGCAATCAGTGCGCCATCGACGAAAGAAACTTCGTTATCGCTGACGACGCCGCCGCATGGCGATCACGACGCCCGTTCCAAAAACAAGCGCGCTCACGCCCATTTCAAGCGGCCCGGAAGCCGTCGATCCCGGCACTTCACAGCGGCACGAAGGCCCGGATGGACTCGGTATATCCGCCGCGGCAAGTGAAGTCAGCGCGGAACAAGCCAGAAACACCATTGCAGCCATTGTTTTTTTCTGCATCACCATGTCACCTCGAATGAAGACTTACGACACCAAGTGGGAAAGCAATCATCGTGCCGAGAGCGAATCCATTGACAGCCCCGGGGCCCTACGTTACTTGCTCTTTTCCTTCGAGTCGTCGTATTGCGGTTGCGGCCCGAAACCCACGGCGATCCCGAAGTTCGGCCAATATCGCGTCCCGGCGATCGGCTGATAGTCGAAATAGTTGATGCCGACTTCCGGCTGAAGATACACATAGTCGTGGACGCGGATCTGGATACCGCCCCCAATCGCTCCGATGACGGTGATCGGCTCCTCCGTCGGCGCGTAGAAATTCGAATCTCGATAGCGCATCAATACCGGTCCGCCTTGTATCATGAACGTCACCT
>CAYSYX010000671.1:0-4876 GCA_964435055.1 uncultured Polyangium sp. | reverse complement strand
ACGCTCGTCTTGTTGCACTGTCCTTCGAGCACGAGAGGCGGTTTCGCCACCCCAAGAAAATTCTCCGGCGTTGTTTTAGTCGCCGATGTTTTCCGCGTGCTTTGCGCAATCGCGGCGAGACCGGTGTCTTTTGATTGTGACATAAACTTTAATTACTAAATATGAAGGCACGTATGCACATACCGCAATACCGTTGGCGATATCTACCGCTCATGCGGCGACAAGATTGCGCTGCTCAAGCCGTTCGCGAATTTCCAGTGCAAGCGCCCGATAATCTTCGGCCGCACGCGAGCCCTTAATGCCAATTACGGGACGACGCTCCCGTGTTGCATGCTTGCAACGCTCATCGATTCGAATTTTTCGTTTGAAGAATACGCCATCGCCGCCGAATGAACTTTCGAGGCGCCGCTGATTCGCACGGTTTTCGATGCCTTGACGCCGGTCGAATTTCGTAATGACCACGCCGAGAACCTGCCCAGACGTATCAGCATAGTCTTCGTGAAGCTCAGCGATTACATTGCCGAGCCGATTCATCCCATCGACACTGAACTTATCCAGGTCCGTCGGTATGACGAGGTAATCACTTGCGCGAATAGCATTCAAACTCAGCACACCCAAGCTTGGCGCGCAGTCTATAAGCAGGAAATCGTAGCTTTTGACGGCTTGCAGCGCTCGCCGCAGGACATCGACGGGTTGATTTCGCATGAGCAAGAGCTTTTCGACTTCCTCGAGTTTGCCTGTCGAAAGCACCACATCCAAATTCACATAAGGCGTCTTCAATATCGCTGTCTCAATGCGCCCGTGTTTTTCTTGCAAAACCGCATCCACGCTTTTGGCCGTATCGACCTCCAAGCCCAAGTGTGACGCCACATGCGATTGGGCGTCCATATCGATCAAGAGGACAGAATTGCCGAGTTCTGCCAGGGCGGCAGCGGTATTCACCGCCGAAGTCGTTTTCCCGACCCCTCCTTTGCTATTTAAGAATGCAATGCGTGTATGATTCATCGGGGTATATTGTAACTCTGCAATGAAAAGCGTGTCAATAAAATACCGCATTCGGTAGATACCGCGGTCGGTTGCGCATTCCGCTCATCTTGACCACCGGTTTCACGCCATCGTGATCGCCTGTTCCGCGCCATCGTGATCACCTATTCCGCGTCATCGTGATCGGAGCGAAGCGACGCCTTGGTTGTTCAGGTTTCCGGTTGGTTTTTCTCGGGTTTCCTTCTCGATGGTCCTTTCAGTGCGATCCGATGCGCGTGGTTGACAAGCCTGTCGCAGATCGCATCGGCCAGTGTTGGGTCGCCCAAATAATCATGCCAGTTCGACGTTGGCAACTGACTTGTGACGATGGTCGACCGCAGCCCATAGCGGTCCTCGAGCACCTCGAGCAGGTCATTTCGTTCTTGGTCCGAAATCGGTGCGACGGCGAAATCGTCGATGACCAGCAGGTCCACTTTCGCAATTCGCCCAAGCACGATTCTGTAGCTTCCATCAGCCCGAGCCATCTTCAATTCGTCAAAAAGGCGCGGCGCACGCCGATACGTCGCTCGAAAGCCCTTGCGACAAGCTTGATTCGCGAGCGCACAGGCGAGATAACTTTTGCCCGTTCCGGTCGCTCCCGTAATCAATACCGTTTGATGCTCCTGCACCCATTGGCATGTTTGCAATTGCCGAATGATGGCCTTGTCGAGTTCACGTTTGGCGGGATAATCGAGCCCTTCGATGCACGCTTCCGTGATGCGTAGCTTCGCTTCCTTTAACGAGCGTGTGATTCGCTTGTTTTCACGATACATCCACTCCGCATCGATGAGCATGCCGAGCCGTTCGTCGAAACCAAGCGAATTCGTCTCGGGTAGTTTTTGCTGGTCCGTCCATGCAGCCAGAAGGCCGCCAAGACGGAGCGCTTTGAGTTTTTCGATGGTCGGTTCGTTGAGCACTTTGCTGTCCTTTCAATGGTAGTACCCTCGCCCGCGGATATTGTCGTGGGTGAGGCGCGTTGTGTTTCTTTCGTCGAGTGGCTCGATTCGATCGAGTCCGTGTTTCAAAATCGATTCGACATGGCGATACGAGCGCGCTCCTGCGGCCATTGCACGCGCACAAGCAGCCTCGACGCGCTCGGCGCCATACGCCTTCGAGAGACGCAAAATCCCCAAGCAGGAGCGATAACCTTGCTCGGGATGCGGCTTCGATGCCAAGATGGCTTCCGCAAGTTTTGCCGTTTCCGGACCGACTGTTGCGGCCCAGGAGAGAATGCGTGAAGGGCTCCACTCTGCGTGCGCTTGATGCGCTTTCGGCATGTGTTCGGTAACGGTCGTGTGTTTACCGCGCGCATTGCTTCGTTGATGCGATGCCACACGCTCACCACGCAGATAGATCTCGACGGTGGCTGCCGTGGCCCGAATCTCGATTTCCTGCCGCAGTAGGGCACACGGGACCGAATAAAAGTGGTGGTCGTATTCCACGTGATAATCGATGTTCACGCGCGCTTTTTTCCACTCGCATGTTTCAAAACGCTGCGCAGGCAACGGTCCGAGTGCGGGTTTGTCGAGTTGCTCGAAGAGCTCGCGTCGACTGGCCCCATATACGCGCATTCGTCGCTCGTTGAGTTCGCCTACCAGCTCCGTGATGCGGTGGTTCAGCTCGGCCAGCGAGAAAAATGTCTGATTGCGCGTTTTCGCGAGGATCCACCTTTGCGCAATGAGCACGCCCACCTCGACTTTGGCCTTGTCCCGCGGACTTTTCGGACGCGCGGGCATGATGGTCGTATTGTAATGTGCTGCCATTTCCTCGTACGTCCGCTGAATTCCGGGCTCGTAGCGGCATGGCTGCGAAACGCCGCTTTTGAGTTGGTCGGGGACGATGGCCTTTGGGACGCCGCCAAAAGACTCGAGAGTTCGCACGTGGCTGCCAATCCAATCCCTCACAGTTTGCGTGCGAGTCGCCTCGGCAAACGTGAAGCTGGACGCCCCAAGCACACCGACGAAAAGCTCGACCGCGATAGCTTCGCCTGTCGCAGGGTCCACGATCTCCGGCTTCTTCCCCGAATAATCGACGAAAAGTTTGTCCCCGCCATGATGCACCTGACGCATGGTGGGTTGCTGCTGTTCGAGCCACTCATTGTAATGGCGGCAAAACGCCGTATACCGAAAGCCATTCGGATGCTGTTCGAGGTACTCCAAGTGAAGCAGCTGCAGCGTCACGCCAGACCGCCGCAATTCGACGTGGAGATACGATGGATCGGGCAGCGGTCGCTCTGCACGATTGCTGATCTTTGGCCCGTAAAGTCGCTCTTCCAGGGCATCATCGCTCAGCTGTGCAATCTTGTCCCAATCGAGTCCCAGCGTGCGCGCTCGCGTCGCGGTACTCGATACCGTGCCAGCACTGACCTTGAGGCTTGCGGCGACTTGACGATTACTGCGCGCAAGCACCAGCTTTTGTCGAAGAATTTCTCGTATACACCGCATGGATAATCGCTCCGTGGCCATCTCGTCTCCTGCTTCGGAGCACGGACAGCTCGAAGAACAACCCAGCGTCAACTCGCTTCTGACGCCCTCGTGGCGATCACCGTCTACGCGCGGTCAAACCTTCCGTGAAAACGGTGGTCAACACCGCGAAACAGGTGATCACGATGGCGAAACAGGTGATCACGATGCCGCGAAACAGGTGATCACGATGGCGTGAAATGGGTGATCACGATGGCGTGAAATGGGTGATCACGATGGAGCGAAATTCGCAATCGGTAGATACCGTAATCGGTAAATACGTGGGATTCGATGGCGCGCATCTAAGTATTGGTCCACCAGCGCTTGACCTAGGCATTCTGATTTGGCACCATATCAGCAGGACCGGTCGAACCAATAAATCTAATTATGTATGAGCGAAAGTGCAGCGGATTTACAGAAAAAACAAAGCGCCGAACAAGCTCAAATCATATTTATCGCCGAAAAGGAGTCGTCGCTTGATAATATTCCATTCGACGAGATGAATCTCGTCGAACTGCCCTTTGCACTACTTACACGACACACCCAAGGGATCTACGAGATTCCGCTCTCTGCTGATGGGAGAAGCAGGCTTGCATGCCTCAAATCCTCTGAACATGGGCTTCCGAATAGCCTTGCCCCGCGGGTCGCCCTTGGGCTCATGTGGATGTGGAAAAACGAGTGCAATGCTGATTGTGACAGCTTTTCAGTAAAGATCCGGGAACTCGTGGTGCGCTACATGTACCCCGACCGATTCAAAGCCTACGCACCGAATAATGATCTTCTTCGTTCTGTCGAGCGCCAAATCAATTGTATTGCCAACTCGAGAATCCACACGGATCGCTGGTGGGATAATCAGCTCAAGCGGCAGCAGACCGCAAATGTCGCCATCATCAGCGACGTCAAAGTAATCGACGAGGGTGGCAGAAACCGCCCACGGGTGCTGCAGGTGACGTGGGGGAAGGCGTTTTGGGAGAGCATGGTTCGTCGTTACACCAAGCCGATTGATGCGCGGCTCGTTCAGAGGCTCGAACACCCGCTGGACTTGCAGCTGTATCGTCTCCTCGACCGCCAATTGGCCGGAAAGTCACGCCAACATTACTCGAGCATTGTGGATTTCGCTCGATACAAGCTTGGGATGCACGGAAAAACGCTCGAATGCGGCGTACGCACTGCGTCCACCTACGTTGCCAAAAAGCTCGCGGAAGCCATTCGACGGCTTGGCCACGAGCATTTTACCGTTCGAATGACGATTGACCGCGCAACCGAGCCATTCACTGTGACTTTCGAGCGCATCAAAAATCCAAAACCGGGGCAACCTCACGAAGTGGCTGATTGTGACCGTGTTGCGGATCTTGTCCGCGAGTTTCAATTTATCGCTCATGGGGTTCGTC